>CAMNAQ010000006.1 GCA_946531495.1 uncultured Lachnospiraceae bacterium | reverse complement strand
TTAAAAGGCTGATGCCGTAGTGAAAATGAAATATGAACTCATCGGATGACTATATTCAGCTGATGAGGATCTGTGATCAAATTGAAGCGGCAGGGCTTGTCCCTGCCGTTTGTTTTTTTTACGCCCCTATGAAATTTATGTTCAAAATATGCAGATATTCGTATAAAATATATACTGTTTAGGTGTTTTTTGAAATGTTACACAGTATGTTGCGGAAGGCCGTATTCCCGGTGCAGAGCGCTTCGGAAGATCCTGGGCGATACCGGAAAATGCAAAGAAACCGGAAGATCCAAGGAAAAACAGAAAATAAGAACGCCGGTTCTGGAGTGATCCTCGCATCGGGAATGTCGGAATACAATCTGGAAAGCGACAGATTTGTATCTGATATATTTGAGCGTGCCGACAAAGAGATGTATGAAAACAAGCAAAAACTGAAAGCTTGAATGGATGGTGCCGGCTGCACTGCAGCTTATGTATGCTTTCTAAACTGTGAAGCAACCGGACATTGCTTCTGAAGATGAAGCGCGGGAGATCGGTATATGAAAAAAATCATGATAATCATAGTCAACGTGATCATTATGGCTTCCATATTGATCTTTGTTGATCTTTATTCGGGATATGAGAGCAGGGATTCATATCTCAGGCAGATAGAACATTTTGAGGATACTACTGTCACCATGGAGCAGGTGACGGGGAATTATCTTGAAGGTGAGCAGAATATCTGCGATGTATGGGCTCAGTACATAAACAGCAGATCAATGACTATTGAAGAGGCTGCCGATTATATCCGCACTTCCCATGTCCTTGAGAGTGCTTCGGCGCATCTGGTCTATCCGGAATCGCTGAAGGGTCTTTCTACAAGACCAAGACTCGGCACTGATGACGATTATGAGGTTTCATATGAGAGATTGGATGTCCTGGGCAATGGGGAATGGATCGATGAGATCGGAAAGACCATCAATGTAACCCGTGCCTTCACAAATCCGATGAACGGCGAACAGTCTCTTGCGTTTTGCAATAATATAAAGTTGTATGATCAGGACAGCGATTCTTATAAGAATGCCGTGCTGCTTAGGATAATCCCGATTTCGGTACTGGAGCAGAAATGGGTATTCCCACAGCCGGAGCTTGTGAACGCAGAGCTGTCGCTGATAGATGACAGCGGTGATTACATCATAAAAGGAAACAGTTTCAAGAATTCAAGCTTTTTTGAGTTCTATAAATCCTACAATCCGATCGATCTTGAGCCGTCAAAGGATCTGTTTGAAAATATCACCTCATCCACAGGTTCGATCTCAATGATCAATTCACATGGACAGGAGTGCGTGCTTGCCTATACTCCCATCAC
Organism: uncultured Lachnospiraceae bacterium; assembly: GCA_946531495.1. Taxonomy (GTDB): domain Bacteria; phylum Bacillota; class Clostridia; order Lachnospirales; family Lachnospiraceae; genus AC2028. The sequence continues at coordinate 32,959 of CAMNAQ010000006.1, read as the reverse complement.
GACCGCACCCGGCTGGACAATGCTCAGTCTGGTCCCTGCGGATGATCTGAATGTGAGAAACGGAAACTGGGTGCTTTTCGGAGCTGTATCCGCCGGTTTGCTGGTCCTGTTTTTGTGTGATCTTTTTTATATGCTCTCCTTAAACAAGCGGCTTCAGATAACCGCAAGCAAAGCTGAGTCGGCAAACAAAGCCAAGACAGATTTCCTTTCCACGATGTCACACGATATCCGTACTCCGATGAATGCCATCATCGGACTTACTACTCTGGCTGAGAAGAACCCCGGGGATGTTGAATCGACAAAGGAAAGTCTCAGGAAGATCAGCCTTGCAAGCAATCATCTGCTGACGCTGATAAACGATATCCTGGATATATCGAAGGTGGAAAGCGGGAATCTGAAGCTGAACCCTCTTACATTTTCCATTGTTGAAACGGTTGAAAACCTGGTGAATATCTCACAGCCGATGATCAAGGAAAAAAATATAGAATTCAGTTTCAATGTGGATAAGATCGAAAAGGAATACCTGTATACCGATCAGCTGCGCCTGAACCAGATCTATATAAATATTCTTTCCAACGCCGTAAAATATACGGAACCCGGCGGAAGAGTCAGCGTGGATCTGCGTGAGGAAAAGAGTAATGATCCAAGCTGCATAAGGCTTACATATATCGTGGCAGACACCGGCATCGGAATGAGTCCGGAATATATGGAGAATATGTATAAACCCTTTTCAAGGCAGGTTGACAGCCGTGTCAACAGCATCCAGGGAACCGGTTTGGGCCTTGCTATCACCAAGCAGATGGTTGACCTGATCGGCGGAACGATAGACTGTCAGAGTGAGCAGGGAAAGGGAACAACCTTTACGGTTGTTCTGGATATTCCGGTGGCTGACAGGCAGAGAGATGATATGAGGCTTGATCCGATGGATGTTCTGATCGTTGATGATGACGAGACCATGCTTCAGACCGCAGCCGATGCATTAACATCTCTCGGAGCAACGGCGGAACAGGCACCGGGAGGGTTGGAAGCTCTCGGAATGATCGAGCACAGGCATAAATCCGGTAAGGATTATGATGTTATCATAGTTGACTGGAAGATGCCTGAAATAGACGGGGTCGAAACTGTCAAACGTATCCGTTCTGTAATAGACGCAAAGGTTCCCATATTACTTATCTCTGCGTATGACTGGTCAGATATAGAGGATAAGGCAATGGCTGCCGGGGCTAACGGATTTGTTACAAAGCCGCTGTTTAGATCCACGCTATATGATAAGATCAATAGTCTTATGGGGAAAAAATCCGCTTCTGTCCAGCCTGAAGAAGATTATTCGGATCTTCAGGGACTGCACATACTTGTGGCTGAAGATAATGATATCAACTGGGAGATCATCTCTGCCATGCTCGCCATGTTCGGAATAACAAGCGACCGCGCTGAGAACGGACAGGTATGCGTTGACATGGTCAGCAAGGCTGAAAAGGGCAGCTACACACTGGTCTTTATGGATGTGCAGATGCCTAAGATGAACGGGCTGGATGCGACAAGGGCAATAAGAAAGCTTGAGGATCCATGGGCGGCGTCCATTCCGATCGTCGCCATGACGGCGGACGCTTTTTCGGAAAATATCACGGAATGTCTGGATGCAGGAATGAACGGACATATCGCCAAGCCCATTGATGTAAAATTAGTGATCAGGGAAATCCGCAGGATCAAGGAAGGAAGATGATTATTTTATGAAAAAAATGTTGAGTGTTTTGTTACCGGTGATCATGGCATTTAACCTGACAGCGTGCGGCGGCGGAAATCAGGAAGCCGGAGGCTTGGAAGGCTTTAAGCCGGCTCTGGACACTTCACAGGGCGGTGTTGTCAGGATTGCCGGAGGATATGATAATTTTGAGGCGCTGGAGGCGGAGTTCGACCGCTTCAACGAATATTATCCGAATGTTGAACTTGTGTATACCAAGGTGGATGATTATAACAATATGATCGGCACGGTTCTGAACGGAAACGATGCTCCTGACATCTATGTCAATTATTCATGGATGTATGGACGCGACCCGTATAAAGCTTCCATCGACCATGCGGAGGATCTGTCAGACCCCTCACTTGGATTGGACCTTGACTGTGTCCGCAGTAATATCATCCTGAATACGGAAGATGGTTCGCTTCCGATGGTGCCGGTTTTCTCCAATACATACGGAATGCTTGTAAACACAAGTCTTTTTGAAAAAGAAGGTCTGAGCGTTCCTACGACTTACAGGGAACTGATAGATGTGTGCAATGCTTTCAGGGAAAAAGGCTATGAAAATCCGATAATGGGTTTTTCTCAAAAGGAGACGACTTCCATCTTCACCCTGACTATCTATCCGTTTTTCTGCGAAACGGTTGCTAACGACGAAGAAGCTGTAGATAAACTGAATTCTCTTGATGCTTCTGCAGGTGGATACATCAGGCCCTCTCTTGAACAGATCACACGCTTTATGAGTGATGCCTGTGTGAATCTTGATGCATGTAATGATATTGAAAACAATTATGATGCAGTGATCCTCCGCTTTTTTGAAGGGGATGTGCCCATGATGACATGCTCCGGAGACACCGTCTCGGGAACAAAGAAGCGTGAAAGCCGTTCGGAGGCATTTATTGCCAATCCCTTTACATATGCATTTGTTCCTGTTCCAATGTCGGATGAAGGTGCTGTTTTCCTTGATATGTCCAATCTGCAGTTTTCAGTCAATAAAAACAGTGCCAGCCTCGATATGGCCAACGAATTTATGCGATTTCTGATCACATCGCAGGAGCTGAATTTGATGGCTCAGAATAAGGGACTTATGTCTCCTACAAAGGACCTTTCCTTTAACGGCATGTACGCGGCGTTTGGTGATGTTCCGGAATCAAGGATCCTGTCGCCTGAGGTGATCGGTCTGACTGATGATGCGGTCATACAGTTTAGACAGGCAGTCTACCGTGTCGGGACCGGTGAGATCTCCATAGACGAAGCTGTTGCTGGATACGGATCTTTTGAACAATGACCGGATACCTGCTTTTGAATGCGGGATTTGACCTGTTTTCCCGAATCGGGACCGGAATGGGGTGGGAATTGAAAGATTCCCGCCCCATTTTTTTTCAGAAGTGGTACACTTCTATGTATGCAAATATATCTTATATGTACTTATTTTCGTTTCGATGAAAGGAGCCCTGATGGGTAATAATTCAGCAGCTGATGGAATTGATAACGGTGTGGGAAAATTTGCCACTGAAGATGGTGTTACGGTAGATGATCTTACTCCACTGTTTGACGTATCGGCTTATCCGGAAGAACAGCAGGAGATCATAAAAGAGTGTAATCGCAGAATAGATGAAGCAAACAGCAAGTACCGCACTGCCAAATTCAGAGAGGACATGTTCGCAAAGGGACTGAGAGCGGGTATGTATTATTGTACCTTTGACCGTGATGAGAACCTGACCAGCTTTGAATTCAATGATGAAACAAGACAGATGCTGGGTTACCACGGACTGGATGATCTTCCAAATGAGTTCGACAGCTGGATTAAGACTCTTGTCCCGGAAGAGCGTGATGCAATAGTTAAGCTTTTCTGGGATTCTGTCCGTATCCATAGGGAATTGCCTGATATTACTCATGCTACCTATCGTATGCAGAAGAAGGATGGCAGCATTATATGGGTAACGGGAGCCGGAAGATTTATAAGACGTCAGGATGACGGTTCTCTTGAGATTTATATGGGCTGCTATCTTGATATCACAGCACAGCAGGAGCTGAAGGAGTATCTGAGGATCATCGAGGCTATCGGCAAGGTATTCAACTTCTCAATGTTCATCGATGTTAACGATCTCAGCTACCGCATGATCAGTACCAACGAATATGTTGAGCAGGCTCAAAAGGATCCGGATGCTTTCAGGTTCCTGAAAAATAATGTGGATGCAACAGTTGCGGAGAGCTTCCGCAAAAAACTGTATGATTGGCTTGACAAGGATAAGATCATAGCTGCGGTGGATGAACACGGCTCTACAAGCCAGGAATTTTACAGTGAAAGTGCAAACCGCTGGTTCAACGGAATCTTTATGGTGGGAGACCGTGACGAAAACGGAAAGCTTACTCACATTGTATACGGCTGTCAGGATACAACAGATGTTAAACTTCAGAATCTGGCCCAGCAGAAAAAGATCTCTGAATTCGAAGAGAAGATTTATATCGATTCTCTTTCTAAGGTAAGAAACAGAAAGTTTCTTGATGAAAAACTCATTTATGAACCCTGTAAAGCGGTTGTTATGGCGGATATAGACCTGTTTAAGACGATCAATGACACTGCGGGACATCAGGGCGGAGATCTGGTGATCCAAAAGGTTGCAGCCATGTTGGAGCAGTCTGTTCGAAAAGGTGATGTTGTTCTTCGCTATGGCGGAGATGAATTCATGATGGTATTTTTTGATATTTCCAAGGAAAACCTGGAAAACAAACTGTCTTTCCTTAAGTCTTCGTTAAAGGAGATCACCCTCGACGATTGTCCCGAGCTGCATATAACCATGAGCTTTGGCGCGGCTTACGGAACCGAATTGGTAAATAATCTGATCGGTACGGCAGATAAAGCTCTGTATGAATCTAAAAAAGTAAGAAATGCATTTACGATAACCGAGATCAAGAGCATATCCCGATAAAGGAACACACTGCAGGAAAAGATCGCCATGACTCCGAAAACAAAGTGTGTCGAGACAATAATCGTATTTATTGCGACTGCGATCATAGTCATTGCAAAGAAGGATATGTTCTTCGAAACGCGTCATGTAGGCCACATTTTGGATAATGAAGCTGACGCCTGAACCCATAGACTGATAATCGGTTATTTGAAAAACTTTGGCGGCCGGGACGTTCCCGGTCGCTTCCTTTTTGTATTTTTGGTATTATAATCTGTAGCGTTAATGTATGCTCACAGGCAGACGGTATCAACAGATCCGGATGGAAAAACATGCGTGGAGGTTTTATTTATGCCCGGATATAATAAATTGGAAGTCGGTACTTTCTTTCATCATATAGTTCAGGCTGCCGCAGAACGCGGAGAGTCTGTGGCGGATACGATCCTGTGGGTGCGTGATCTGGGGTATGCCGCCGCCGAGCTTGATGCCGATGACCTTAAGGGGACAGAGTATCTTGAAAAAATCGGGATGAAGGTAAGCAGCATCTATCGTAATTACAGGTGGCAAGAGAAGATAGATGAAGAGATGATGCTGGATCATGTAAGACTTGCAAGGAGTATGGGTGCATCCAAGATCATGGCAATCCCGGGATTTTACAGTGATAAATGCAAAGACCAAAAAGAGCTTGAGAGGATGCATGAAGGAATGCGCATCCTTTCTTCCATTGCTTCAGAGAACGGACTGATGCTTACGATAGAGGATTATGATAATGCCTTAAGTCCTATCGCAACTATGGAAGGTATGAATTCTTTTCTTGAGGCTGTGCCTGAACTGAAGGTCACACTGGATACCGGAAATTTTATCTTCAGCGGTGAGGATATTCTTGCTGCGCAGGATTTGTTTATAAAAAAGATCACACATGTTCACCTGAAGGATCGTCTGTGGAGCAGTTCCGGAGAAGGTGATATTCTCGAAAGCACTGACGGACGAAGGATGTATCCGTGTGCGGTCCTGGACGGTGATATCCCTATAGACACTGTTCTTCAAAAACTTTGTGAAAACGGATATTCCGGATATGTTATGACAGAATTTTTCGGAAGCATGTCTTATGCGGATAATATAGAGAAATCTGTAACGAACCTTCGAAGGAAAGGGTGGATCGAATGATCAGAGTCACAATTTGGAATGAATACGAGCATGAACGGAACATCCCGGGTATCATGGCTGTGTATCCTGAGGGAATACATGGTGCTTTAAAAAAGAATCTTGATCCTGAGGAGGATATGATCGTCAGGTGCTCCACGCTGGATGATCCTGAGCAGGGACTTTCTGAGGAGATTCTTGCAGATACTGATGTCCTTATCTGGTGGAGTCATGCAAGGCAGGATGATGTAACGGACAAAACGGTGGAAAGAGTTATCAGACATGTTCACAGCGGAATGGGGCTGATCGCACTACATTCAGCACATTTCAGCCGAGTGTTCAGAAGACTTATGGGGACGCCCTGTACTCTTTCCTGGAAGCATGGCGACAGAGAGAAGCTGTTTTGTGTAGAGCCTTCGCATCCTATTGCTAAAGGCATCCCCGCATGTATTGAGCTGGAGGATGAGGAACTATACGGGGAACCCTTCAGCATTCCGAAACCTGATGATGTTGTTTTTATGGGATGGTTCGAAGGCGGTGCGGTATTCAGGAGCGGATGCACTTTTACCCGGGGTTACGGAAGGATCTTCTATTTCCAGCCGGGGCATGAGGAAAACAGAGTATACGACCATCCGGACATCAGAAGGATAATTGTAAACAGCATACGCTGGGCGGCTCCTTCCGTGAGACTTGCTGCGCCGCCTGATAATGTGGAGCTTGGTTAAATTATGACAAACCGTTTTTTAAGAACAGAATTATTGTACGGCGCAGATGCAATGGAAAAGCTGGCAGCTTCCCGGGTTGCGGTATTTGGAGTAGGCGGAGTAGGCGGGTATGTTGTTGAGGCTCTTGCAAGAAGCGGAGTCGGTGCGCTTGACCTTATAGATGATGACAGGGTGTGTGAATCCAATATAAACCGTCAGATCATTGCAACAGACGAAACCATCGGAAAATACAAGGTGGATGTGGCAGCTGAAAGAGTGCGTTCGATAAATCCGGACTGCAGGGTCAGTACATATAAGACATTCTTCCTGCCTGAGACACAGGACCGGTTTGATTTCAGCGAATATGATTATGTTGTGGATGCAATAGATACGGTCACGGGAAAGCTTGCGATAATAGAAAAAGCAAAGAAATCTGACATTCCCGTCATATCATCTATGGGAGCAGGCAATAAACTCCATGCATCCCTGTTTGAAGTATCTGATATCTATAAGACATCGGTATGCCCCCTTGCAAAGGTCATCAGACATGAGTGCAAAAAGAGGGGCATTGATTCGCTTAAGGTTGTTTATTCAAGGGAAATCCCAAGAATACCTCAAGAGATCAGTAAGAGCGATACGGCCGAAAATGATGCGGCCGTAACTGATGTGGCCGGAACCGATACAGTCGGAACTGATGACAGCCGGAAGAGTGTGACGGGAAATGGCAAGGGACGCAGAAGTATTCCCGGGTCGACCGCATTTGTTCCTTCTGTTGCAGGGCTGATCATAGCGGGTGAAGTTATAAATGATCTGACCGGGGTATCCTGAACAAACGGTGCATTGAGTTGACTTATTTAATGTACAAGCAAAAAATTTATGGAAATCTATTACCACCTTCCGGGTTTGTTTGAATTTTATGATCTGTATAAGGTTTTTCTCCCTCTTTTTAAAGAGCATAGGGAATACTTTTACGAATGGTGCGGGATCGGATCAATATACTGAGCTCCCGCAGACTGTCTGTGGGGCGGCGGCAGAGTCGGCTTTGGAGACGAAGATCCCGAAAAAGTTGCTGCACTTATGAGGGAATATGATATTTCCGCAAGACTGACATTCAGTAATTCCCTGCTGACTGAAAAACACCTGTCAGACAGAAAATGCAACAGGCTATGCACTCTTTTTGAAAAAAACGGTAAATCGGAAAACGGAATAATCATATATTCGGATCTTCTTCTTGATCATCTTAAGAAGAACTATCCCGGGTTTTATTTCGTCTCCTCAACGACCAAGGTGCTGATGGATTTTGATGATCTGAAGAATGAGCTTGGCAGGTGCGAGTTCAGGTATGTTGTGCCGGATTTTCGTCTGAACAAAAGATTCGACCTGCTTGATACGCTTTCAGACGAAGAGAAGGATAAAGTGGAATTTCTATGTAACGAATGCTGCGCCTTCGATTGCAGGGAACGTAAGATATGCTATGAAAATGTGAGCAGAAAAAGCCTTGATGAGCCGTGTGCAGATCATATTTGCGCATCTTTCGCGGCAGAGCGGGGATACCGGTTTTCCGACGCAATGAAAAATCCGGGATTTATAGGAATTGAGGATATACAAACGCTTTATGCGCCGGCCGGTTTTTCGAATTTTAAGATTGAAGGAAGAAGCCTTGGAAGTGCGGTCATTCTTGAATTCTTGCTATACTACATGACAAAGCCCGAGTACCGTTTAACAGTCCGGGAAGAGATATATCTGGACAGCTCGCTCGATCTGTTTTGACAAGTAATGGGGCTAAAAAGGACCGGATTATTTCATGGATGCATTTTTAGAACAGATAACAAAATAAAGAAGGACGGGAAAATGATATCTGCTGAAGAAGCCATTGAAAGACTGAAAAGAGGAAATGAACAATATGTTTCGATCGATACGTTTCATGCGGATGTATCACCAACAACACTGGAGCATTTTGCCAATAACGGACAGGAGCCCTATGCGATAATCATCGGATGCTCCGATTCCAGAGTCATTCCTGAGAGGATCTTCCATGCTGCTATAGGAGATCTGTTTACAATACGTGTTGCGGGCAATGTGATCGATGATCATCAGCTTGGAAGCATCGAATATGCGGCGGGGCATCTTGGGACAAAGCTTATAGTCGTGCTTGGCCATACAAGGTGCGGTGCTGTGACTGCAGCGATCCATCATGATCCCGACGGTTTTATCAAGTTCATTACGGATGAGATAAAACAGGCCATAGGTATGGAAACGGATGATTATAAAGCGGCGGTTCTGAATGTCAGACAGAGCGTTTCGATAATAGAGTCCAGCCTTGAGATACAAAAGGATGAAAAGCAAGGACTTAAGGTTATCGGGGCAGTATACAGGATAGAGGACGGAACTGTTGAATTCGATGTATAGGATTTATATTGTAAAAGGGACGGCTCTGCCGTCCCTTTTACTTAAAATGTGTGAGGAGTATATCGTGGTACATTTATGATCTTGTGTATCAGCCTTTTACGGCACCTGCAGTGAGGCCCGAAAAAATCTACTTCTGGCATGTGATGAATACGATGAATGCCGGAAGCGCTGATTTTGCCATTTCTCCTCCGGTAAGAAGCCTGTAAAATATTCAGCCTAACTTTAGTACAGTAATAAGTATATGTAAAATTAAAATTTAGTCAAACATTAGTCTTCACTTCGTGATACTATACAAAAGATCGGATATGTAAAGATAAATGGCAGCTTATATGTAAATATGTTCAGAAAAGTGGTTGCATGCTGTCATGGATGCTGACGGTGGTGAATGAGTGATGGAATTATATAAAGGAAGACCTGATGATACCGAAGGAAGACTCCTCAGAGAGATAAGAACTTATGATTATCTTGATGACCTTGGTATCGAATACTTTAGAACGGATCATGAGGCTGCAAATAACATGGAGGCCTGCAATGTGATCGATAAAGTTCTTGGAGTTATCATTTGCAAGAATCTGTTTTTGTGCAACAGGCAAAAGACAAGCTTTTATCTTCTTATGATGCCGGGGGACAAGAAGTTTAAGACCAAGGAATTATCAGCGCAGATAGGGTCGGCGCGCCTTTCCTTTGCGGATCCTGAGGACATGCTTAAATATCTGGATATCGAACCGGGCTCGGTAAGCATCATGGGACTTATGAATGATAAGGAGAATCATGTACAGCTTCTTATAGACAGAGATGTGCTTGAGGGAGAATATATTGGCTGTCATCCCTGCGTCTGCACATCAAGTCTCAAGATGAAGACAGCGGATGTTGTAGAAAAATTCCTTCCCGCTACAGGACATTCTTACAAGGAGGTCTATCTGGTGGGGGAGGATTAAAAAAGTAAAAGGATAAAGACATTAATACTGTCAGATCACTTTTTGGAACTACAGATAACTAAACATTAACGGAGGAACAGATCATGTACAGACCCAAGGTCGCACCCAGAGGCTGGAACAGCTGGGACTGTTACGGTGCAGCGGTAACGGAAAAGGAAGTAAGACAGAATGCTGAATTTATGGCAAGTCATCTGAAGCAGCATGGCTGGGAATATGTGGTTGTGGATATTCAATGGTATGAACCGGGAGCAACAAGCCATGAATACAGACCCTTTGCGGATCTTTGCATGGATGAATACGGAAGACTTATCCCTGCACCGAACAGATTTCCGTCTTCTGCTGACGGTAAGGGCTTTGCGCCTCTTGCAGAATATGTTCATTCTCTTGGACTTAAGTTCGGAATCCATATCATGAGAGGAATCCCCCGCCAGGCAGTCCACAAAAATCTTCCGGTGTTCGGTACTGAAATAACCGCAAGAAATGCTGCCAGATTCAACAGCATTTGTGCATGGAATCCGGATATGTACGGCGTAACTCCCGATGAAAACGGACGTGCATATTATGATTCGATCTTTAAGCTGTATGCACAGTGGGGCGTCGACTTTATCAAATGCGATGATATATGCAGGGAGCTTCCCCATGAAGAAAAGGAAATGACAATGCTCTCGGATGCTCTTAATCACTGCGGAAGAGAGATGGTGCTTTCACTTTCACCTGGCCCGGCACTTCTTGAAAAGGCCGAGCTGTACAAACAGGTGGCGAATATGTGGCGCATAACCGACGATTTCTGGGATGACTGGAAGCTTTTGTATGCCATGTTTGAGCGTGCTGAAAAATGGAGCATTCATGCCGGCGCGGGCCACTTCCCTGATGCGGATATGCTGCCGATCGGACCTATCAAACAGGATTATGACATAAATAATAAGACAAAATTTACCGAAGAAGAGCAGATCACTATGATGACGCTCTGGGGAATAATGAGATCTCCTCTTATGATCGGCGGAGAGATGACACGATTCGATGATTTTACAATGAAGTTGATCACGAATGAGGGTGTTCTCCGGATGCATGCCAATTCAAGAAATGCACGCCAGATCTTCAGAAGAAAGATCGATGAGAAGGAATTCATCCTGTGGAGCGCGGATGATCGCGATGGCGGAAAATACATTGCTGTTTTCAATGCATCGGATAAAGACGGAACTTTAAACTTTGACATGGATGAGCTTGAAAACGTTCCGGCAGGATCTGATGCAACGGAGCTTTGGAGCTCGGAGACCGTAAAGATAGGCGATACCTTTACAGCCGACATACCGGCGCACGGAGCAAAGGTGTTCTATATAGCATAACGAAGGAGTGAGTCAGGACATGTTCTTGTAACGGATGGATTTTTTTATGTCAATTCTCACGGCGGAGCTGAGCCCTGTCCGTTTTCACCATATTCTGACGTTAATGTCAGAAATGCTTCACTGCGTGATGCAATTAACTCACCGCTGTTTATGGCACTTCAAAGCGGGGATATTCTATTGGATGATCACGATGGCGGATGTGTATTATATGAAAAAAGAGAACTGGTTGAACGGCTAATGAACGAAAAGCCCGGAGCATAGTGGGCTTTTTATATGATTTTAAAGAGTCTGTTTTATGAATATAAAGCAGGCTCTTTTTGTATCGCATTGTAGTTTTGGCATACCATTGAAGGAATACCGGGAAACCATACGGGGCTGTTTTGCATTAAATACCATGGGAAGTATTGAAAACATGTTGTTTTTTGAGTAGATTGTATTCTGTAGGGTTTGTGAATCCGTGTACTTAATGAAACATATACCGGGGTTTGATAGAAGAACTATGAAGGAAATATCAATAGAAGAATTAAAGTTTCTTCCGAAGCATTCATATCAGTTGATAGATATCAGAGATGAAGGGCTGAGGGAATACGGAATGATCCCCGATGCGATCTTTATTAATACTGATGGAAGTCCTGATGAGGTGATGGCGGGATTATCCGGGATTCCCACAGAGAAGAAATTGATCTTCTACTGTGAGGTCGGACGCAAAACCAGGGATCTTGATGATAACTTCCTGGTGGAAGCACGTGACTGCTACAGCCTTGAAGGCGGATATATAGGATATGTGAGATCTCTTACATCCGATGAAGAAAGCCGTATGGAGAAGCAGCACAGAGCAGAGGAAAGCATCAGAAAGAAATTTCACAAACAGCTTTTTACTCCGTTTGCAAAAGCATGCAAAACATACAGGCTTATCGAAGAAGGTGATCGGATCGCCGTATGCATTTCAGGCGGTAAGGATTCCATGCTCATGGCGAAGCTCTTCCAGGAGATTCAAAGACACAGGCAGTGTAATTTTGAACTCACCTTTCTTGTTATGGATCCGGGCTATAATGATGATAACAGGGCGCTGATAGAAAGCAATGCACGTGCGCTTGGTATTCCCATCACAGTATTCGAAAGTGATATTTTTGACGCGGTGGATACCATTGATAAGAATCCGTGCTATCTTTGCGCCAGAATGAGAAGAGGCTATCTATATAGCAGAGCAAAGGCACTCGGATGTAATAAGATAGCTTTGGGACATCATTATGACGATGTGATAGAAACAATCCTGATGGGAATGCTTCATGGAGCTCATATACAGACCATGATGCCCAAGCTTCACAGTACCAATTTCGAAGGGATGGAGCTGATAAGACCTCTTTATCTTGTCAGGGAAAGTGATATATGCGCATGGAGAGATTATAACGAACTGCATTTTCTCCAGTGTGCATGCCATTTTACCGAGACATGCTCGACATGCCATGAAGACGGCACCACATCCTCAAAGCGTCTTGAGACCAAAAAACTCATAGCTGAACTGAAAAAGAACAATCCGTATATCGAATCCAATATTTTCAAGAGCGTTGAAAATGTAAATCTCGATACACTGATAGCATATAAGAAAGATGGTGTAAGGCATCATTTCCTTGATGAATACTGATGCCCGGTTTTCGTAAAGAACGGATCTGCTTTCGATCGATCAGACTGAGGGGGCTGAAATGAAAGTATCTGAATATTTAAAAAAGAGTACCATACACATTGTCATGGCATTTCTTGTCATGGCGTGCGGAGTGCTCCTTTATAAAGGCGGTGCATACAGAGTAAATGCCGCGCCTGTTGTCATTGATGAAACCACATTTCCGGATCCGGTGTTTCGTTCCGTTATCTCCGGTGCGGATTACGACCGCGACCTAAATGGAATTATTGATGATGCTGAGATCGCACTAACCATTAATATCTACTGTGAAGGAATGGGCATCAGCTCAATACAGGGTGTTGAATATTTTACGGCTCTTCAGGGGCTTTGGTGCAAGGATAATTACATTGCCTATATGGATCTGAGCAATAATAAGGATCTGCACGGTGTATGGTGTTCGGGCAATCTTTTTACTTCTCTTGATTTTTCGGCAAATCCCGAGCTTGAATGGGTCTATTGCTACGACTGCAATCTTACTTCTCTGGACGTTTCGGCAAATCCCAAAATGGCATTCATCGAATGCAATACCAATCCTCTTCCCGTACTTGATGTGACACATAATCCGCTGCTTGAGCATCTGACATGCGGATCCTGTGAACTTACTTCGCTTGACCTGAGCAATAATCCGAGACTTTCCCATCTTGATGCCTTCAGAAATCATCTGACCTATCTTGATGTATCCGGCTGTCCTCTTATGAAGAGGCTGGATATATGGGATAATCCCGGGCTTGGAAGCATCGATGTGAGCAATAACCCGGGGCTTCAGTATTATAACTGCGCGAATAATGATGTTTACTCCATTGATGTAAGAAACAATCCCGAATTACAGAAACTGATCTGCAGCTACAACAGCATCAGTTCACTTGATGTAACACATAATCCGAAGCTTTTCTATCTTGATTGCGCATGTAATCAGATCACTTCACTTGATCTGTCCGGAAATCCTTCACTTCATTTTCTGCAGGCATTTACAAACAGCTTCACGACTCTTGATATAGGCGCTAATCCGCTCCTTGTTAAGACATACAGGGAAGGCGTTAAGCAGAGTGAATATGACGTATGTGTCGGTCATTCCTGGACGCTTGACTACGGCGGGGATACATCGACGGGCGGAGACAATCTGTACTTTCTATGCTTTGACGATGCGGTCACCCTGGCGGCAAATGCAGCTCCGCAGCCTTCGTCTTCAGCATCTTCTTCCGATTCATCAGCTTCGCTGCAGCCGGCAGGCGGTGACCTGATCTCAAGAGAAGCGGCCGCATGGATTCTTTATTCCCTTGCAGGGAGCCCGGGTGTGGGCGGCCTTTCTTCAAGATTTGATGATGTAGCTTCCGGAGCATGGTATGAAAAGGCGCTCATCTGGGGTGAGAAGAATGCCATATGCCTCGGATATCCCGATGTATCATCGGATGATTTCGGTGTCGGCAGGATTCTTACAAGACAGGATATGGCACTGATGCTCATGCGCTATTCAGAGGTCATGGATTATAAAAGGGCAATAGACTTCGGAAGAACGGATGATTTCAAGGATTACTATGATATAGACCAGTACGCCTGGGAGGCAGTGACCTGGGCTGTTACATGGAATCTCATGGACGGAAAGGGTGAGGCCGGAGCTCCGAAGGAGGAGCTTCTGCTCGATCCTCACGGCAGCGTGACATATACGGAATTTGAGGAAATGTTTAACAGGATGATGGAGGTGAACGGTCTTGCAAGGAGAACTTCATTTCCTGTTCCTGACGTAACCGCAGTTCCTGCTGCAGGCCCGGATGCCGAGACTTCGGAAAATGCGAACGCAGAAACAACGGCTGATGCATTGACTGATACAGTGACAGATACAGACAACAGCTCTTTGCAAACAGCCTCGGCGGAAGCAGATCAGTCAGGGGAAGACGCAGGCTCTGAAAGCGGAGAAGGCGGATCAAGTGAATCCGAAGCTTCCCAAAATACCGATGGCACACCCGCTCACCTGCAGAGTGAGGACGGAAGCGGTGCAAAATCCCATGCATGGGTGATAATACCTGTGATACTTCTGTGCGCTTTGGTCGGATTCCTTTCATGGTTTTTCACGAAGAGAAAGTATGAGAAGAAGGAAGATACATCAAGATATGATTATGATCCCGAAAAGGAAAAGCCTGTCATAAGGGCATCCATCTGTAACGGGGAACAGGTTGCGGGATTTAAGAACAGGGAAAACGGCGAATTCCATGAGGTGATGATGATAAAGGATCAAAACGAACTGAAGGAGTTTATGCGGCAATATGGTCTTGATCATGTGGATAAGGAATACTGAGTACATGATGCAGCCCCCCAAAAAACAGGAAAGTGCAAATGCGGATGCCTGCAGGTTACCGGGCATTTGAAAGCGGTGCTTCGATGAAAAAAGATTTTTGCGTAATATTTGATATGGACGGAGTCATCTTTGATTCCGAAAGGGCATGCCTGGATACATGGACCGAGATAGCCTCTGATTATGGGATGCCGGATATTACAGATGTGTTTTACAAATGCATAGGTACCAATAAGAATCAGACAAGACAGATTGTTGAGAATGCATATTCAGAGGTATATGGGCCGGGAATTTCAGATAAGCTTCTTGCTGAAAGCAGCAGACTTTTCCATGAAAAATATGACGGCGGAAGGCTTCCCGTAAAAGACGGAGCCGGGGAAATCCTGGAGTATCTGAAAAATATAGGGATCAGATGCGGCCTTGCATCCTCCACAAAAAAAGCATCCGTTGTGAGGGAGCTTGAAGAAGCGGGATTTGCGGGATTTTTTGAAGAGATAATAGGCGGAGATTCGGTGAGGATATCAAAGCCCGATCCGGAGATATATCTTCTTGCATGTGAAAAGATGCATGCAGATCCGGCTCATGCCTTTGCAATCGAAGATTCCTATAATGGGATCAGATCCGCATATGCTGCGGGAATGAGACCGATCATGGTTCCGGATATGATACCTGCCGACGAGGAGATGAAAGAAAAATCGGTTGTGATATGTGAGGATCTGAAAGGTGTGATCAGATATTTTATGAGTATGCACTGATCCGGAGTCTGCTATTTTTATATAATCTGCACGGAGTAAAGAGGAAAGCGTGAGCTTTCCTTTTTTTCTGAAAAAATAAACGGATGCCTCTATATGCTTCTATGAGAAAAAATTACCGAAAACTTCTTTATGCTTCTATAAAAAAATATAACAGAAACATTTTATAAAATATATGTTGACAAGATATATTTTATAAAATATAATGTGAACAGATACAAAACATGATGCATGAACAAAGAGCATCAAAACAAAAGCAGACAACATCAATATCAGGAGGAAAAGAATATGAGCTTTTATGATCTTAGCGTAACAGCAGCAAACGGCGAAGAGATATCAATGAAGGACTATGAGGGAAAGGTTGTACTTGTAGTCAATACCGCAACCGGATGCGGATTTACTCCTCATTACAAGGACATCGAATCAATGTATGAAAAGTTCCATGATCAGGGCTTTGAGGTTATCGATGTTCCCTGCAATCAGTTCGCAGGACAGACACCCGGAACTGATGAGGAGATTCATGAATTCTGTTCTCTTAAGTACAACACCCGGTTCCCTCAGATGAAGAAATCCGATGTCAACGGAGAAAATGCCATCCCTCTTTTCAAATATCTAAAGGAACAGAAGGGATTTGAAGGCTTCGGAAAGGGACCTGCAGCACTTGCAATGAGTGCAATGCTTTTCAAGATCGACAAGGATTACAAGAACAATCCCGAGATCAAATGGAATTTCACAAAATTTGTGGTAGACAGAAACGGTAATGTTGTAGCGAGATTTGAGCCCACCGAAAAGATGGAAAAGGTGGAAAAATGCGTTGCTGAACTGATATAGTATCCGGGATGTGATATACTATATTGTCAGTAAGTAAACTGCGTACATGCAGATAAACGAAAAGAGGCATTAAATGTCACAGGAATATCAGCAGCTTCTGCTTAAAAACCAGATATGTTTTCCGCTTTACGCCTGCAGCCGAAAGATAGTTGCGGCATATACACCCTATCTGAAACCCCTTGGCCTAACCTATACCCAGTATATAGTTTTTATGGTTCTCTGGGAAGAGGAGACTGTAAATGTGGGGCAGCTTGGCTCGGCACTTCACCTTGATGCGGGAACTCTTACCCCGCTTCTTAAGCATCTTGAAAAGGACGGATATGTCACGAGAAACAGATCCAAAGAAGATGAACGCGTAACTATCGTCAGCCTTACCAAAAAAGGCAGGGATCTTAAGGAAAAATGCAAGGATATTCCCGGTGAACTGGCAAAAGAAGGTTCGGCCCTGAATGAAAAGGAAGCAGCCCAGCTTTACAAGCTGCTTTATAAGTTCCTTGAAGGCTGATCTGCCTGTATGTGACAGGTGAGATTTTTACAAGTCCTCCCTTACAGGGGAGGGCTTTTTGATGCATAAAAAAACCGAAAAATGAGGTGTATATGGTATAATGATTCTTGCTTACGCAATGTTAAAGAGCACCGTTTGTTATCCGTCTGATATTCTATCGGGAAGTAAATTATGACACAGGAAAAAAACGATGAATTCAGCATCCTTAATCCCGGGTCGAGGGAATTCGATCCGCTTGAGGGTGCGCTTTTTTTTCAGGACCTGAATCTTGACCAGATCATAGATAAGATGTCGGTAAGATGGGGAAAGGAAATAAAAAAGTATTACAGGTATATGCCTGTATCTTTTGAGGAATCAGAGTATCGCCGCGCTGTATACAGGGATATAAAAAAGGAAAGCTTGTATGCTTCACTTACTGAGTTCACCAAGTCGCTGGAAGTGATCCGGGAGCTCCGTCAGGAAAAAGAAAAAGTTCGAATCCCCATGCAAAAATGTGTGTGGCATCTGAGAGAAGTCGGCATGTACTGCAAGGCTTATGAAGAGCTTGAACGTTCGCTTGAAGAAGCTGACATTTCGTCTGATGGATTGCTGGGATTCAGGAAAATACTTAAGGATATTCTGGAGAGCGGCGGATACAGGCAGCTTGCCGAAAGAACGGAAGCTATTCTTGAGCGCATAAGAAAGATGCGCTTTATCATAACCTACGACAAGGACAGGATTGCGGTAGTCCCGGGGGAGCTGGAAGGAGAAGGCGCCTACGAGGAAATGCTCAGGGAAAGGGCGGGAAAAGAGATAAGGCATCTGCAGAATCCGTTTGCTGCAGATCCCACACTTACAGAACTTGAAAACTCCTGTCTCGAGATCCTTGAAAAAAAGGATCCGAAATTCTTCGGCGAGATCAAAAGGATCTCCGATATGAACAGGGACTACGAAAAGAAGGTCCTTAGCCGGTTTGAACGTGAAGTTGTATTTTATCTTTCATTCTGTTCGTTCCAGAGGGACATGGAAGAAGCCGGCTTTGTTTTTTCGGAGCCTAAAAACTGCTC
This sequence comes from uncultured Lachnospiraceae bacterium, assembly GCA_946531495.1. Lineage (GTDB taxonomy): Bacteria > Bacillota > Clostridia > Lachnospirales > Lachnospiraceae > AC2028. The sequence goes on along the minus strand of CAMNAQ010000006.1, from coordinate 14,667 downwards.
TGAAAAGAATATGAAGGCAAAGGGACTGTACGATCTTGCCCTGGCAATGACATCAATAAATACCGATAAAGAAATTGTTTCCAATGATTTTGAATATCAGGATGGTGATCGCTTTTTTGTACTTACGGGTCCCAATCAGGGCGGGAAGACTACCTTTGCAAGAAGTCTCGGTCAGCTTGTATATCTGACTCAAATGGGGCTTGATGTTCCCGCTGTATCTGCAAATGTTCCGTATTTTCCGGCAATCCAGACACATTTTTCAGTGGAGGAAAGTGTTGAGACAGGACGCGGGAAGCTCAAGGAAGAGCTTGTAAGGTTAGCGCCCATGATGGAGGAGCACCAAAAGGGAACCTTCGTTGTCATCAATGAGCTCTTTACCACTGCGGCAAGCTACGATGCCGAGATCATGGGAAAGAAGGTTCTGAAGCATTTTACAGGCCTCGGCTGCATGGGAATATATGTAACTCATCTTCGCGAGCTTGGAGGATGCTGCGATGGCGTGGCGAGCCTTAGAGCGGTTCCGGATGAGAACGGTATTCCAACCTTTAAGATCGCAAGAGGCGATGCGGGTGATGTCTCATGTGCCGAAAGCGTCGTCAGAAAATATTCCCTGACATATGAGCAGCTTAAGGAGCGTTTATGAAGGTATGTCTTTTATATATATCAAAAGAAAGAAGTGACGATAAGCCATATTTTGATACGGCCAGTATCATCAAGGATCTGGGACTTAAGCATCTTTTTGTTTCGGCGGCTAAAAGACTCATATACGAGAATGGTGCTGTTAAGAGCGTAGAAAAGGAAGATACATATCTCATGGAAACCTTGAGAAATGTAATGATGGTCCCGTTGCATTCCGAAGAGGAGATAATTTATCGTCAGGAGATATTAAAGGATTTTATCAAAAACGAGGATATGGCCCGTGAGCTTTATTCCATATGTACCGACGTGATCCGCAAATGGAATGAACTGGGAAGGGGAGGACGCGAAAAACTCAAACAGAGCAATCAGGCGATGAGACTTACTGCGGATATCCGGATCCTTCATCTTTTCAGTGATTCACTTGGGAAAATAAAGACCATACTTAAGGATCCTTCTTTGAAGATCGAGTCCGGGGGACTTGCCGGATTCAGAGATGATTTCATGAACGCTTTTCCCGATGAAAAAGAAGAACTTCTCAGGGATGTTCTTGGCGATATATCGTTTTATACAGACGGTTCCGATGATGAGGATGAGGGCCGCGAGAAGATCGTCAGACCGAGAATAGTGATGGAAAGCGGGCTTGAGGACGGTCTTAAATTCAGTTCGCTTAAGCTTGAAGAGGTATCCTCAAAGGGGGAGAAGTTTTATAAGCCCGGAAGCGCAAAATATAAGCTTCGGGAATTAGTGAACTCACGGACTCCTGATTCTTTTTCCGCTGTAAATGATGCGAGGATCGGAGAACAGTCACAGATGCTTGAATACGGGATCGTAAGCTTTCTTGTGGAAGAGATGAAAAGGATGATGGAGGAGTTCCAGTCATTTTTTGACAGGCTGAGATTTCAAACGGCCTTTTATCTTGCTGCGGTGCAGCTTAAGGCTCAGATGGAGAGGGTCTCCGGTGAGTGGTGTTTTCCGGAAGTCTGTGACCGACGGGATCTTGAATTTATCCAGCTAAGGGAACTGGTCATGGCTCTTGAGCGTCATGTGGATGTTGTGGGGAATTCATGCTCTATCATGAATAAGGATCTTCTTATCGTGACAGGAGCAAATCAGGGTGGAAAATCCACTTTCCTCCGAAGCATCGGGATCGCACAGGTGATGATGCAGAGCGGGCTTATGGTCATGGCGGGAAAGTACAGAGCAGGGATCTTTCCCAGACTGTTTGTACATTTTACACGCAGGGAAGACAGTGAAATGAACAGCGGAAGGCTGGATGAAGAGCTTGGCAGGATGAACAGGATAGTCGAGCAGATCGGTGATGGTTCGATGATTCTTCTAAATGAATCCTTTGCCACCACAACCGAGAGAGAAGGCTCTGTGATCGCATACGATATCATCAGGGCACTCGGGGAAGCAGGCGTACGGATCCTTACGGTCACGCATTTGCTTTCCTTTGCAAAAAGAGTATATGAAGAGTCTGTAAAGGACGGCGGTTTAAGTGTGGAGTTTCTTAGCGCCGAGAGAAAGGATGATGGAAGGAGAACATTCAGGATGATCCGTCATGCACCTGAGCTTACAAGCTTCGGGCTGGACCTCTATGAAGAGATAGTGGGTGGTATTTAGAATATGTGACGGGCTTACCAGTCTGCATTTGCTGTCAGGGCGGCATGGTAATACTCAAAAACAGAGGGGGAAGATTATGGCTAAAGTATGTGTTTATACCAGAGAGGTAAACGAGGAGAATTATCCTGCAGGGCTTGCAAGGAGCGTGCATATTGCCGTTGCCGGAGACAGCAAACAGCCGTTTAACAAAAATTACGGGATACTGTTTGCTTCCGGATCAGTCACTCCGGAAAATACAATATGTCCCAAGGGAGTAAAGGATCCCGGAATTTTTGTGGACCCTTGCGGGGATATATGTATATATGCCAGGAGAGTTCTGGAAAACGGAGAAATGGATGCGTCCTCTGAAGGAATGGCGGTTCTGTGGAGAACAAAGGATCTGATCCATTTTTCGGATGAAGTACTTGCCACTGAGGATGAACTGAAAAAGCTGATCATGGGTGATCGTACTACGAAAGCTGCAGACCTGCTGCTTGCTTCACTTGGTCACAAGGATGAGGGTGCTTTAAGCAAAGGCGGAAAAGGCGATGTACAGAAAAGCAGTCTGTACCGGAATGAGGCTGAAATAGAAGATGGGATTGTTGATTCTGCCCTTATATACTGGTCGCCTGTTACATGTATCGGAGTAACGCTTCCAAACGGAATCACGGTTTCTTCTGAAGAAGAGCTGAAAAGTATCAGCGCGCTGATCTCCTACAGTGACGGATCATCAAGAGAAAAAAATGTCAGCTGGAATTTAGACGGGATTTCCTTTGATGCTGACGGAGAGTATGAGATCACGGGTCATATCAAACAGCAAAGATTTAAGTTTCCTCTTGCAAACGGATACGGAGATCCTGTCATTTTTCACTGGGATGATAAATGGTATTACATATCCACCAACGATAATCTTGATGATATAGGGTTCTACGTAAGAGAAGCCGACAATGTACATGATCTCTTTGCTGAAGGAGTGGTTGAGCACCTGATCCTTGGATTTGATCCGTCCAGAGATCTTGAGAAAACATTCTGGGCTCCGGAATTCCACGTCATAGGAGATGATCTGTATTTACTCTTCGCGATAAGCGGACACGAGTGGGGCCCACAGTGTCATATGATGCGATTTAAAAAGGGAGGAAGGATCACGGACCCTGCAAGCTGGGAGGATCCTGTGCGCGTTCTGAGAGCGGACGGCACTCCGCTTACCACCGACGGTATTACACTGGATATGACCTATGTTAAGGCTAAAAGCGGATCCTATGTTATATGGTCCTATCGTAAAAATATCATGAATCCCCTTGATACAGGATCCATGCTGTATATTGCATCCATAGATGAGAATAAACCCTGGATGCTGACAAGTGAACCTGTGCTGCTTACGAGACCGCTGCTCGGATGGGAAAACGTATCCGGAACGATCAATAATGAAGGCCCGTATTCGTTCATAAAAGACGGGACTGTGTATGTTACATATTCCGGAGGAGCTGCTAACGGATATACGTATGTGCTTGGTCTTTTGACTGCAAAGGAAGACGATGATCTGACAGATCTGTCATCCTGGAAAAAAAGCATCACTCCTGTGCTTCAGTTCTATTCTGTTGATGGCGAATTCGGTCCCGGCCACAATGCATTCTTTGTCAATGAAGACGGTGAACTGATGATCTCATATCACGGAGAAACCGATATTAAGAGTCATCTTCGCTGTGACGGAATAAGAAGAGTACATTTCCGTGAAGACGGAAGCCCGTATTTTCAGATGGCTGCATCTGAAGACGTTCCGGATATGGATGTTAAGCTCAAGGTGAAAGTGCACAAGTGATTTTTTCTAAATAGAACGATTGGCAGAATAATATGGATCTGGAGGAATGAGATGGAATTAAAGGATCAGAACAGCACCTATGTCCTTGCCAACGGTGTGGAAATTCCCTGCCTTGGATTTGGCATGTGGCAGACTCCAAGCGATGAAGTGGGAGTGAATTCGGTGATTGCCGCACTTGGGGCGGGGTATCGTCACATAGACACGGCACAGGCCTATAGAAACGAACAGTGTGTGGGTGAAGCTTTCCGCAGATGCAATGTAAAGAGAGAAGATGTATTTCTTACGACCAAGATATGGAATGATTCTCACAGTTACGAGCTGGTGAAGAGTTCATTTGATATTTCATTGCAGAAACTCGGAACGGACTATGTTGACCTGCTCCTTATCCACTGGCCCAATCCGCAGGCACTTAGAGACAGATGGCAGGAAGCAAATGCAGAAACATGGAGGGCAATGGAAGAGCTGTGCAAGGCCGGAAAGGCTCGCGCTATCGGCATCAGTAATTTTCGCAAACACCATATCGATGCTCTGCTTGAAAATGCGGAGATTCCACCTATGGTCAATCAGATCAAGCACTGTCCGGGCGTTATACAGACGGAGGTTGAAGAATACAGCAGAGAAAAAGGAATGCTCCTTGAAGCCTACAGCCCGCTTGGAACCGGCAGGATATTTGAATCGGCTGAGATGAAAGATATTGCCGCAAAATATGGTCGCAGCATTGCACAGGTCTGTATCAGATGGAATCTGCAGCGGGGGTATGTTCCTCTGCCCAAGTCTGTCACTCCGTCAAGAATCGAGGAGAATCTTAATGTTTTTGATTTTGAGATAAGTGAAGATGATATGGATTACATTGCGGGAATTGACGCAGGCGTGAGAAATGCCAGTAATCCCGATGCAGTGCCGTTTTGATCATACATTTGTAAATAGGAACGGATAATTTTTTGTTGATCCGGGATGAAAAGGAGATACGGTATGGCACTTATACAGGTAAATTATTTATCCAGATCTTTATACAGGACTGTTCCTGTGAATGTGATACTTCCCGCAGATAAGATCAATTATATGACGGGGGAATATCTTGAAAGCAATGATCGCAGATTCAAAACCTTATATCTTCTTCACGGACTTTTGGGCAACTATACCGACTGGGTGAGCGGAACCCGCATACAGAGATGGGCTGAAGAACGTGATCTTGCCGTAATAATGCCATCAGGTGATAATTCATTTTATTTTAACGGCAGGATGCCGATGGATGATTATGAAACATTTATCGGAAAGGAACTGCCTGATGTGATGAGGAGAATGTTTCCTCTATCCGATAAAAGAGAGGATACTTTTATTGCCGGATTATCCATGGGAGGCTACGGAGCGTTCAGAAACGGAATAGTTTTTTCCGATATCTTCGGATGTGTTGCCGAATACTCAGGTGCACTTCATCTTTTCGAAAAGAAGGAATCTGACAAGGGTGTCAGAGAGTTCGATACCCAATTGTTTGAAGATATTGATGCTGCATCCTTGACTGATCTTAATCCAAAAGTTGCAATTGATAAGATGCTTGAAGAAGGAAGACCGGTTCCGAAAATCTATATGTCCTGCGGAACCGGGGATCCTCTTTATCAGGCTAACGTCGATATCAGAGACTACATAAGGGGAAAAGGTATAGATGTTACGTGGGATGAAGAGGATCGCGGACATGACTGGGATTTTTGGGATTCACAGATTCTCAAAACACTTGAGTGGCTTCCACTCGGAGACGCAGGAGCCGGACTCGGAAGCGGAAATGTAAAGCTGTGAGCCTTTGCCGGAGAACTGGTTATATGAATGTGACACTGAATATTTTAATATGTCTGTTGATCCTTGCCGGTTTTGTTTTTTCTTGTATATCTTTTTTCGGAAAAAATAAAAGGTGCGGACAATGCGACGGATGCCCGATGTCAGGTTCCTGCAGGAAACGTCAGGATGATCAGTGATGGTTAAGATGATATTGTTCTTGAAGAAAACGGAAAGATAATCGGGTATTCATATGCGTGCCCGTGATATATAATAAAATATGTCCTGAGCATATATATTTGCCCGGGACGGGGGGATCTTTTATGTTTGGTTCGGCAGAGAATCTGATTTATATATTATATATATTTTCTCCGCTCTTTTTTGCCTTTGTTACAAACAAATTGTTTTTCGAAAAAAGACAGCCGGTCAAAACCATTCTTGCATTTCTGCTTTCTCCGACGACGTGCAATTTTATTTCCTATGCGATCTATCTTATTTTCTTTGATGACTTTTCGCTTTATGACAGGGAATCGATGATATCCTTTTCACTGTTTTTTACGACCATCCAGGCTGCATTATATATCCTGTTCATATATCTTTATGTCAAGCTTGTGAGGGCAAAGAATAATTCCATTGCGATCTTTTCGTATGTATGTTCCATCATGCTCGTTCCCGGCTTTCTTCTTATGGCCGTATCTCCGTATCCGGTCGCAATACTGTGTATTTATATCGGTTTGTCGATAGCTTATTATTTAATGACAGTAAAGCCGCTTTCGGAACTGACAAAAGAAAAGCTCAAAACAGATGTCAGGATCTTCATTATCCTTCCGGTCATTGTTTTTCTGTTTACGACGGTAATGCTCATTCTTTATATGTATTATGAAGGGCTGTCCGACAATTCCTTTTTTGCCGTATCCAAAATGGCTGAAAGCATCAATACATTTTCTCCCATTTATAAATACTTCGAAACGATAGTTATCAACGAGACCGAGTATCTGTCTGCGATGATCATCGCTATCTTTATCGCAAATACCTTTATCCTTACCGTGCTCATGATCTCGTTTTATGTCATCACAAAAAATATAAAGTATATGAACGAGACAATTGCCGCGCATAAGCAGATCAAGACTCTCTCGGTAGAGGTCATGGAGGCACTCGCTCATACGATCGATGCCAAGGATAAATACACAAGAGGTCATTCGGTGAGAGTGGCGAAGTATTCGAGGATGATCGCTGAGAAGATGGGACTTTCGGAGGAAGAGCTTGAGAATGTATATTATTACGGCCTTCTTCATGATATCGGTAAGATCGCGGTTCCGAATGAGATAATCAACTCACCTCAGAAACTGACTGATGAGGAGTATTCGGTGGTAAAGAAGCATCCGGGAGTCGGTGACGAAATTCTCGGAGAAATAAAAAGCCGCCCCGACCTTACGATCGGAGCGAGATATCATCATGAAAGGTATGACGGAACAGGATATCCGGAGGGTAAAGCCGGAGAAGACATTCCGCTTCTTGCCAGGATAATCTCCGTTGCTGACAGCTATGATGCTATGACGTCAAACAGAAGCTACAGAGGATACCTTCCTCAGGAAACCGTCAGAAAGGAACTTGAGAAAAATAAGGGAACCCAGTTCGATCCGGCAATCGCCGATTACATGATACAGATAATCGACGAGGACAAGGACTATACTCTTCACGAATAGAGAAGGCTGTTTGTTATCATCTCCACAGGAACCATATGAACAGGTATCCGCCGATGACTGCGGCAAGTGTGAAGGGAATTCCTATTCTGGCAAAATCCCGGAATGACACCTCGTGTCCTTCTTTTCTGAGCATTCCTACTCCGGCGATATTACAGCTTGCACCCACGGGAGTGATGTTTCCTCCAAGTGTTGCGCCTGTAAGGAGACCGAAGTACAGAAGATAGGGAGTTACGCCGAGAGAAGCCGTTACACCCTGAAGAACGGGCAGCATTGTTGCAACATACGGAATATTGTCTATGAATGCGGATATGAGCACCGAACCCCATACGATGATCGTGTAGAGAAGGAAGAGGTTGTTTCCGCCCGCATTTACGATAAGTGCCGCCAGATCGTCAACCACACCCTGGTGGGTGATGCCTCCGATTACCATAAAGAGTCCGGTAAGAAGAAGGACCGTATCATAGTCAAGGTTCTTCATGACTCTTTTAACTCTTTCTTTGTCATGGTCCTTGATATATTCCCAGACCATTCCGATAAGACTGCATACAAGGCATATCATACCGTTTGTCATTTCAGGCTTGTCCGGTATAAATGAGGCAGCCATAAGAAGAACGATATGTGCGAGCATCATTATTGTCGGAACATAATCCGTAACCTTTGTGACCTCTGTTGAATTGACGGGCTGTTTGTCCTTTCTGAAGAGGATCATCATGATCGGAACAGTCAGGAGAGCACCGATCTCTACCGCAAAGAATATACCCGGTTTTCCGTTCATCCAGAAGAAATCCATGAAGTCCATGGAAGCGTATGCACCGAGCATTATCGATGTGGTGTCACCGACCAGAGTGGCTGCTCCCTGCAGATTGGACGAAACGGCAATGCAGATGATCATGGGGACCGGGTTGATCTTGAGCTTTTTACATATTGCGAGACCTACCGGTGCAACCATGAGGAGTGTGGCAACATTATCGATGAATGCGGATATAAGTCCCGAGAAAAGGGACATGAGGATCGTGACCCACATAACATTCGGTGCGATCTTAAGCAGCTTATCCGCTATAAGGTTTGGCATTTTGGAATCGATGAAATAGTCAACGAGAAGAAGTGTTCCGAATATCATCAGAAGAACGTTCCAGTCGACCGCAGAGATGATCTCATTAAAAGGAAGTATGCCGCTGATGATATAGATAAGGGCAACGCCGAGAGCGATGAAAGCTCTTCTTTTCGGGAATATTATCAGACCTGCATACATTGAAACAAACAGTACAATCGCGAATATTTTCATTTTTTTCTACCTAGTATACTATAAAAAAAGCAAAATCAACGAAAAACATAGCAAAATAGCATAAAAAAGTCAAATAAAGAAAGAGGGGGTAATATGCTGACAGCAGTAAGTCCGAAGAGCGGAAGGATAAGAGAGATAAAAAGGATTCAAAACAGCCTGGTACTGGTATCGGATGCCGGAATGACTGAGATCACGCCGGTTGCTTCATCCATAGTGAGGATAAGATATACGGTCAGGGATTCTTTTTCCGAAACGGAAAGGCCGGGAGTGATCTGTGAGGAGCGTTACAACGGATGGGATCATAAGGACGAGGACGGTAAAGTATCCGTACTGATGCCTGAGCTTATTCTTCAGGTGGATAAATCCTGCGGTTCGATAACATATACTGATCATTCCGGAAAGATCCTTATGTCCGAAAGGCCCCGCATGGCAAGGGAATTTGAGGAATTTGAAACCTTCAGACTGGACGGAAAGCCGAGGACCAGGGTTATCGAGACGGCTGACGGACGAAAAGAGGTACTGGATGATCCGGAGAAGGTGCCTGCCGGTAAGAGTTTTCATATCAGGTATAATTTTGTGCCGGGTGATGAGGACCTGTACGGATTCGGACAGCAGGAAAAGGGCTTTGCTTCTCTGAGAGGCAGGACTCTTTATATTCATCAGGGTAACAGAAAGATAGCGGTTCCCATGTTCGTATCGACCGCAGGCTACGGAATCCTGACAGATGCCTACAGTCCGATGGTTTTTCATGATGATGAAAACGGCGCATACATATATACTGAATCCGATCAGGAGCTGGTTCAGTATTTTATCGCAGGACCCATGAATGAAGTCATTGCGGGATACAGGCATCTGACCGGAAAGGCAGCCCTTCTCCCGAGATGGGCATTCGGATATGTGCAGTCACAGGAAAGGTACGAATCACAGGCGGAGATACTTGATACCGTTGCAAGATCAAGGGAGCAGGGGATAGGAATGGATTGCATCGTACTTGACTGGATCAGCTGGAAGGACGGGGAATGGGGTCAGAAATCCTATGATCCGTCCAGGTTCCCTGCCCCAAAGGAAATGATAGATAAGCTCCATGAGCAGCATGTTCACTTCATGATATCCATCTGGCCCACAATGGCGGAAAATACCGATGATCATAAAGAATTTGCCGAAAAAGGGCTTCTCCTTCCGGTTAATTCCGCATATAACGCACTTGATAAACGGGCGCGTGCCCTTTATTTTGACCAGCTCAGGAGGACACATTTTTCCTATGGAACGGATGCATGGTGGTGTGACAGCAGTGAACCTTTTACTCCGGAGTGGGGGCACAAGATACGCATGGAGGAAGGCGACCAGTACCGGGCGTTTTGTGAAGAGGCAGGTCTGCGGATGCCGTATGATAAATGCAACAGCTATCCGCTCTACCATGCAATGGGCATATATGAAAACCAGAGAATGGTAATGGATGAGAGCAGGAGTTTTCCTCAAAAGAGAGTCTGCAATCTTACGAGAAGTGCCTATACCGGACAGCAGAGGTTTGGCACGGTCATGTGGTCCGGAGATACCGGCGCGAGCTGGGAAACCTACCGTGATCAGATCGCTATAGGGCTTCACTTCAGCGCATCCGGACTGCCGTACTGGACAATGGATATCGGGGCGTTTTTTGTCAAAAACGGCGAACAATGGTACTGGGACGGAAAATATGATGATACTCTGGATAATAAGGGATACTGTGAACTCTATACGAGATGGTATCAGTTTGGTGCATTTCTTCCGATGTTCAGAGCACACGGAACAGACTGCAGAAGGGAAATGTGGAATTTTGTCGGAGAGTTCTATGACGCGCTTAAAGAGGCAAACAGGCTGCGGTATTCACTGATGCCCTATATCTATTCCGAAGCCGGAAAAGTATGGCTGAAGGACCGCTCGCTTATAAGGTGGCTTGCTTTTGACTTTACCGGGGATCTGAACTGCCGTAACATTACGGATCAGTTCATGTTCGGAGAATCGCTTATGGTCTGCCCCGTAACGTCTCCCATGTATTACGGCGAGGACGGAAAAGCGCTTGATATAATGGATAAGACACGCAGGGTTTATTTTCCTTCGGGATGTGACTGGTATGATCTGTATACCGGCCGGAAATATTCCGGAGGAACTTCTGAGGATGTGCCTGCACCGCTCGATAAGATACCGGTCTTTGTAAGGGAGGGCGGCATTGTTCCGATGACTGAAGCCGCAATGTCTACGGAGGAGCTTTCAGGCGGGATCATATACAAAAAGTTCGGTGAGGGACCTGCGTTATATGAAATGTATGTGGATGCGGGTGACGGATACGGATACGAGAATGGAGAATATACTGTAAGAACGATAGAACTCTGATATAATACAGGATATCCGTTGCCGAAGGGGGTAACCGGGTCGAAAATCATCATAATCCGGGAGGAAAAAATGTTAAAATCGCTAAGCAGATCAGATGTAAAGGTAACAGGCGGAGTTTTCAGGGACAGGATGAACGTTGACAAACGTTATCTGCTCGAACTTGATTCCCAGTGTCTTCTTCAGAATTTTTATCTGGAAGCCGGGATAATCATGCCGGGACTTCAGATGGTTCCGGATCCGACAAAAGCAAATCTTCACTGGGGATGGGAAGCTCCGGTGTGCCAGCTCAGAGGACACTTCCTCGGACACTGGCTTTCGGCTGCAGCTGCATTCATCGCAACTGACGGGGATAGCGATCTTAAGGTCAAGCTGGACTTTATCGTATCCGAGCTTGCCAGATGCCAGGAGCTTAACGGCGGAGAATGGGTAGGATCGATCCCCCAGAAATATATGAACAGGCTGGCAAGACCCGAATATATATGGTCTCCGCAATACACCATGCATAAGACTGTAATGGGACTTGTGGATGCATACAGATATGCCGGCAATAAGCAGGCACTGGAGATAGTGGATAAGCTGGCCGACTGGTATGTGGACTGGGTTGATGAGATGACAAAGATCGACCCTCAGATAGCCTATAAGGGCGAACAGGGCGGAATGCTCGAGGAGTGGGCCGAGCTCTATTCGATCACGGGTAATTCCAAGTACCTTAAGCTGATAGATGCATATAAGGATCATCAGATCTACAAAAGACTTGAGAAGGGCGGAGATGCTCTTTCGGATGATCATACCAATGCAAGCATTCCGGTATCACACGGTTCCGCAAGACTTTCCGAAATCCTTGATGATAAGGAGCAGAAGGAATATTACCGTAAGGTGACCGAAAGATTCTGGGAGGAGGCTGTGGACAAGCGCGGCATGCTTGCCACTACAGGTGCAAATGCCGGTGAGTTCTGGATCCCTCCTCATAAGATGGCTCAGTATATCGGAGACAATGATCAGGAATTCTGTACCGTTTACAATATGGTAAGGCTTGCGGATTATCTCTTCAGATGGACCGGTGACAAAAAATACTCCGATTACATCGAATCGGCCATTTATAACGGATTCCTTACCCAGCAGAATAAATTCACGGGAATGCCCACATACTTCCTGCCTCTCAAGGCCGGATCAAAGAAAAAGTGGGGAAGTAAAAGGAATGACTTCTGGTGCTGCCACGGAACCATGGTACAGTCACCCACATTGTATCCTTCACTGATCTACTATATAGATGAGGAAGAAAAAAGCATAACCGTAGCTCAGTATATTCCGTCACGCGCTGATGTGAAGCTTGGAAATGACAGCATTGTCATTTCACAGACAACGGATATGATGAGTTACAATAATCAGGTTTTCTTCGATGATCATGCAGGCGGAGAAAAAACCAGATGGTCCATAAGATTTGATATAAGTGGAAGCGGTGACGAAGCATTCAGTGTTAAGTTAAGGATCCCTTCATGGTCGGCCTCAGAACCAAAGGCGGTTGTGAGCAAGGGAGATGCTGTATGCAGCATTGAGAATGACCACATCCTCATCAAGGCAGACAAACCGGCAGATATCTCCGTAAATGTGCTGTTTGATGCAAAGGTAAAGGCTCTTCCCCTTGATGACCAGCCTGAGCTTGCTGCGCTTGTCGACGGACCGATCGTTCTTGCCGGCCTGACAGACAAAGATCGCGGGTTTGTTTATTCCGGTGATGTGAGCAATGCTTTGTATCAGAGGACTGAGCATACATATACAACATATGTATGGAAACAGAACACATATATTACAAAGGATCAGCCTGAGAACTTTGAGATGATACCGCTTTACGAAGTTACTGACGAAGCTTACACCGTGTATTTTACCCTTAAGGAAAAATAAAGTGCAGCGACCTTTCAGGCTTCCATTCTGGAGATTTTTATGAACATAACACAGATCAAATACGTTCTTGCCGTGGCATCATCTTCTTCCATGAGAGAGGCTGCAACGGGACTATATGTATCGCAGCCGGCACTTTCAGCCAGTATCGCAGAGCTGGAGGCCGAGCTTGGTTTTCTCATTTTCGAAAGGACCAATAAAGGCATATCCCTTACCGAAGCAGGAAGAGAATTTGTCACATATGCAAAAAAGGCTGTGGGACAGTATGAGGTGCTTGAAGACAGGTATCTTTCCAAGGATTCGGACAAGGAACGTTTTTCCGTATCCGCCCAGCATTATAATGTTGCGATAAAGGCTTTTGCGGATGTGATCAAAAAAGCAGACCCAGAAAGATATGTTTTTTCCATACACGAGACCAAGACCAAGAACGTTCTCGAGGATGTAAGGGACCTGAAAAGCGAGGTTGGGATCATTTCGTTCTCGGGTGCAAATGAGGAGGTCATCAAGAAGCTGTTCAAAGAATATCAGCTTGAATTTACTCCTCTTATGATAAGAGAAACATATGCATATGTGTGGAAAAATCATAAGTTTGCAAAGCGAAAAGAGATATCCATTGAGGAACTTCAGGATTATCCGTGCGTATCCTTTGATCAAAGCGACGACAGTAACTTCTACCTGAACGAAGAAGCAATGGCTGATTATGATTTCAAAAAGATGATCAAATCGGATGACAGGGCGACCACCATGGAGATAATCTCCAAGCTTCACGGCTATTCGATAGGTTCGGGAATGCTTGCAGGTGATGATGCGATCCTTAAGGGCTTCGTTTCCATTAAGCTTAAGGAGGAGGATCCGCTTGTTATCGGATATATAACCAGAAAGGGAAGCCGGCTGTCCGAGTATGGCAAGGCTTATATCAAGGAGCTCGGTAAGTACAAAGAGATAAAATGATGCTGCTGTGACCGGTGATAGGAAAAACTTATCACCGGTTATTAATTTCAGGTATTAGTCAAAACAGAAAAACAGGAATATCATTATTGCAGGTGAAGGAAGACAGAGCACCTGAGTATGGTGAAGTTACAAAGGATAAAGGAGGTATCTGCAATGTCTAAGATTTATAAAAGTGCACTTGAACTTGTAGGAAACACACCAATCGTTGAGGTTTCAAATATTGAGAAGGAGCTGGGGCTTGAAGCCAGAGTTCTTGTAAAGCTTGAGTATTTTAATCCCGCAGGAAGCGTTAAGGACCGTGTTGCAAAGGCGCTGATAGAGGATGCCGAAGCAAAGGGGATTCTTAGGGCCGGCTCTGTCATAATAGAGCCTACCAGCGGAAATACCGGTATCGGACTTGCATCCATCGCAACCGCAAAGGGATATCGTATTATCCTGACCATGCCTGAGACCATGAGCGTTGAGAGGAGAAATATTCTTCTTGCATATGGTGCTGAGCTTGTTCTTACCGAAGGCTCTAAGGGTATGAAGGGCGCTATCGCCAAGGCAGAGGAGCTTGCGGGAGAAATTCCAAACAGCTGGATCGCAGGACAGTTCGTAAATCCTGCAAATCCTGCAATACACAG
>CAMNAQ010000005.1 GCA_946531495.1 uncultured Lachnospiraceae bacterium | reverse complement strand
TGATACGGAACCGTCCTTTCGCCAGAACATGTCTGCAACTTCGGGAGGATAGACGGCGCAGAAAACAAGGTCAAGCCAAAGGGAGTGATGCAACTTATACACCTCCGGATGCAACTTGTGCAGATCAGACCGCAGGCTTCTTTTTTATCTGCTAAGGTATGTTCATCAAAGCAAATAAAAAGGAGTTGTGAAAAAATGAAAAAGAAAATCGCTAAGATCTTAAAAATCCTTCTCATTGTGCTTGCTGCAGCATTGATCATCGGTTCGTTCCTTATCGGAAAAGCGGTAGCCGACATGGTCATGCATCAGAATAAGGACAGTGATACAAAGAATAACAGCATAATGCAGCTTGAAATGTGGGGATACGACATCGATGCATTTAATGCGGCATATGCGGGCGCAGAGATCAGTGTGACTGCAGAGGATGGAAATATTGTTCCCGGAACCGCGTTCCATTCCGGAGAGAACTCGGATAAATGGGTGATCCTCGTACACGGTGCAGGCGGAGACAGAGTATGTACCTATCCTCTTGCACAGGGCTATCTCGAAAGAGGATATAACGTTATCGCCATCGATCAGAGAGGCTGCGGGGATAACGCGGATGAAAATGTGACCTTCGGAATAAATGAAAGGCTCGATGTTGAGGCAATGGTCATATATGCAAGGAATGAGCTTAAGGCCTCCGAAGTCATAGTTCACGGACAGTCTATGGGCGCCCAGACGGCAGCGCTGTATGCATCGAATGTAAAGCCAGGTGAAATCTGTGCGGCTGATGCTGTCATATGCGATTCCCCCGTACCCGGTATGGAATACATGCTCCGTTCGGTCTTTTCCGGAAGTGACAATGAGGAGGATTTCAATAATCCTGTTGCAAATTACCTTATCTTTACAAGCGGCATTGCTTCAAAGCTTTTCTATAAGGTTGATTATGCTGACGGAGATACCATAGAAGCCGTTAAAAATGACATGCTTCCCACCATGGTCATTCTTTCCGAAAATGACAAAGTATGCCTTCCCGATAAGGTCGAGGAAGTGTACAATAGCATAGGCTCTGATGAAAAAGAACTTGTCAGGGTGGAAAGTGCACATATTGAAGGCGTGATCGACGATCCCGATGGTTACATGGATTCGGTAACTGATTTCCTCGGAAGATACGGACTGTGATCGCATATAACGGATTTAAGCGTAATGAAGATCAATCTATTTGAAGACAAGAAGATAACGGAAGAATATCTGGATATCCATTTCACCGAAATGAGACCGATGATCAGACAGCTGATAGATACTGTGAGGTCGGAAAGACCCGTTATCACAGGGCGCCCGGCGGATGAGGATATTGACGACGGAGAAGAGATCATACTTGATCCGGAAGAGATATATTACTTCGACCATGTGGAGAGAAAACTCTACGCCTATACAGAAAGCGGTGTCTACAGACTTATGACAACACTGTCATCTGTGGAGGAGCAATTATCGAATTACGGTTTTGTAAGGGTATCCAAATCGAATCTTGTGAATATCTACAAGATAAAACAGCTGAAGCCGGACATCAATATGAAGGTATATCTGTCCTTTGATAACGGTGAGAGAATATGCATCAACAGAAGTTATAAGAAAAGTTTTAATGATTACTTACAGAAGATGAGGAGGATGGGAAAATGAAAGAATTTATAAAGAGCTATCTCCTTGAACTGTGCTGTTCCTACACAATAATCTCTGTCGCAGGTGCCGTCATAAACATGATCATGGGCACCCAGACGAATAACGCCAATGTCGTGATGATGTTCATCTTCTGTAACATTGCGGTATTTGTTCTGTCAATCCACAAGTTCTTCGAAAAGCTCAGTCCTCTTGCAATGATAATAATCCAGTACGTAATGGCACTGGCTCTCTGCACTGGTGCAATTCTTATAGCTACACTTTTCTGGGGACCTGTCACGCCCAGAGGATGGTTCGAATTCTTCAGATCGTTCACCATTCCGTATATCATCGGAGCCGCATTATATTATTACAGACTGTGGGATGATGCGAAGAAGCAGCAGGAGATGCTCAAAGAGATCCAGGAAAGAAAAGAATCGGGATCACATTAATTTCTTGAGCTCGCAGTTTTCAATTCCCTCGCTCCAAAACATTGAGCGGGGGAGTTTTTTTATCTGTGAGATTATGGCGGAGTTCATGGCGCCGTGCCCTACGATGAGTACATCCTTCTCCTTTTCCAGCTCCGGATATACCATCTCCTCCAGGAAATCACCTGTCCTTTTGAACAGTTCATCCATGCTCTCTGCGCCCTCCGGAGGATTGTCATATTTTTCCGGCCTGTTGAAAAAGTCGCTTACCGGGCTTCCGTTATCGTCAAAATAGTCCGTGATCCCTTCACATACGCCAAAATTCATTTCCTTAAGCCTGTCGTCGTAAAGAACAGGTACATCTTTGCCTTCAAGAAGAATCTGCGCGGTTTCAGAGGCCCTTTTGAGTGGAGAGCAGTAACAGATATCAAAATGAACATCCCTGTATTTTGCGGCGGCTTCCTTTGCCAGCTTTATTCCGTCACCGCTTAAGGGAATATCCACCTGCCCCTGCAGCTTGTGCATTTCATTCCATGCAGTTTTTCCGTGTCTGATTATGTAAAGATTTCCGCTCATATTTATTCCTGCCTTTGGCACCGGATGGTCTTTTGGCATATGAATTCCCATATTCTTATTTCATCTGATATCCGACTGCTTCACCGGACTTTCCGGCTGCACCCTTGATCAGATATGAAAAGAACCCGGCCCGTTTTTATGGTATTATAATACATGCGTCAAAAAGATCATTTTTAACCTATGTATCATATCATATTGCCCGATAGGAAAGGTGAATTAAATGAGCAAGATAGAATTCGACAAACCCGGCAACTTCCTTTATCCCCTGCCTGCAGTTATGGTCAGCTGCACGGATAAAAACGGAAAAAACAACATTATCACCATAGCCTGGACCGGCACCGTATGTTCGGATCCTGCCATGGTCTATATCTCGGTGAGAAAGGAAAGGTATTCTTACCATATGATCAAAGAGACGGGAGAATTCGTCATAAACCTGCCATCGGAGGAACTGACCTACGCACTGGACAAGGCAGGATGCACCACCGGTAATAAGATCGATAAATTCAAGGAACTTAAACTTACTCCCGCAAAGAGTTTTAAGGTAAGTGCACCTGCTATCGCCGAAGCTCCCGTCTGCATCGAATGCAAAGTAAAACAGATTTTGGAACTTGGAACTCACGATATGTTTCTGGCCGAAGTGGTAAGCGTATCGGTTGAAGACAGATTCCTTGATGAGAAGGGTGTTTTTCATATGGACAGGTGTAACCTTGTTGCGTATGAACACGGAGCATACAGAAAACTGTCGGATACGATCGGAAAATTCGGATACTCTGTGAGGAAAAAACAAAAACGATGAAACAGGGGGACGGTTCCGGTGTTTCCCTGTTTCATCTTGCAAAATGCCATTAAATGTAAGAAAATAACTTATTAGGTTGATTTTGTAAATTCAGAAAGAATGAGTTGTAAGAAAGGTAAAGAAATGACAAACAGAAAACAGGTAGTTTTGGTAGTGATGGACGGAGTCGGCTTCAGCAAGACCGGACTCGGTGATGCGGTCACAACCGCTAACACTCCCGTCCTCAATGAAATGCTTAAGTCCTGCCCCAATACAAGACTTAAGGCACACGGAACCGCAGTAGGTCTTCCCTCTGACGATGATATGGGTAACTCCGAGGTCGGACACAATGCACTCGGATGCGGACAGATCTATTCCCAGGGTGCAAAGCTCGTTAACGAGTCCATCGAGAGCGGCAAGATGTTCGAGTCTGACTCATGGAAAGAGGCTGTTGCCAATGTTAAGAATAACGATTCCGTACTTCACTTCCTCGGACTTCTTTCCGACGGAAACGTACATTCCAACATCTCCCACCTCCTTGTAATGCTCAAGAAAGCTAAGGAGGATGGCGTTAAGGAAGTACGCGTTCACATCCTTCTTGACGGACGTGACGTTCCCGCAACAAGCGCTCTTCAGTACGTAAAGCAGCTTGAGGACTGCCTTGCAGAGCTTTCCGATGACAGCTTCCATGCCATCATCGCTTCCGGCGGCGGAAGAATGAAGGTTACCATGGACAGATATCAGGCTAACTGGGGAATGGTAGAGCTTGGCTGGAACACCCACGTAAAGGGAGAGGGACGCCAGTTCGACAATGCTACCGAGGCTATCGAGACATACAGAAAAGAGCTCGATGTCATCGACCAGGATCTTCCCGCATTTGTTATCGCCAAGGACGGAAAGGCAGTAGGACCTGTTTCGAAGGAAGACAGCGTCATCCTCTTCAACTTCCGCGGTGACCGTGCTCTCGAGATCTCCATGGCATTCGACTATGAGGACTTTGGTTACTTCAACAGAGGACCCAAGCTCGGATGCTATTATGCAGGAATGCTTGAGTATGACGGAGACCTTCACATCCCCACTCATTACCTTGTTAATCCCCCTGAGATCAAGAACACCCTTTCAGAGCTTCTTGTTAATGCGGGACTCAGCCAGTACGCTGTTTCCGAGACCCAGAAGTACGGACATGTCACCTATTTCTGGAACGGCAACAGAAGCTCCAAGTTCAGCGAGGAGCTTGAGACCTTCAAGGAGATCCCTTCCGACAACGTTTCATTTGATGAGCGTCCCTGGATGAAATCCGCTGAGATCACCGATGATGTCATCGAGGCTATCAAGTCCGAGAAGTATGACTTCATCAGATGCAACTACCCCAACGGAGACATGGTAGGACATACCGGCAATTTTGATGCTACGGTTACAGGTGTTGAGGCGGTTGACCTTGGCCTTTCAAGACTTATCAAGGTCTGCGACGAGTACAATGTAACTCTTCTTGTTACCGCAGATCACGGTAATGCAGATGAAATGCTTGAGAAGAACAAGAAGGGTGAGATCCAGGTTCGTACCGCTCACTCCCTCAACCCCGTTCCCTTCATCATCTATGATAAAAAGAACACCTATACCATCAAAGAGGGCGAGTACGGACTTGCAAATGTTGCAGCTACCGTAGCTTCCATCCTTAACCTTAAGGCTCCCGAGTGCTGGGAAGCATCCATGATCTGAAAAGAGTGAAGTGCCCTGATATGATCTGAATGATGCCGCGGAAAACATTTTGTCTTCCGCGGCATTTTTAAGTGGGACAAATTTCACACATTAATGTGTAGTATAATATGTTGGTGGTCGTGTCAGAAGTGACCATAAAATGCATATCGCCCGGAGAATCGAATGTGAGTAAACTTAGACTTGTTACAGGCCCTTCAGGGTCCGGAAAAAGCACAAGTGTATATGAGGAGATGATCAAAAGAGCTGCCGAAGAAAGAAACCGCAATTTCTTTTTCATAGTTCCTGATCAGGCTGCAATGAATACCCAGAAGGCGCTTGTTACCTTAAGTCCGACGGGTGGGATTCTGAATATAGATGTCCTCGGTTTTTCAAGACTGTCGCACAGGATACTCGAAGAAACAAGTCAGGAAGACATACCGGTTCTTGATGATACCGGAATGAGCCTTTTGATCAGGAAGGTAGCGTCATCCGTAAAGTCCGAATTGACGGTTCTCGGGAACAGACTGGATTCAGCCGGAATGATCTCGGAGGTTAAGAGCATTGTTTCGGAATTCATGCAATACGGCATCACCCCGGATAAGATGGAGATGCTGACAGACTGCTGCACCTTAAGGGGAGCACTTAAGAGCAAGCTCCGTGATATAGGGACGATCTACGGAGCATTTGAGAGATTCATAGAAGGAAGGTACATCACCAGGGAGGAAAAGCTCGACATACTTTGCGAGGCTATTCCGTCTTCGTCGCTTCTCCCGGATTCCGTTATAGTGTTTGACGGCTTCACGGGTTTTACTCCCGTTCAGATGAAGGTTATTTCCGCTCTTATGGCAAGATGCTCTGAAATGATCGTAACTCTTACATGCTCTGAAGGAGAGGATGTACGTATACCTGCTTCCGATGACGAATTATTCTATCTGTCTCACAAAACAGCTGTATCTCTCATCAAGTCAGCAGGTGAAAACGGAATGGATGTACAGGAGCCGGAGGTCTGCGGGAGAGCTCTGCCCGATCATGATATTTCCGTTCTTGAGAGGAACCTTTTCCGTAAAAAGAGGTCGTTTTCATCCGGAAAAAATTCTGGTTCAGTTCACATAATGGAGATGTCCGATCCCGTATCCGAGGTCCGTCATATCGGTGTAAAGCTTAGGGAGATCCTTGCTGAGGAAGCGTATCAATACAGGGATTTTGCGATAGTTTGCGGGAATATCGAAGGATATGCTCCGTATTTTGAAAGAGAATTTAAAACTCTCGGGATTCCGTTTTTCATAGATAATGTGACCGGTCTGACACTTGATCCCCTCGCTGAAGCCGTACAGGCATTTCTTGAGATTCAGGCAGAGGATTATTCTCCGGCTTCAGTGACCAGGTTTCTTAAGTCAGGTCTTACAGGTATAAGCACCGAAGAAACGGATCTTCTGGATAATTACATCAGACAGACAGGCGTCAGGGGATACGGGGCATGGCACAGGGAATTTACTAAAAATATACGTTCAAGGCGCTCAGACTCCGAATATCTTGAAAAGATCAATAACATAAGGCGAAAGGTGATCGGCCTTTTTTCATCCTTTGAGGTGAATGATAAAAGAGCAAAAAGCACCGATACTGCCGCCAATTATGTAGCTGCATTATATGATGTCCTGATCGGAATGGATGCTCCGGACAAAATGAGGCAGCTTAAGAGAGAGTTCGAAAAAAAGGGAGATCAGGCAAGATGCAGGGAATATGCATCCGTATGGAAGCTCTTTGTAGAACTCTTTGATAAGATATGGCTTCTTCTCGGAGATGAAGAGGTCAGTCTGAAGAATTTCGCTGAGCTGGTATCTGCGGGAATCGCTGAAATGAAAATACCCGGACTTCCAGTAAATGTGGACAGGGTCATCATAGGCGATATCGAAAGATCCAGGATCGGAAATGTTAAGGTGCTATTTTTTGCAGGCGTCAATGACGGTAATATTCCTGCAGACACGTCCGGAAAAGGGATCATTTCGGATCTGGACAGGGAATATCTTTTTGAACAGGGAATAGAGCTTTCTCCTACTCCGAGACAGAAGATGTATATACAGAGACAGTACCTGTATATGAATATCTGTAAGCCGAAGGAGCGCTTGTATCTTTCATATGTACGGGTTAAACCGGATGGGAAATCCGTAAGACCATCGTATCTGATCCCCGTTATAAAAAAACTTCTTCCCTATACGGCTTTTGTGAGCCTTCCTGAAGAGGAAGGCATCGTATCACGTGTCAGTACAAGGGAGGATGCACTTTCCGAGCTGGCAGTCATGATGAGGGATTACGCGGATTCCCAGGGGAACTCTGAAAGCTCAAGAGATACATTCTCTCTGTTTTCGGCGATCGGAGATGCTGACGGAAACAGACAGATGCTGACGGAGGCTGTTTATAAGAAGTATCTGGATAATCCTCTTTCCAAAGAGGCTGTGACATCGTTATACAGATCTGAGCTCAGAGGAAGTGTAAGTTCTCTGGAAACTTATGCGGGATGTCCGTACAGATTTTTCCTCACCTACGGGCTCGGGATCGAACGCGGCGATACATACGAGATCCAGTCATTTGACAGAGGTCTTCTTACCCACGACATCATCAGAAGATTCTCGGAACAACTGAAAAAAGACGGTCTTACATGGAAGAATTTTACGGATGAATACGCTGAAAAGGTCATTCCTGAAAATGCCATGGAAGCGGCCGCCGAATATAACACTTCTCTTTATTATGATAATAAGAGAAATGAATATAATATACAGCGATTTGCAAGGCTTGTGGTCAATTCCGCCTGCTTTTTGAGGGATCAGCTTTCGGCGGGAATGTTTGAATTTGCGGATTCGGAAAAGCTTTATTCCATGGATCTTCCTCTTAAGGATGGCAGAAAGCTACATATGACCGGAATTGTCGATCGCATCGATGTTGCTAAAACGGAAAACGGGAAATACATCCAGATCATGGATTTTAAATCAAGCGGAAGGGACATCGATATTGCAAAGCTCATGGACGGAAGGCAGATACAGCTCCCTCTTTATATGTACAGCGAGAAGGAAGAAATGAAAGCCGAACCTGCATCCATGCTATATTTTCAGATACAGGATCCGATGTATGATCTCGAGGATGCGGGCGATTCGGATAAGGTGGGTAACGAGCTTCGTAAGATGATGAGACCAAAGGGTGAGATGCTTGGAAGCGAAGAAGCACTTTCACTTTTGGACAAAGCCTTTAAGGGACTTGCCCCCCAGATAACATCGGAGTTTTTCTACGTGGCAACAAAAAAAGACGGAGGCTTCACATCCGTCAGCAGAGTTCTCAGTAAGGAAGTTATGGATATGATGCTTACTGAGGCGGTAAATGTTGCCAAAACGGAAGCTGAAGAAATCTTAGGCGGAAGGATCTCTATCTCTCCGTATAATGATACGTGCAAATACTGCCCGTATAAATCTGCATGCGGTATTGACAGAAAAATACCTGGTTATAAATTCAGGGATGAAGAGAAGATGAGCAGGACTGCTGCTATTGGTGCGCTCTGTGCAAAATACGATAAGTCCGGAGATGAGAAAGCGAGCGAAGAAGGAGGTGAAAAAGATGGTATTTAAGCCTACGGCCGAACAGGCAAGGATAATAAATGCCAGAAACACCAGCCTTCTTGTAAGCGCTGCCGCAGGAAGCGGAAAGACTGCTGTTTTGGTAGAGAGGATAGTTTCGCTTGTATGCGATAAGGAAAACCCGGTTGATATCGACCGGATACTTGTCGTTACCTTTACTCAGGCTGCAGCTGCAGAGATGAAGGAAAGGGTTCTCAAAAGGATCGGGGAAATGCTGGAGGAAGATCCGGATAATGAGCATCTTCAAAGACAACAGACCCTTGTTCACCGTGCGCTTATCACTACCACCGATTCATTCTGCCTTGACGTTATCAGGAATCATTTCCAGGATATAGGACTGGATCCGGATTTCAGGGTTGTCGATGACGGAGAGGCCGCCCTTATCAGAGCGGATGTGCTTAGGGATGTCCTTGAAAGAGCATATGAACAAAGAAAGCCTGAATTTGTTAAGTGTGTTGAAGCATTTTGTCCGGGAAATGACGATTCGGCTCTCGAGGATATCATCATGGGGCTTTACAGAGCCTCTGACAGCTATCCGTGGCCGGATGAATTCCTTCTTGAAAGGAAGAGGGATCATGATGTATCAAAGCCTGAGGATCTGAACGGAACGGATATAGAGGCTGAGGTTAAGCATGCTTCGTACGGCTTTATCGAATATGCGCTCTGGTATATCGAATCTGCTATCAGGATATGTGAATCCAGTCCCATAATGGAAAATTACGGGATCGTATTTGCCGATGACAGGGATAAATTCGAAGATCTGGCAGCATGTGCGGGACTTGGTACCCTCACCGATATGTATGCCCTTATGAATGATATCACCTCCAATAAATTAAAGCTGAAGGCACTCAGGAAGCCCAAAAACGACGAAGAAGCCCTTGCAAAGGATGAATTGTCGGAGCCTGCAAAGGCATTCCGGGATGAAGCCTGGAAGCAGATCGAAAAATTAAATAAGAACTATTTCTCGTTTCCGATTGAGGATCAGGTGCGGTATATAAACGGCTGCAGGGATACCGTAAATGCCATCATAGATCTGACGATCGAATTCAGGAGTGCATATTCTGCGGAAAAGAAAAAGAGACACTCCGTTGATTTTTCCGATCTGTCACATTATGCACTTGATATCCTTACAACTCATAAGATCAAAAACGGAGTGGTTGATATTGAACCGACAGAATCCGCAACCGAGTATCGCAACAGATTCGCCCAGGTGATGGTGGATGAATATCAGGATTCCAATCTTGTACAGGAAGTGATCCTGACAGCCGTGTCAGCTGAAAACATCGGAAGATATGACAGATTTACCGTAGGAGATGTAAAGCAGAGCATTTATAGCTTCAGACAGGCAAGGCCTGATCTTTTCATCGCAAAGCAGCATGAGTATTCTCCGGTCCCGCCCAAAATGGAGATCGATCTGACGGGTAATTTCAGAAGCCGCAAAGAGGTTATAGATTCGGTCAATCGCGTTTTTGAACGCATAATGCATCTTGAAAACGGCGGTATAGAATATGATGAAAGTGCGCAGCTGAAGGCAAAGGCTGTCTATCCGGAAAACGAAGACTGCAAAACCGAGCTTATAGTATATGACAAGAAGTTTTCAAAGGACAGCTTGCTTGATAAGAGCGAGCTTGAGGCAAGGATCATTGCATCAAGGATCCGGGATCTGATGAAGACTCAGAAGGTTCTTGATAACGGAAGCAAGGAGCCCGGGCTCAGGGATATTTCTTACGGTGACATTGTGATCCTTTGCAGAAGCGTAAGCAGCGTTACCGAAGTATACCGAAAGGTGTTTGCGGATATGGGTATTCCTCTTTATGCAGAGGGGAAGAACGGGTATTTCGGAACCGCGGAGGTAAGTATTCTCCTTCAGTTTTTAAGGGTGCTGAGCAATCCGCTTGATGACATTCCGCTTTATGCAGTCATGCATTCTTATTTTGGAGGCTTCAGCGAAGATGAGATAGCGCTCATAAGAGCAGGAAGAAAGAAATATCCTTTTTATGAAGCGCTCATGATGGCTGCCGGAAAAAGTGTTTCCCATGAGGATGAGGGGAATGAGATATCTCCTGAGTTAAAGGAAAAGCTTACAATCTTTCTTGACAGGATTGAAGAATACCGCAGCATGAGTTCATATCTTACCGTAAGAAAGCTCCTTGATACCATTACCGCGGATTATCATTATTTCGAGATGTGCAGCGCACTTCCTGCCGGTCAGTCCAGGATCGGAAACGTCAGGATGCTCCTTGTTATGGCATCTAATTACGAAAGATCCAGTTATCTTGGACTTAATGACTTCATCAGATATATCGATAATATGCAGAAGTTTGAGATCGATTCCGGTGAGGTGGGCTCGGCATCAGAGAGTGCAGATGTTGTGAGGCTTATGACAATACATAAGTCAAAGGGACTTGAATTCCCGGTTGTGATTTTTGCGGGACTCGGGAAAGAATTCAATTTCATGGACGTATCCAAGCCGCTTCTTTCCGATGATATGCTGGGCCTGGCATGCAGATATGCTGATGATGAAAAGCGTGTGAGAGTCAGGACTCTCAGATATGCGGCTGTATCCGATAAGAAAAAAAGAGATCTTGTCTCGGAGGAAATGAGGCTTCTTTATGTTGCGATGACAAGAGCGCGGGAGAAGCTTATCATGATCGGCGGCCTGGATGAAGCGGAATCCACCCTGAACGAATGCATTGAGTATCCGATGGAGAGACTTCCCTTCGGAAATTTCCAGAGCTCGGTGACATATCTTGATCTGATCCTTCCTGTTATAGGATGCGAAGAAGTAAGGGATGTCATTGATATCAGTATTGCCACACAAGGTGACCTGCAAAGATCCGGAAAGGCGGCAGAGGAAAGCCAGGCAGCAGGCGTGACAGATTTTTCCCTTGCATCAGGCGGTGATATGTCTCTTGCCGATATAAATACGGTGGAAGCTCTGGAGAAGAAGTTTTCGTATGAGTATCCGTATAAATATCTTGAAAACCTCTATACCAAGACAACTGTCTCTGAGCTTAAGATGGCTGCAATGGCTGAAAGGGATGAAGGTGCATATGACCTGATGGAGCATGGTGAGGACGAGATCCCTGTTCCTGTGTTTGCGGGTATCAGTAAAAACAGGATCTATGACGAAGCAGGCGAAGCGGATGAAGCAGGCAAAGCGAATGATGCGGACGAAGCGGATGCTGCAGCACATGACAAAGGCAAAAATGAGGAGCCTGCAGATAAGGGCACAAGGATAAGCATATCAGGTACCGAGAGAGGTAATGCCTATCACAGGATAATGCAGCTGCTTTCCTGGGACAGGATCCTTATGAGCGTTTTTGATAAGGTGCCGTCCGGATATGATGAGTATCTTAAGCTCATAACTTCGAGCAGTGGAAAGGTGATCGGATCTGTAAGAGGATTCCTGGATGAGGAAGAGCTTGCAGGTCATATCTCCGCAAAGGTGCATGCCGCGGTCAATCCATATAAGATCTTTGATTTTCTTCAAAGCGAGCTTTCATACAGGATGTGGATGGCTGAAAGATCCGGAAATCTTCGCAGAGAGCAGCCCTTTGTATTCGGTATTCCCGCATCCAGGCTGCTTGATCCGCAGCACAGGGATACCGGTTCAAAAGCGCTTGATGATGAGATACTGATGATCCAGGGAATAATTGACGCATATTTTATCGAGTCGGGTAAGATAATACTTATCGACTATAAAACGGATGCGGTTTCATCGATGGATGAACTGTGGGTCAGGTATGAGACACAGATGGATTATTACCGTGAAGCCCTGGAAAGTTTGGAAAAAATGCAGGTTTCCGAAAGGAGGCTGTATTCATTTAAGCTTGGGCGGGATATGGATTACGGAATATAATGTCCTGTGTGAAAAATGGTTCGGAAGTGATATAGTATTTTTATGAGCAGAGCAGTTTATGAGGGGAAAATATCTGTCTGGAGAAGGCTTGCGATTTATATCGGACGCTTTTTTCTGTGGCTTTTTCTTACAATCCTGGTACTGATACTGGGATTGTATCTTTTTTTATACCTTATCAACAAGGGGCCGTCACCCCACTTCAGGGATCTGTTCGTTGCATCGGTCATGGAATCCAGCGCCGGAGGAATACTTGCAAGGATCTACCTGACGGACGAAGAGATAGAAGCTATCCGTGCCAATAACCGGACTGAGGAGATCGCAGAGATCACCGATGTATCGCTTGTTGATTTTGATGCTTCGAATCCGGAGTCTGCTTCGGAGGGAGAAGAAACTGATGCATCCTCAGAAGGTGAAGAGGGGGGCTATGTATATGACGATCCGGACAGTGACGGAATAGAGATCCATGAGGTTCACGGTGAGACATATTCCGGAATGATGATGATAGTATATGATCCGTCACGTGTCGTTGTATCTTCGATCCCAAGCTATACTCACGGTTATATGGGGTGGACTATCCAGCAGCACGTGGAAAATAACGGTGCCGTAGCCGGGATCAACGGCGGAAAATACGAGGATAATAACGGACTCGGAAGCGGTGCCTGGCCTGAGGGCGTTGTGATCACTCATGGCAGATGTACAAATGGAAACGACGGAAGAACCTACGGAGTTTACGGCTTTAACGAGGATAATATTTTCATAGTGGGAAATATGACTGCAGCTTCTGCACTTAATATGGGCATAAGAGATGCGGTCACCTTCGGCCCCGCTCTTGTTGTAAACGGTAATGCTGCTTCCTATCAGGGAGAGGGCGGCGGCCTTAATCCCAGAACCGCAATAGGACAGCGCGATGACGGTGCGGTACTCATGCTTGTTATAGAGGGAAGAAAGAGCTCCTCACTTGGCGCGACCATGGCGGATCTTATAGATATAATGCTTGAATACGGTGCCGTAAATGCCGCCAATATGGATGGAGGAATGTCATCCACCATGTTTTATGAAGGCGAGATAATTGTTGATAATGCAACTGTCAGGGATACGAGACGTATTCCCACGGCCTTTGTTGTTATGCCCCTTGAGACAGACTGACACGGATGAAAGATAAATCGAAGCACACAATTGAAGAAGACATTTCCGAAGTCACAGAACTTTCGGAGAAGCATCAGACTGCATACGGAAAGAAAAGACGACGCGGTGCCATGCTGTATCGCATTTTTCTGATGTCATGGATCGCGGCACTTCTTATTGTGATGTCTGTTTTTCTTGGAAAGTTCTACGATTATCTGGATAAGTATGAAACTGATTATCGTGCATCAAGACCTGAGGTTATTACCGAAGATCTGATGATACTGTTCAGAACACGGGATGTTTCGTCGATATATGATCTGCTTACGGTCAAGCCTGAGGCCGGGATATATGAATCGGAAAATGAGATCCTGGAGTATATGGAACCGCTGCTTGACCGGGGGCCTGTCTCTTTTTCCGAAGTCAGAGGAGAAAGCACATATGAGCATCCGGTGTTTAGCATAAGCTCCGGAGAAAGCACCATTGCAAGAGCGGAATATGATCTTATGCCGGGGGCAAGTGAGGATGATATCCCGAAATGGAATCTTTCCCTGCTTGACCTGCCTGTAAGGGCGGAAAAAAGTGTGGATGTAATAGCACCTGAGAATATAACCATATTTATCAATGGGACTGAATTTTCGGATCCTGCTTTTACAAATATTGAAGAGGAGGCTGAAGCGCAGAAGTTTTTCGATGAATATGTTTCAGTCCCTCCTATGGCGGAGCGAGTATGTCAGGGACTTTATATGGAGCCTACGGTTACTGCGTATGCTGCGGATGGAAGCGAAGTTCCGGTGGTATATGACAGTGAGGCCTCAAAGTATTATGTGGATTATCCCAGGGATTGTCCGGACAGAGAGGCAATGGAAAATTATGCCGCAAAGGCTGTGTCAGCTTATGCAAGCTTTGTATCCGGTGATCTTCCTGAGAGTGAACTCAGGAGATACTTTACTCCAAATAACAGATTTCTCTATTATATGACCCACGCGGGGCTGACGTACTTTACAAGGCATCTTGATGAGGAGATACACAGCACGGAGATACTTGATTTTATCAGCTACAGTGATGATGCCTTTTACTGCGAGGTTAAGGTTGAACAGTATCTGACCATGGAATGGGGCCCCAGGGAGCCGGAGATTCTTATCACCGATGGTAAGTTTTATTTCGTCAGGATAAATGACGAGTGGAAAGTCAGCGGGATAGAGTTCTGAGTTAATCGTAAGGTTCGTAAATATATCGTTTTATTCTTCTGTCGTAATGTATCGGAAAGCCTGCGCGTGTCAGGGTTTCGAAATCTCTCTGTCTTGTTCTTTCACTTGAATACGGGAAGATTGAGTAGTACTCAGCTTTCAGATCTGTGATGTCCGGCAGCTCAGGTTTATCAGGGGCTTCATCAATAGTGTATTGCTCCGGATCTTCCTTCATCAATTCGTGAATGTAGAAATGATACATTTCAAGGTCATAGAGATAGTCCGACACCGCTTCTGTGTCTGTCGGAGTAAGCGAGAAGATCAGAGTGCCAAGCCTGTACAGCCGTGTCAGGTGCTGATGCCTGCGTGCGCTTATCATTTCATCTTCGTTTCTGTTTCCGACTTTTCTTTTATCCGCAGCGTTCTTTTTGGTATATCTTTTTTTGGATCTTCCCGATTTCTTTTCTGCAGTGTTTGCTGATTGATCAGAGCTGATTTCAGTACTGCTCTCATCGTTGAGGATATAGTTATCATGCTTCCTGTCGTATTTCAGTTTCAGCAGGCCGCTTTCTCTCAGGTCATCAAGGTCGCGGTGAAGAGTTCTTTTAGATATCCCGAAACGTCTGATGAGTTCCGAAGGACCGTGGTATTCGGTCATTCTGATATTGAAGTATATATTCAACTGTCTCAGTATTTTCCCTTTATTGCTCAATTTTCATCCCTTCATACCCTGATTTTATCACCTTTTTAAGGCTTTCGCCACCAAGATGGCACTCTGCGTTTTTCGCGTGTTGTATATTTTCCATACACGAAGAAACAGGAGGTGCGAACATGATCTTTTATGAATATAAGATTTTATTCCGGGACAGGGATGTAAAGGGGGATGGGCTTGTAAGACACCTGTCAGTGGATCCGCAGTCAGAAAACTTTGAGAAGGAATTCAGCATCGTGATTGAAAGAGCTAATAAGAGCATGAAGAATCTTGGGAGGGATGGCAATACGATCATTGCTCAGATCTATAGTGCAATACCAGGTGAACTTTTCATTGTTATGGCATGCAGCGATACCTGTAACGGAGGAACGGACTGCATTGAAACAGTCTGCAGATATCTTGAGAAAAACTATGCACTTGAAGTAAGAGAAGTGACGGATGTGTCAGAAATCTCAGCGCAGAATTTTTCTGACAGGATAGAAAAGGGAAGTGATGATGAATTCATAGCAAGGTGGAGAAACTTCGATATTCAGGTGGATTACTTTAACAATAATGACTTTAATCTTAATGAGATCATTCCCGAAAAGAAAAACCTCACGAAGTATGAAGCGCTGAACAGGGCGGCAGAACTAATGGGAGATAAAAGCCTGCTCGAAGAGATAGAAAGGATATATTCACCTGATAATCAGAAAGGTTTTTTCGGGATACCTGTCCATTATAAGCTCTCCGTAACATGCAGGGATGCGGCAAAGGGAATGATAGAACTGCTTGTCGGAGCGCTGATGACAAACGGCAGACTGATCGGATCGAGGATCAACTATCTGTCGGATATCTCGGAGAACTGCTTTAATGATCATGATGTTGAGAAAATCTTCAAGTATGGTGAAGGAACTGTTCTCGCAATAGAGATGGCAGGAGATGAAGATGATCACGGAAGTTATTCATCATCTTATCAGAGGGTTATGGAGTTCTATGAAAAGCTGATACTAAAGCATCAGATGAAAACCCTATGCATATTTGTTGATTTATCCGAAAAAGAGGGATTTGGCGGTGCCATGGTCAATAAGATAGCAGAGGCCCTTGATATCATCGAAATCCGTGAAGGCTGTGGAGGAAGAAATGAGGCAGTGCAGTATTTTCTCTACAGAGCCATGAGGGACGGAAATAAGATTGGAGAAAAGAAGGTGCGGGCGCTGTTTTCCGAACGGAAGCAGTATACCGCAGGTGAGGTTGATGAGAAGTATTCCGAGTGGGTGAGGCGCGGACTGAAGGAGAGAATCTACAGAGCCTACAGAGAATGTTCCACCGTAAGTGTTGACAGGTCAGTCACGGTGAACGAGCCCTATCAGGAACTTCAGAACATGATCGGACTAGATGGGATCAAGAAGGTTGTGGATGAGATTGTTGATACTGCAGCTGTCCGGAAACTCAGGAGCAAAATGGGACTCGACAGTACAGATGCATCACTTCATATGATCTTCACCGGTAATCCCGGAAGTGCCAAGACAACAGTTGCAAGACTTGTTGCACAGATACTTAAGAAGGAGGGAGTGCTGGAGAGCGGACATCTTGTGGAATGCGGAAGGGCAGAACTGGTCGGAAAGTATGTCGGATGGACGGCAAAGAATGTATGCCGATATTTCAGGATGGCAAGAGGAGGAGTGCTCTTTATCGATGAGGCATATTCGCTTGTTGATGACAGTCATTCATTCGGCGATGAAGCAATCAACACAATAGTGCAGGAGATGGAGAATCACAGAAATGACACGATAGTCATTTTTGCCGGATATCCGGATAAAATGGAAGAGTTCCTTGCAAGGAATGAGGGACTCAGGAGCAGGATAGCATTTCATCTTGAATTTCCGGATTATGACAGTGATGAACTGTACAGGATTCTCGAACTCATGGTTCATAAGAGAGGACTGAAGCTTGGGAAAGGTACAGAGGATGTGTGCAGGGAAATCCTTGATGGAGCATGCAGTGTACCTGATTTTGGAAACGGCAGGTATGTCCGGAATCTGATCGAGAAGGCCCAAATGAGCCAGTCACACAGGATAGTAAGGGAATACAAGGGAAAGAGGATTGGGAAATCGGTTGTGAAGACTTTGATGCCTGAAGACTTTGAAACCGGTGAAGTCGGGGCAAAGAGGCCTGAGAAGAGACAGATAGGATTCAGGGTATGACGATGAGCCGCCGGGTTCCCGGATAAGTATGAGAGGCTGACAGAGGATATATGATTCGTGGTTTGACCTGTATTGTATAAGGGCATATTATTATGATATATGGCATGACGGCTTAGGGGGCTGTTTAAGGGCACTGAGATGATTGGAGATGGATATGGCTGATAAGATTGAGATGCTTTATGAATCGGATCTGTGGGATAAAAGCGGAGAGTGTGAACTGCTGCTTCTTGCCTTTGACGGTGACCATCTGTATGGCAGGGAGAAGCGTGAAGGCAGGAGCATGAAGATACGCATCGCTCCCAGAAAGTTCAGACGCTATTTAGTCAGGGATACCGATCAGTGCAGAATGGTATACTTCAGCACACGTAAGGGTTATCACATCCGGAATCTCGTTTGGAAAGAGAAAGATGATGAGATTATCATAGATCCCGAAAAGTGGCTTGCCTTTGCCGGGACACATCTGAACGCTGCGGGAGACTATCCGATTTCGAAAGACCTCGCAGAGAAGTTGTCCGGGGCAAGCGGAAGATTTGTCTTTGGTACGGAAGGATATATGATTCACAGAGATATAAGTGGCGGCGACTGGGGGCAGGATGAGCTTGTTATCTGTTACAATGCGGCGAATGTATCAATGGATGCTGGAGAGGTGTTCAGGATACGTATTGACAGCCACACAGACCTGACTGAGCAGGTGGAGAAACTGATGCCCACGCTTCGGGGCAATAAGTGGAATGAGCGGATGATCAGAGATCTTGTTGAGACCCTTGATACATATGATTCCAATGTATATATAGATATGAACGATGCAAGCGGGAACTTCTCACGCGTGCAGATAAGAATGGATGGAGGAAAAATCACAGAGGCCTTAAGATAATGTGATAACCTGACGATAAAGAAGGAGCGGACTTATGAAATACCAATATCCTTTTGGCGAATATGTTCATAGACTGGTCCAGCAGGATCAGACGCCTAAGAAGGTGTTTGTCCTTGGAGTATATGCAAGTGCTGTGCATGCAAGATGGGAAAAGGATGAAAAGACTATCTGCAATGCACTTGCTGTTGCTAGTGAACCGAAGATCTTCTGGGATGGAAATCAGGAAGAAGCAAGGAGCATAATTGACAGGATCAGGATTCCTGAGGAGCTTGGCAGGCTTGTACCTACAGATAAGGATCTTAACGGTCCTTCTGCAAGAGTACTGGATGAGGATATTCTGAAGCCACTTGGATTTACCCGTGATGATGCATGGCTTTGCGACTGCCTTCCCGAGACCAGACTGAATGGCAATCAGCAGAGAACCATAGCGAAGAATTATGAACCGCTCATAAAGAAGTATGGACTTAATCCTGTTACGGTTCCTGACAGGCCATATCTGTTCTGCGACGATAAGAGGGCGAAGGAGATAACTGAGGAATTGAAGAAATCCCAGGCAGAACTTCTTGTTCTTCTGGGAGACGTTCCCATCCACCAGTATCTGAGACGTGTATGTAAAGTGCCGTACAGATACCTTCGTGAGTATTCCGATATGTATGGATATGGAAAAGCTACTCCTGTGATCATAGATGGAAGAGAAATTCATGTGCTGCCTCTTGCTCACCCCCGCCAGATCGGAGCGCTTGGACGGAGCAGTAAGAAGTGGTTCGATATTCATCATGACTGGGAAAAAATTTTGTGAAATCTGTTGACATGATCGTCATGTCGGGATATACTTCTCACACAACAGAAAAATAAGCTGATCCAAGAGGGACCGGTATTTAGATAATCGATTTTGGGCTAGAAGTCTACCCATTTATCGAAAATCTAAATACCGGTCCCTTTTTGCGTTCATTTGTTCGGAACGGTCAGTTCCTTGACAACTGAATATCGCTCTCCCGCCCGGGCGACAGCCGGGGAAGCACAGCCATGACCCGCATTCAGCGGCGAGCGTGCCAAGGCTGGTGGCGGGAGAGGACGTACCCCATTAACCACCTAACATATGACAGGAGGTCAGCTTATGGAAAATAACAACATTCATGTCGTTCAGAGATATGTCCCCTGGTATTCCGATGATTACAGGATTTCTTCCCGCTCTACGGTATCAGGCTCTCATAACTATCTTGCTCTTACCCCTGTGCAGATCAGGGATGAGCTTCTGAAGGCTGTTATCGATCAGGATGATGCATGCAAGAAAGTTGCAATGATGGTATATCAGCATCTTCACGGTCACCGCTTTGTCGGAATGCTCGCAGGCCCCACCGGTTCCGGTAAGTCCTTCATCGCTGAGAAGCTGAAGGATATGTTCCCCGAACTTGTATATATCAGGGATGTTTCCAATGTCACCTGTGATGGCTGGTCCGGAGGAAAGAAGGTCTCAACACTCTTTTCCGATGTGCCTGTTCCTGACAGGAATTCCGGTCGCATTCAGCCCATCATCTTCCTTGACGAGTGTGACAAGCTCTTCTCCCCGAAGATAAACAGCGGTCGGGAGAATGTCAGTGAAACCGTGCAGGCAGAATTCCTCACGGTCATCCACGGCGGAGAACTCAGGGTTCCTGATTCCGATATAGACAGAAGATTCTCTACCATCGATACCTCGGGAATCAGCTTCATGTTCGCAGGTGCATTCGAGAAAACGGCAGGACAGATTGCTGAAAATGAATCCGGTCCCATGCTCGGCTTTGGTTCGAGCCTTTCCAAGGCTAAGTCCTATGACAGGGAACTTACGATGGAAGACATCCACGAGGCAGGCTGCATCAACGAACTCTGCGGCAGGATCCACAGACTTGTGAACCTTAATCCTTTCTCTGAAGAAGCTTTCCGCAAGATCCTTGATGATCATGTAAAGGGCCCTGTGCATGAACTTGAGGAAGAGTTCGGAATGCCGATAATCATCAGCAGTGAGCGCTGTGATGAAATTGCTCATAAGGCCTACTCAAGCGGTCTCGGTATCCGCGGTATGAAAAATTCCATCCGCGAATATATCTATGACATGATGTGGAGCGACAGCCGCCTCAAGACATTCGAGATTGCCTGAACGTGACCATATGACTTGCCACCATCGTCCGACAGCCTGATTCAGAGAACCAATGCAACTCAACAACTAACACTACCCTTTAAAGGAGGACATGCTCATGATGCATCTTGAATACAAAAAGAACAGCTACCTTGGAACCCACATCCACATCCAGCCTGATCACGAAAGCGATGTGCCCAGGCTCAGGGAAGTGGTTATGAACAACCTGAACATCAAGAATCCCACAGTAAGCTTTACACTTAAGATGAATGCCGGAGAATTTGATGGTATCCCCGAAAAAGCTGTTGCTGCCGAAGCGGAAGTTGCGAATATCCTGTCCGAGCTGTGGGACGATCAGTACAGTATGAATGTCCTGATGCTCCTTGCAAGAGCCATGCAGGAGATCGTTGATCTGAAGTTGAAGGACAGCGAAACATACATATCGTGAAGTAGCTTTGTTCGTAAAAATCCCGAAAAAATGCTACAATTAATAATAGTTCTGCTCAGAAAATTTATGAACAGAACCTTATGCTACAGGAGGATGGATCATGCAGCCGAGAAAACTCAGATTACAGAAAAATGAAGACATTTACAGATCAATTCTGGACGTATATCCTTCGGAAGGTTTAAGCGTTACGCACTGTCAGAAGAAGCTGGTATTCTATGTCCTCGGATGGCTTAAGAACAAGCTTGAAGGTGAAAAGACAGGCTGTTCCAATGATGAATTCCTGGCGCAGATAACGGATGTACCGGTCATAAAGAAAAGCAACAAGATCCTTGCACCGGAAGTGTACGATTCATACGATCTTACCAAAACAAACGGCATAGGCGCTGACAATGTAATGCACCCTCATCTGGCCTATTATGAGAAAGAATCTAAATGGGCCATGGAACTCAGCGAGATTGCCATCAGCGAGGGACGTGATTCCACATTCCGTACTGCGATAGCGGTATATCCCGAGGATGATCATGTGGTCATGGCAATCAAATGTACTGCAGGTTACGATACCGGCAATGACATGTACATCCCCGGTTATCGTCCGCAGTTTGTAAGGGATGCCATATGGGATGATGAACTTGCCGTAACCGAACATGGCATCGATAAGGCTTATGCTTTTGGCAGATATGCAATAGAAGTAAATGGAAAGAGCGATATGGCCTGCGAGGAATTCAGAAAGGGCCTTCTCTTTAATGAAAACAGAAAGCTCCCAGTGCTGCTGATATCAGAGGATGAAGCAGCAGAACTGATAGCCACCACGGAGCGCGATGATATAATCGACAGGATTGCGTACTCGAGTGTCGGATTCTGTCACGTTATTCAGGTTCAGAAAAGCGTCAGAAAGCTTCTTGCAGAACATGGCAAGGAGTACATGGATCATATTCTTCAGGGTGAGGTTGCGTTTTTAGGTCAGACTCCCATGTATTTCACCAGAGAAGAGTATGCCGAAAAGTTTGCGTTTGATAGTGAGAGGAATTACTTCTGCGGAACATTCTCTGAGGACAGGGATCTGGAACTCCGCAGATGCGATATAAGATACGATAGTGATATCTTCTTCAGGGATGTCTTCTTCCAGGAAAAAATAAACAGACTTACGGGCGATGCCGCTACCATCGAAGATCTCAGGAGCGCCCTGGCACAGTGCAGGGAAGAACTGGAGGAAACCAAGAGGGATCTTAAGTTCTGCGAGATCCTGCGCGATGAAGACTGGCATGAATGTCAGCTCGATATAGAAGATCTGAATGAGAAAATAAAGAAGCTCGAGGACGAGAACGGAAAACTTTCCAGGCGCATCGAAAGCCTGGAGAACAGCCATGACGATAAGAGCAGCGACGTCTTCCAAAAGAGATGTGATGAACTCGAAAAAGAAAATGCAGAACTTAAGAAAAGAAGCGGCGGCTCCACATTCAAACAGTTCTATGATCGTCATGAGGCTCTTTTTGATATGCCAATCACAAATTCTGCTGATGATATACTCAGCTGGATCGAGGAGTATTATTCGGACTGCCTGATCGTACATGAAAAGGCTAAGAGGAGCCTTTCGGACTGTACCTGGAGGGTTGATTCGGATTCGTACCACAATCTGTACTACATGATCCATTATCTCGCAGGATATACGAGATATGTAAACAGCGAGGAAATTGACCAGAAGGACTGGGAGAAACTGCAGGAGGAATACAGAACCATCCTGTCAGGAGTAGAAATGGCTCCTGTCGGTGATGCTACCAGCAAGTACAAGGATCAGTACACCATCAATATCTCATCCTACTATAATGATGCAATCGCTAAGGGAATTGTGGACGAAAAGAAGCGCAAGGATGCGGTTATACTCGACAAGCACCTCAAGAGAGGTGTAGGTGCAAGGGACGAGGAAGGCCTGATCAGGATCTACTATTATTACGACAGGGATCTGAAGAAGACATTCATCGGGTATATGCCGGGACACCTGTCTACCATAACAGGTGGAAGATGATCCTGAATATCCGCAGATAAAACAGCATACTTACCCCGAAGGGGAATTTGGAAAACACGACGCCAATTCAGCGTCGTGTTTTTGCGTTCGTAGTAAGATTGATCCGCACCCGAAAACGGGCCACTGCGGAAACCGTTAACAACAGTTTATAAGGAGGAAAGCAATGGCAAATGTAATACTCGAATCATCCAGAGGAATTCAGCCTGTTCCGATCGAGGACGAACTTCTCAGGAAAAGAATGATCTTTCTTACAGATGATGTGAACCACAATTCATGCGCAGAACTGATCGTCAAACTCATGTATCTGGACAGCCTGGACTCCAATGATGAAATCACACTCTATATCAACAGCCCTGGAGGTAATGTTCAGGACGGACTCGCTGTCTACGATCTTATGAAGCTCATTAAGTCCCCTATCAGAACTGTATGCGTCGGAACCTGTGCGAGCATGGGTGCCATCATATTCCTCGGAGGAGGCAGGAGAGAAATGATGGCTCACGGCAAAATCATGATACACGATCCTGCCTTCGGTGGAAATCACGATATCGGAGGGATGAAGTCACAGGAGATTCAGGCACAGCTCGATGATCTGAACAGATGCAGGGAGTCGCTGGCAAGCATCATTTCCGAACGCACCGGCAAGTCACTTAAGGAGATCTACAAAGTAACAGCACACGATACCTATTTCACTGCCGAAGAAGCTATCACCTTCGGCCTCGCAACAGGATTAATGGAGGGATGATCATGCAGAAGAAAAACAAGATCGAAGCAGCAAATGTAATGTCTGACAGAGAGTACGGAACCCGTATTCTTGCCAAGGGCTGTGAGGTGTCCGAGGATTCCTTCAAAAGCAGACTCAACGGCAATGACCTGATCGTCGGAGGATCCGGAGCCGGTAAGACGGGCAGCTATGTTACCCCCAACCTCATCAGGCTGATGAACAGCATGGTGGTCGCAGATACCAAGGGACTTCTGGTGAAGAAATACGGAGATTACCTCAGAAAGAAGGGCTTTAAGGTGGTCTGCATCGACTTCGTCCATCCGGAAAGATCTGCTCATTACAATATCCTCGATGAGGTCAGATGGTATGAGACCGAGGCCATAGATGAAGAGGGCAAAAAGGTTAAGAAAAAAAAATACAGCCAGCAGGACCTCAGAGAAATCGCCAGGCTTCTTATCCCTGACGGACAGGATGATGAACCTTTCTGGGAATTGTCCGCAAGGAGCGTACTGCTCAGCCTGATGGCGTATGTTCTCGAAACTGCTGACGAGGAAGACCGCAACATGGATTCGGTGATCAGTGCATATGAGCAGCTGTCCGAAGAGTGCTTTGAAGGAAACCGTGACCGCAACTGGCCAGGCGTATCATTCTTCGAACTCCTCGGAAAAGAGCATCCCCATTCCTTTGCATACCGCTCATACAGGAAATACAAAGGAATCTTCACCAGCGAGAAAACCTGGTCCTCGATAGAGCAGTTCGTATCCAACTCAATCGAGATTCTCTCCTTCGATGAGATGGAACCGTTCACAAAGCATGCGAGCGATATCAGACTTGCCGATATCGGCAGAGAAAGGACTGTGGTGTTCGTCAATGTCAGCGATAACAGAAGGTCCATGGACATGATGGTCAATATCTTCTACACTCAGCTTTTCCAGACTCTGATGAACGAAGCGGATTCGCATGAGGACGGCAAACTTGAGGTCCCGGTCAGGATAGTCCTCGATGACTTTGCCAATAACGTATTCATCCCTGACTTCGATAAGATCATCTCCACCATCAGATCCAGACAGATAAGCACCAGCATAATACTTCAGGACCTCTCACAGCTTGAAGGGATGTACAAGAAGGCACATGCGAGAACGATAATGTCCAACTGTGATCACAAGATATTCATAGGCGGACAGGATGATGCAGAAACAGCAGATTATGTTGCGGACATAGCCGGATGCCTTCCTGAGAGCGTCAAGAACCTTGAACTCGGTAAGGCATGGATCGTGGAAAGAGGCGGAAAGCCCAGGCTCTGTGATGTTGTTGAACCTTATTCAATGGATATCCTTTTGAAGGAATGATAACAGGAGGCGGATATGGCAACTACAAAATTCGAAGAAAGACTTAAGAAGATACAGTCCGGCAGGGGATATTCCCCTGCCTACATACGAAAAACAGTTGATGAATTATTTTCGCTTGATCTTGATAAGGTCATAGATCCGGGTGACGGTGACAGATTCTTCCTGGATCAGACTGTTGCGGATTTCAAAAGACTTGCAGGCATGAGAAGCGGTGAACATACATATGGAGAAGCTGTTGAGCGCATATATGAAAAGACGATCGACACCATGTATATACCGGCTGATACGATCCTGACCCTGACATTTTCTCATATCAGTAAGCATATGAAAGCTTTCCTGGATCTGCCTGTGGATGAATATATGAAAGCGGCCGGTGCAGAGGAAGGATATGACAGATGGTTCATGCTCGATGCCATGACCTGGGAAAGAGATAATGGAGTTGTGCCGACCATAGGTGATGTGCTGAAGACTTCATACAAGAGTGTCGTGGAAGACAGGGAGGATGAGTATCGCCTCAGCAGAAGGTTTGTGGAGATCGTAGTGCCGACAAGAGATGATATACCAAAGGGAATTGAAAAAGCATTCCGAAGGAAATACGGGGAATACGGAATGGAGATGATCGGAAACATTGCATGCTGCTGGGTCTGGATCCTTATGGTCGAAGTGCCTCTTATGATGAAGATGAATGTCGATGGTAAACAGGCGTTTCCGCGTGTTACAATACAGGTGTAGTTTTTTCGGAGGGTTATTTCCATGAAAAATACAAGAAAATACGACAAAAACGCTATAAATATCGTCGAATTCAGAAAGCATAATCTGGAGACGGAATTCGATCGCATCAGACGAATAATGAGCGGTTATTTTGAATTCGTCTATCCGTTCATTGAGAATAAAAAGGGCGTGATAGAGTCCGAAAGGATCGATTCTGTCATCACGGATATGCTTGATGCTCTGGACAGATATATTGATACATGCAGAGAGAAGAAACTGTCAAAGGACCAGAGGGAGTGGTACAGATCATATCTGTACTGTGTCCTTGTCAGCCCCGATGTCTATACGGAATGGCTTGCTCCTGAGTATGGATATGCGAGAAAGTTCGAGGACATAATTGAACTTACTGACATAGATCCTGTACTTCAGGATCCCTATGAATTCATATGGTATGAGAATCATTCGTGGGAAGATGAGGATGATACCCAGAGGGA
Source organism: uncultured Lachnospiraceae bacterium (assembly GCA_946531495.1). Classification (GTDB taxonomy): domain Bacteria; phylum Bacillota; class Clostridia; order Lachnospirales; family Lachnospiraceae; genus AC2028. Next base: position 9,289 of record CAMNAQ010000005.1, on the reverse strand, counting down.
TATCCTGTTCTATATGGCTCATTCATACAGATGCCTTATGGATAAGGAACTGAATGAGATATACACAAACAGGGAGAAGAGTATATATAAGAAACTCGCACCTTCCTTCGAATGGGGCTACAACAGAAGACGTCCCGGAATGGACCTGCTGACACAGATTGATGTCGAAAAAGCAGAGGCTGAAGAGCAGGCTGAAGCTGAAGAGGAAGAGCATGTGAGCAGGATCCGCATGGAGGATGAGATTTCAGAAAGCGATGACTACCTCGGATACAATCCTGACAGTGAGTCACAGCTTTTGTATGAGGAAGAAAATGAACCTGATCCTGAGATCATGCTTCAGATAATGGAGGAACAGGAGAAAGAAGACCAACACAGGTTCGAGGTTGCGATGGGCACCATTACCAAATGGTGTTCGCATATAGGAGATAAGGAAAGGTTCGAACAGGAGTATAAGAATTTCCGTAAGTATTTCTTCAAGGCCGATCTCTCACGCATGAAAGAGGATATGACTCATCTTGTTGATGCATTCCTGTATGAGAGTGGAATCAGCGCATATTCCATTGATAAGAATTACGGACTCGTGAACAAGGCAATCAATTCTGCAGAGGCATCTATAAAGTCTGCTGTTTTCCGTGCGAGGGTCCTTAAATGATAATAGGTGGAAACAGGGAGATCAGAAATTACCGTGATCTCTATTCCACAATTAAAGAAGACTGGGAACTTAAGCAGCCTGTTTCGGCATGTGCTTATTCTGATGACCCCAGACACGAAAGCTTCATCTACCGCTATCTGAAAAGCGTCAATGATGAAAGAGCAGTGGTGCTTGCAGAGGATGTCGCTGCTGCTGCATGCGGCAGGTTCGGAAGGACCAATCAGTACCAAATGGTGGAGGCGCTTTCCATTGCTTATGCATCGGGCAAAGTGTCCCATCTGAAGGCACTGTCAATGCTCTATGCTCTGTATGATAATGACAAAAGATCATCAGGTACCATAAGAAATTGGACTGATAAGGTTATTGAGGATTCGAAGAATAAGAAGATCGCAGCGGATGCCATCTTCGCAGATGATTCCAGACTTCGTGAGTATAAGGATAAACTGATCTTCCGTAACATCAATGACTTCCTGAAGGACTCGGGTGATGCGGACAGTCTCTATGGTGATGACATAAGACTGCTGAGTGAGTATACGGAGTTCATTGGTGCTGTCCGGGTTAAGAATGTGAGCAGATTCGGTAAAGAGAGCGGCAGACTCTTTGACGGAAAATACCGTGAATATTGTGAAAGACTCTATTCCGGTGTTATGTCATCCGGTGAATATGCAACCGATGCGTATATCCCCCTCGGATTCGATGAGGTAACCGGCGCAGGACTCTACATAACCGGAAGGAGCAAGTGCTCAAAAAGTTCTCTTGATAACTATGCTGACAGAAAAGGAAAACCCTGTGACGTCTTCTTCGCAGTCATCTGTTTTGAAAGCTGGTATGATGAGAACCGCGATATTGAAACGTACGGGGATATAATGGTAGGACAGAGCACGATGCTCTTTGATTCGATGGATGAGGCTCTGAAATATCTAAAGGATAGCCGGGGCACATTCCTTGAGAAATATGTTCTCGAAGACGGCTCCGGCATATGGAATCCTTACGCTGATGATTTTGTGACACCGCTGTCACCCGAAGAAGAGGCGGAGGTGAAAGCCTACGACGAAAGGGAGAAGAAGGAGATTACCAGGTTATCTTCGTCTCGGTCTTCTTTGAAATGATAGTTCTTCCAGTGGACGACTTCGTACTGTTTCTGTTCCATGACAAGGAGCCTGCCTTCGGGCTTGCCGAATCTGGTACCGTATCCGCCTATCATCACATCGACGCGGTAGTGGTTCTTGTTGTCTTTGCCGAAGCCTTTCCTGGTCTCAAGATAATATTCGAAACCGATGACAAGGTCCATGTTCTCGAGCGGCTTCAGGACTTCATACAGTGCGACGCATATTGACTGGCACCATGCCCTGATCTCACTGTAAGCTACAGAGTTGATGCCATTTGAGGTGTCGCCACCCCAGTTTGCTTCGTCAACATTTCTTATGAGCTGAGTGACAACGGCAGGCATGTTTTTACAGGATTCGCACTTCTGATTGCATGTGAAGTGCTTATCCGATCTGCGCGGATTATAGAGGGTGACAAACTGGTGCTCACCCGATTTCTTAAGGGATATTTCTTTTCTGACTGTCTCGCAGTCCCTGATGAAGTCTGAAATCTTCCTGAGATACGGAAACATAAGGGATCCTCATTTTCCTTAACAATTACAGAACTCAAATCACGTAATATTTTACTACATTTGTAGGTAATTCCAAAATATTATCTAAATTCCATGATTTGCAAAGCTTGTTAATGAGGATATAATAGGTTTTGGATTATTTTGGCTGAAATAGCATTAGGGGATATCTGCCAGTGTGTATGTACCGGGGAAGTGAACCTAATGTAAGATGGTTCCTTTCCTGTTGAATATCAAAGGAAAGGAGAAGGAGCGTATGGATATGATATGCACTGTCGCTATTACAAAAGAAGACGATATGTATATTGCTAAAGATATTCAGACAGGTATTGCTGATCAGGGTAGTACTATAGAAGAATCCCTCAGTAATCTTAAAGAGGCTTTGGAATTGTATTATGAAGACAATAATACAGATACCGAATCCGGAAAGGTCTTGTACACTACTTCTTTAGAGGTGTGTGTGAAATGCCATCAAAATACCCTACATGTACTCCTGAAGAAATGTGTAGAGCTCTGAAAAAAGCTGGCTTTTGGTTGGAAAAGCAAAAAGGAAGTCACGCTAAATTCACAAATGGGGTAAGAATTGTTATTGTTCCTATTCATCACAAGGATTTAAAAGTAGGAACTCTGAAAAGTATTCTTGAACAAGCGGATTTTTCCGTAGATATGCTTATGGATTACTTGAAATGATTTCCATATAAGAAAACGAGCCATCCTCTTGGGTGGCTCGTTTTTTCCCGGAAATAATATTAAGGATCCTCCTTTTAAATCTCTCCGCAATAAAGACAACAAGCGGTATTTGGCGTATAATAGAAAAGTGTGGGCTAACCATGATCCACACTCTTGTCGCCGCTCTTAAGACTCTGTGCTACTAACCTGTGCAGACCACATTTCTAATAATTCATCTTCAAAGGAGCAGAATATGTCAGTATTCAAAACATGGTACGACAAGTACAGATATAACACCACTCCGCCCGTATGGGAACTCCTGGGACTGAGTATCGTGATGTTCAATCAGAACATTTATTTTGGAAACGGACTTCAGGATCATTCGTCAAATTATCCCCCTGACAGAGTACTTTGCCCTGAACTCATATGTGAAGGATATCTCAAATCCGTCATCCTCAATGACGCATTTACCGTATTGGAGGAAACAGAAGACCACGTTTTTGAAGGGGATGACGATCCCGAATGGAATCTTAACAAGAGAGAAGAGAAATTCTTCAGACTTGCCCAGCACCCCTCTGTTAAACAGAGCGGTGTCGCATATGAAGAAATGCGCCAGGACGCTTCCGCGAATCAGCATGCGGAACTGCTCCGATATCTTATCAAGCTCTTCGGTCAGGTTGGGAACATGCAGAAGAACACCAAGTATGATTCCACGATCGATCAGATATCTGATATTGCCCAAAATCTTGAAGCCTACCTGCGCTGGAAGATAACCAACGGTGATGATAAGAGATTCTGCAAGGCACTTGAGCAATTCCTTGCTTTTCCCGCCACGAAGAAGAGCACCGATGTCATCAACATCTACAGCCTCGTCAAATTCTGTATCAACTACATTCTCACAAACAAAAAGACCGAGGAACATGTTCGCACCTTCGCTGACCTGACCAATGAATATATGGAACTCAGGAAGAAGATAGCCGGTGAAGTGATCTGCCAGGATGCGGCTGTCAGGAAGATCCTTCAGGGTCTTTTCAATGGAGAATTCAAGGATAACACAACATCAGATTCACCCAGATCGGTATTCCTCTTCGTAGGCCCTCCCGGAGTCGGTAAGACTTTCCTCGCAAGCACCGCAGGCAAGTATATGGACCGTCCGGTAAAATTCTTCCAGATGAACGAATATGCCGGAGATTCCAGTTTCCACGGCCTTATAGGATTCGAGCCCACATGGAAAAATGCCAAGCCCGGAGACCTCACCGAATATGTCGAGGGACATGATAACGCCATTCTGATATTTGATGAGATAGAGAAGGCTCACACCAATACCATCCACCTCTTCCTCTCAATCCTTGAGGGAGGTGTGTTAAGAGACATCTGCACACAGAAGGATGTCGACTTCAGGAACACCATTGTCATTTTTACAACCAATGCCGGCAGGAAATTCTACGAGGAGAAGGATGGCATTCCTCTTTCGTCCCTTCCGGAAAAAACACTCATCGATGCACTCGGTGATGAGAAGTACAACGAAAAGGGTGTGAGAATCCCGGCTGAGATTCTTTCCCGTATGGCTAAGGGCAATATCGTGGGATTCGATCACATTAATCCTGCAAAGCTCGTCCCCATCATCAAGCGTGGCATGAAGGAAGGTGCAGATATAGTTCAGGAAAAAACCGGCATCAGTGTCAGTTTTGACGAATCAGTGCTTCCCTACATATTTCTTTACCATATGGGCCGCGGACTCGATGCCAGAGTAGCTTCTGCAAGGAGCAGGGCATTCATAGTTGAGTCCATATACCGTGTCTCGGAGAGAATGAGTGAGAGTAAGAGTGACCTGAAGGCAGTATCAAAGCCGGATGCACAGCTCAGTGCTTCATTCAGGGTTGCTGATGAAGCCCTCGCCAATGAACTCACTGTTCCCGACAGAAAGGCTAATATCCTCGTTGTCTGTAATCAGGCAGATTACAACAACGTGTTCGAACATAAATCAGATCATTACAGACTCTACCATGTATATGCGGAGAAAAAGAAGGACGATTACAAGGACTACATCTCACGCCAGGTGATGGATCACGAAATAGATGCTGTTCTGATAGATCCTTACATGAGAGGAACCCGCAGAAGAAGCAAGGATGAAGAACTGAGCGGTATCGGTTATGCCCACACCAAGGGGATGGAAGTTCTCGAATGGATCACATCACAGGAACTGATGCCGCCCGTATTTTGCATGGAGATCAACAAGGGAAGGAAGACTCATTCCCTTGGATTTTCTGATCTTCAGGATCTTAGGAATCTCGGAGTTAAGGACGTACTGTATTTTTCCGAGATGAATAACAGGCAGCAGAGAACATCGCTCCTGAAGAGCTTCGCATATGAACTGTTCCTTGAGAGAAAATTCGATGAGATCACATCCAAGGGTAAGACGGTAGGCTTCGATATGAGTCACGCCACCAGGGAAAATAAGGGAGATCCCGCTGTTGTGATAGACCTCTGCATGACAGATATCAAGCTTGTCCGCGGAATGGATGCGGAAGCACAGGAGATCTTCATAGACGATGAAGAAAGAAATAAGGGCGGATTCGACCGCGTAATAGGTGCGGACGGAGCCAAGGAAGAACTCAGACACTTCGTGCAGTTCCTCAAGGACCCGAAACTGTTCAAGAAATCCGGACGCCAGGTATCACGTGGAATGCTCATGTACGGACCTCCCGGAACAGGTAAGACAATGCTCGCGAAGGCCCTTGCATGCGAAGCTGACTGTCCGTTCATTTCAATTCCCGGAAGCCAGTTTGCTGATGGTTCCAGAAGGGTATCTGAAGTATTTGCCCTTGCAAGAAAATATGCACCCAGTGTTGTGTTCATCGATGAGATAGAAGCAATCGCTCAGAACATGGGTAATCCGATCCTCAAGGAACTGCTCACCGCAATGGATGGCTTCTCAGGAAGTGATAAACCTGTGTTCGTTATCGCAGCAACCAATGCAGGAGAGGCACCGGACCTCGGACAGCAGAATATCTACCTTGATCCGGCACTGCTCAGACGCTTTACACGTAAGGTCTATATGAAGATGCCATCGAGAAAGGACCGTGTTGCGTTCATGGAGCAGAGAAAGTCAGACCTTCACGGCAGGACCTATAATCTTGACGGACTGACCTCCAGGGATATCGGATCCTTTGCAGACCTTACCGCAGGCAATTCTCTTGCAGAGATGGAGAACGTCCTGATACTCGGAATAAGCAGGGCAGCGGAGAACGGTGAGCCTGTCACAATCGAGCTGCTTACCACATGCTTCGAAGAGACCATATACGGAGAAGCGAAGAAATATTCACCCGATCACATCATGACCACAGCTCTTCACGAGGCAGGACATGCATTCCTGGGATTCGAATGCAACGACGGAAAGAGCAACCGCTTCATACCCGAGTATGCAACCATCATCGCACGCGGAGGATATCTTGGACTTGTGCGTCAGAAGGTTGATGAGACCCTGGCAGGATATTCCAAGCAGGAACTCATTAAGCTCATGCGCATCAAACTTGCGGGCCGTGCTTCGGAGATAGTGTTCGAGGCCGAACCGGATGGCGGACTTACAACAGGCGCATCCAACGACCTCGAGTATGCAACGATAATCGCAGAGAACATCATATGCCACTTCGGAATGGAGGAAGGATTCCTTCCCACACTCTCGATGGATATGATCATGAAGTCTCCCCTTGCGGAAAAATACGTGGACAAGCTTAACGAGATCATGAAGCGCGAACTTGATATCACCATCGATATCATCGCCAAGAATAAGTCCAAGGTTAAGAAACTTGCTGACGCTCTCATCGACAGATCAAGACTCGATACCGACGAGATGAAGGAGATACTTGGACTGTAGTATCTTATAAAAGAATAAATAATTGTTAGTTGTAATACATAAGGATTGGAGGCTGTTATGGAATATGTTTATGAAATGCCGGCGGAGATGCTAAAGGAAGCCGGTAAAGCCGGTAATGTTGAAAGATTCGAATACGATACCTTCACCTATGAGGAGGATAACCAGCCTTTACATAAGGGAGCGTGGGTATATCTTCCCTACGAATATGATAGTGAAAAGAAATACGATATCCTGTATCTGCTTCATGGCGGCGGTGTTAATGAGGACTGGTGGTTTAAGACATTCCCCGATACCGTTACCATTCTTGACAACATGATTGCAGACGGTATATGCGATCCATGCATCATCGTTACTCCGACATATTACAGAATGCCTGAGATCGATCAGAATGCAGAGTATGTTACGGAGCATTTCTATCTTGAACTTCGTAATGATCTGATCCCTGCTGTGGAGAGACATTACAGTACATATGCATTAGGTGATGTTTCAGCAGAGAATCTCATCGCTACAAGAGATCACAGAGCAATAGCAGGATTATCACTCGGATCAATGACTACATACAGAGCAGGTCTTTATAACAATTATGATCTCTTCGCATGGTATGGTCCCTTCTCCGGATGCAGCGGCCCCAAGGGTGATCATGAAGTGGAAGTTAAGCGTATCTGCGAGACTCTGGCTGATGGTGAGAAGAAAGGTCTGCCCCTCAAATTTATGTTCTGCTGTAACGGAGATGCTGATATCGCCTATGCAGAGCAAAAGGACATTATGGAAAAAGTACTTCCTCAGTGTCCTCAGATCAAACCCGGAACCAATTACGATTTCTATCTTATCCCCGGTGGCGTTCATGACATGAAAGCATGGCAGCTGGATCTGTATCATGCTTTACAGATATTCTTTAAATAATAATCCATGACTGATTTTGATCAATTTATAAATCACATAAGTTTCGGAGATGGTGGCGATTTTGAAGGCTTCCGCATCAGTAAAATGATGCGGGACTTTCTTGATCTTACGATAGATGATTTTTCCGGGATCACATTCACTGCGGATAAGGACGTCATGCAGAGGCTGTATCAGGCCTCTGGGAAAGAAGATGCATTGACTGAGAATGATACTGAATTCTTCAGATCCGGATATGGCAGCAAGTACTATCTGGATACTATCGGTGTCAGTGAAGACAACGGATATATCCGTGATATGCTGACCAGCCTTTATGAAAAAGCATCGTATGACGGATGTCTGAATGTCAGGGCCATCAGACTGCTTGCCTATCCACTGATGAAACATAACGCTGATGCCGTTGCTTCACCTGCCGATCAGCTTAAGAATACATTCGCCAACACTCCTGTTGAGGATATCTACAGGAATATCGGTGAAGGAGAATATTACGACAAGTGGCTCTCTAAGCCTGAGGAATACTGCCGAAAGCAGTTTTCCACTGACAGAATGCTTGTAAAGCATCTGATGAGCATCTGTTATGACGAGTACCTTAATGTTGAAAGTTATGGCATATATCATGTGAAAGAAGTGGACGGAAGTCCGGGCGGACACTGGATTAATTACGGAATCAGTGAAGCGAAACTCTGGGATGAGACACTTCTCGGAAAGCCTGATCCGTCATTGCTTATCTCAACAAGAGCAACATGGATATGGGATCTTATAGTATTCATGCCGCTTAAGTATTCAGAGGATAAGCGGTTTCAATCAAGACCCGTACCGAGTATTGAAACGAAAGGCCGTGATCCCGAACGTGATGAGAAGTATAAAGAATACCTGTCCGAAAAGGGAATGACCAGGTACATCTATATACTCTCAAAAGATGGAAGAGAATATTCCGACGAAGAGTGCAGATCTGTATCAAAAATGATCCGTAAACGTATAGACGATTCCCGTGAGTTCGAATTTATATCGGGCAGCAATCTGAACGATCCCGACACTCTCTACAGTGAGATCCTGAAGGATTCCAAATGCTATGTGGTCGTTTCAACAGAAGATGGAATAAGCATACTTAACGGTGAACTTGTTGATATTCTGGCAGAAAGACTATCTACCACAGTAGGCTTAACCAGCTGGCAGATAGCATGCAGACTGGTGAGGTATAATACTGTTTGATTGCCGCCATGATTGTAAATACGATAATCGGTAGCGAGAGCATACGGAATATGCTAAAATACATGCAGGATAGCAAGGAAAGCTCCGCGGTTGACGATGCTACCAGAGAACTAGATAAATACGTCAGTAACGTGCGCCAGAATCCGGAGGTGAGGGGTAATTATATGACATTCGGGGACAGGATAGATTGGGAAAAAGAACTGAGCCGTAAAGAAGGCCTCGAGGAAGGTCGTGAAGAAGGACATGTCGATGTTATTGAAGACATGCTTAAAAATGGAAAAACAGTAGAAATGATTGCTGAATTCTGCAATTATCCGGTTGAATATGTTCGTAAGGTTGAAGATCAGATGAAGGCGAGTGTTTA
>CAMNAQ010000004.1 GCA_946531495.1 uncultured Lachnospiraceae bacterium | reverse complement strand
GTCATGAGTCTCATCAGAATCCGCAAAATCAAGATAAACAAAAGGTTTATCAAATCTCTTCCGCATCTCTTCGAGATATGTTGCGGACAGGTTGCCGGTCACGATGTAGGCATCCACCTTTCCTTCCTCGAGAAGTCTGGGCATTTCGAGATTCTTTTCCATTTCCGGAGAAAGCACCTCAAGCATTGCAAAGCTTCCCATCATTGAAGAGATCTTGTTCATGTATTGATACATCTGCCAGTAAAAACTGGAAAATCTGGCCATGTATCCGTCGCGGGCTATTATTCCCACATGGCAGCTCGGATGTCTCGCAGCATAGGTATGAGGCTCATATCCAAGCTCTTTTGCAACCTTCTTGATCTCCTCAAGCTTCTGTCTGCTGACTCCCCCTTTGCCCGACAGGGCTTTTGAAACCGATACGATCGATACTCCGGTTTTCTCCGCAATATCCGCAAGTCTTATTTTTTCAGCCATAGCTTCTCCTCAACACGGTGATCCTTTTTCATCAAAACAAACTATATAAAAATGCCTGAAAGGGATATCCCCCTTTACAGGCATTTTAATATAGTTTAGATTAAATTTTAACTTGGAATACTTGCTAAATATTTAGTTAAATATTTAGCCAATATGAACTAAAAAGGTTTTATTCCGGGAGAAACTCCATTACTCCGTTTTCGTCAAAGCCGTCATCGGAGCCCGGTCCGTCATCGGGAAGTGAATTCTTTATGGCATCAAGCACCCTGAGATATTCCGAATACATGGGATCATGAGCATTTCGCACCTCCTCCGTGTTTTCGTTCTTTGCATTCATCTCGAGATCATATGCCATCCTGTAGAGCTTCATCGCTCCTATGGTTGCAGAGGTACTCTTAAGAGAGTGGATCACTATTCCATAGTTTTTCATATCACCGCTCTTAAGATAGTCGGTAAGCTTTATCTTTTTTTCTTCCGAGCTTCTGAGATACTCCCTCAGCATGGTCCTGTAAAAGCTCTCATCCCCATCACAGTTGGCAAGGCCCTGATCCGAATCCACACCTATATTTTTCAGCATATCACGCACATTGTCATCATGAACGGGAACATCCTTTGGTTCTTCATCGATATATTTGACGATCTCCACCTTCTCCGCAGGCAGATATTTGCGAAGCATGGCCTCCAGATAAGTACTGTCTATAGGCTTTGTCAGATAATCATTGAAGCCCATGGACAGATAGCGCTCCCTTGCGCCTACGACCGCATCCGCCGTAAGACAGATGACAGGCGTGCCCGCATTAGGTCCGTCTTTGACCTCTTTGATCTTCCGGAGAGCCTCCGTTCCGTCCATTTCAGGCATGCGCTGGTCCATCAATATGACGTCATACGGCGTTTCCAAAGCAAGCTTCACAGCTTCTTTTCCGCCGCCTGCCGTATCTATGGCAAGACCGGTATCCTTGAGAAATTCAGTGGCTACGATAAGGTTCATCCTTGTATCGTCAACGATCAGTACTCTGGCCAAAGGAGCCCTGAAGCTCTCATGATAGCTCTTTCCGGCCCCGATGCTCTTTTCGAATTTCTCCTTAAAGTTGCCGATAGGTTCTTCCGACATGACAACCTGCGGAATGATAAGGGTGAAGGTGGATCCCTTTCCGTACTCACTCTCAACCTTCACTTCGCCGTCCATCATTTCAACCAGTCTCTTTGTAATGGCAAGTCCCAGTCCGGTCCCTTCCTTTGTGCTGTTTTGTTCAAGATTGACTCTTTCGAATTTGCCAAAAAGCTTTCCGATGTCTTCGCTGCTTATCCCTATTCCGGTATCCGATACCGATATCACGAGCTCCTTAACAGGCTTTCCGTCCTCCTCGCGCCCGGTATCTAGCCCGGACACCTTAAGGGTAACGCTTCCGGAATCGGTATATTTAACCGCATTGTTCAGGATATTGGTGATGACCTGACGCACGCGCACGACGTCGCCGTAGAGATTATCCGGAAGAGCCTCGTCAACCTCCGTCACAAATGACAGCTTCTTTTCCTTAGCCTTAAAATAGATCATATTGCTGACATCATTGATCACGGAGCTGAGCTGGTACGCGCCCTTTACGATATCCATTTTCCCTTCTTCAATCTTGGTAAAGTCCAGGATATCATTGATTATGGCAAGCAGATTGCTGCCGGCGCTGTCAACATTTCCGGAATAATTCCTGATCCTCTTAAAAGACTCCCTGAAGCCCCTTGCATCGGAGTCCGAAAGCCTGTCCGCCCTGGAGGTCTCCCTTAATATCATTTCGTTCATTCCCAGAACGGCATTTATGGGAGTCCTGATCTCATGGCTGGTATTTGCAAGGAAGTCCGTCTTGGCCTCGCTCGCTCTCCTTGCTTCTTCAAGCGCATCATCCTGCTTGATCTTCGCTTTATCGATCTCATACTGTGCTATCGCGCACATTATCACCTCGACCAGATACATCATGGGAAGGCGTGAATAGTACATTTCAGGGAACTGATATCCGAGCTCGCGGAGCGGTGTATTCATATAGATTGCCATTCCGGCAAAAAGAACGAAGCAGAAATAACATCCGTAGAAAAGATTAAAAAAGAACATGCAGACAGGCGCGGCGCAGAAAAAGAGGAAGATACTCGTTCCTCCGGTACCGCCCGTATAGAGGAAAAACGCAAAGGTGAACCAGTAGACAAAGCACTGGATATTGATGGCTATATGCATCAGAACGGTTCTTTTCTTTTTTCCGAACCTGCATACGCATAACAGGGAAAGAGCTATGCCTGTCATCACCGCGCAGAACGCAGCATACATGGCAACCACGTTCTTGCCGTGTACGAGATTATCTATACACAGATATACGCAAAACGGAGTCAGGAACGCATAGATGATAATAGTCCTTGTAAGATTCACGAGCAGATATCGTTCATCTATATGAAATCTTTTTTTCTTCATGCTCATCTCCCTTTTTTTGCCATTATATCATCCCCGGCCCCGGGCCTTATACAAAAGACATAAGAACAGTGATCGATATAAATGAAAATACGGTAGTGAGGATTATTCCCCTGGAAAGCACATCGGTGCGCTCACCTGTCTTTTCGGCCTGTATCATGGGAAGATTACCTGCAGGAACCGAGCACATAAGACAAAAAGTCCTGACCATCACTTCAGGTGCACCCATGTGATCAAGCACCAATACGGCAATTATGGGAACAGCCACATATCTGATCAGGATAAAGATCCACATATGCAGATCCTTTACAGCCTGAAACAGCCTGCTCCGCCCAACAACCGCACCGAGAAGGATCATTGATAAAAAGACAGTAGGTGATCCTATGTAGTCAACCGTACTTACGATGATCTGCGGGAACTTAAGATCGAACCAAAAGACCACCAAAGCCAGGATAGACATCAGCACCCCGGGACTGAAAGCCTTCTTCAGATTCATTTTTTCCTTTCCGGATGAAAGAGCGATCACGCCCTGTGTATAGAACAAAAGATTATAAAAAACATTGCATATTATAACGTAGAGCATTGCATTTTCGGGAAGGATGGCTCTTGCTACGGGAATCCCCAAAAAGCCAACGTTCCCGTATATCGTCATGAGAGTATAGAATTTTCTGTCATCTTTGGAAACACGTGTGATAACAGGGATCAGATACGCCAGGACAATGAGAAGAAAATAAACCGCCGCGCTCACCCCGACTCCCGTAAGAAACTCCTCATGGGTGACGGTAATGTCCCCCGTAAGGATCGCTGAAACAATAAGCGCCGGATTACAGATATCAACAACTATACGGGATATCACCGGAGTTGCCTTCTCATTCAGCACATTTCTTTTTTGAAGCCATATACCGATACCCACAAGTATCGCGATAACAGACATCTGTTTTAATACAACAAAAGAACCCACAACCGTCTCCTTCAGCATGCCGCAGATCCCGTTTTTTTCCTGTTTTCCAATGCAGGACAACTTTCCGCAGCATCTTATTGATTATATCCTCATGCCCGAAAAAGCGTCAATCCCATGGTTAAATGGTTAATTATCTTACAATTTGCCAATTTATAAAAAAAAGTAACTTAATAACACCAAATTTGATATAATTACCTTTGTATAGTCTGCTTTTTTTGTTCAATTTGATGAGGCGAATATGGCAAAGAAAAAAATAGCAGTCTTCTCAACTGCGTGGGCCTCCGACATTCTTGCCCAGTTAATGAGAGGAATGCACGAGGAATTATCTTCAGACAATACAGATCTTTATTTGTTCATGTGTTATGCGAATCCCAGTGAAACAGACGGAAGCAGGATCGGTGAGCTTAATATCATGAATCTTCCGGACTTGTCAGTCTTTGACGGAGCAGTTGTTATATCCAATCTTATGGATTATAAGGAAGAAAGAGACTCCATCTTTGAAAGATGCAGGAAGGCCGGAATCCCCGTCGTCAGTCACGGTCTTGTCGTCGACGGCGCCTGCAGTGTTATTACCGAGAACAAAACCGGAATGAGGGATCTTACATCCCACCTCATTGATAAGCATAATGTCAAGAAGATAAAATATATAGCAGGATCTCCGGATAATGAAGATTCCAACGAAAGGCTTTCTGCGATCAGAGAGGTTGCACTCGAAAAAGGCCTCGACTTTACAGACGATAATGTCGCATATACCAACTGGGATCTTACCAACTGCGAGATAATCGTCAAAGAAGCATTCCAAAAAGGGGAAATGCCGGACGCATTTCTGTGTGCCAACGACGAGCTTGCAATGACAGCAGTGGTCGTTATCACCGAAAAATTAAAGCTCAGGGTTCCGGAGGATGTGATCGTCACCGGATTCGACTGCCTGCCTGAAGCACAGATCTTCTATCCGTCCGTTGCATCCGTCGATCAGGAGCTTAATATGCACGGAAAAAAATGTGCAAGGCTCATAATGGACATGATCGAAGGGCACACCACCGAGCCGCTCATAAAGATTCCCTGTTCATTCAGGGAAAGTGAAAGCTGCGGATGCACCTGCCCGGAAGAATCGGCCTGCAGAAGACTCAAAGCCGGAACCACGGCTTTCAAGAATGCTCAGCTTTCAAATGCCGCCACATGGCATACGCTTTATCTGGAGCGCGTGATAATGAGGTGTGATTCATATAACGATATCAAGACCTCGATCACAAAAACCCTTTCAGGTTCTCATGTCTTCGAAGGCCCGGACTTCCATATCCTCTTTGACCCCTCATGTTACAGATCCGAGATTATGACCGAAGTAGGCAGTGAGGACCTCGGTTACAGCGAGAAGATGGATGTCATTTTTTCAATGAGAAATGACAGCATTCAGAATATCCGTTCAATCAGGACAACCACACTTGTTCCGGGAATAAGCGAGGATGATCCCACGCACCTTTATATTTTCCTCCCTGTTCACGAAAGAGGCATCAAGATCGGATATATAGTATTTGTGGACTGCTTTGATAAGATCGAATCAAAAGCGATCCGTGAGTACATGGAGAAATTCAATTCCTCCCTCGAAAAAGCCAGAAAGGCAATGTACCTCAAGGCTATCAATGACTCCGTAAGAGAACTTTCACACATTGATGCCCTTACCCACGTCAAGAACAGAACGGCTTACGAACTGAGACTCGAGGAATTCCGCAATAAAGCAGGCGGAAGAAGCAAGCTTGAGTTCGGCATCGTTCTTTTTGACCTTAATAATCTGAAAAAAGTAAATGATGAACTCGGTCACTATGCCGGTGATGAATATATCAAGAATTCCTGTAAGCTTATCTGTTCGATCTTTAAGAACAGCCCGGTATTCAGGATCGGCGGTGACGAATTCGTTGCAATACTTGAAGGTAAAGCATATCTTCAAAGAGAAGAGCTTCTCAGGGAATTCAAGCACGAAATGAATTCGCTGCTTAAAAGCGACAGACCACCGGAAGAAAAGGTCTCCATCGCATACGGCATGTCCGTGTATGAGGGAGCCCAGGACAGCGTCGATGAGGTGGTCAAGCGCGCAGATGTCAAGATGTACAACACCAAAAAGAAAATGAAAGCCGAAAGAAAATAGGCTGCAGAATATACAAGACTGATCCCGGACAGGAAGCCCTAAGGCATGACCTGTCCGGGATTTTCTATTGTGGTAATGGTCCCATCGGGGGATATGACCGTCTGAACTCCGTCCGGAGTTGTAAGGGACTGTGTTCCGTCGGGATACAGGATCGCCTGCGTACCGTCCGGAGAAAGCACGGTAATAGTCCCATCCTCACCGATACTTATTATATTTCCGGAAGGATCCACAGGAACGATGCTGCCCAGCCCGTCCAGATATGAGGAATATCTGGAAAGTGATGATGAAACCGCAGTATAACCAAGCTCCTCGGTAAGCGTTCTCTGATTGGTATAAAGGCTGGTGCCCAGTCCGAGTCTTCCCCCGGGTATTTCAACTCCGAGCGCGGTCAGAGTCGTAGGAAACATATCAAGAGTGGAATATGACCTGTATGCATCCCTTACAGGCTTTACCGGTGCGTTCATGATGCATGTATATACTCTCCTTACATAGCTCGGGTCGATATTCCTGCAATACGAAGCATCCATGGTGGGATGGTCACCGACTATGACCACCGTCGTATTTTCATAAAAATCCTGTTCCTTCAGCCACTCTATAAAACCGGTCACCTGTCTGTCAGAGCATGCATACACATTGGAATAACTGTTTTCGAATTCGTCACCGCACAGCTCGCAGGTATAGCCCCCTGTCATGTGCGTATCCACTGTCAGCATGGTAAGGTTAAAAGGCTCATCGCCCTCCGCAAGTTCAAGCACAGTCTCCTTAGCAAATTCAAAGAGCTTTTGGTCTTCATATCCCCACCACACGTAATATCCTCCGGGGATATGCCTTGTCTGTTTCGCCCAGATAAGATCCCTGAACTCATAACCTCCGTGGTTTTCAAGATACAGCTTTCTTCCCCCGAACATCGCATTGGAGCCGATCAGGAAAACCTGCCTGTATCCTTCATCCTCAAGGATATCACCGAGTGCGGTGATGGTCGGGTAAAACGCTTCCTGAGTATCCATGTCGTTACGGCCTATGCTGCCTGTCTGAAGCGGAAGACCCGATGTCTGGGAAAAGATCGCACCCATGGTCCATGTGCCTCCGTTATACGCATATCCGCCATCAAGAAGCGAGCCCTCACCGTAGGAGCCGGAGAAATTCTCATTATCCTGGCTGAGGGCAGTAAGTCGCGGGATCACGCACTCGTCAAATGCGCCCCCGACAGAGGTATCCGCAAAGGTAACCTCCATTGACTCAAGAAAAATATATATAAGATTTCTCTTTCTCTCAGGAAAGGTAAGTGTTACCGAAGCAGGATCCACATAATAGCTTTCAACAAAATCCCTGGAAGGCCCCTTCTCCCACGGAGTCATCTCGGCGGCAAGCGATGCCTGGAATTCATCCCAGGGACCGGGCTCTTTAAGCTCAGGGGTTTCACTTACATTTTGGACGGGAATGACGATCTCCTCAATAACCGGCGGAACATATGCTTCTTCACGTGATGCGCGGAATCCCGCAAAACCGAAATAGGAATCGACGCCGAGCCATTTTATTCCGAATATGACCACGGACCATGAAATCACCGTCACGGCGGCAAGAGTGAACTTCCACATGAATATGTGGCGGGCATAGATGCTTTTTTTACGGATAAAAAAGAATAGAAAAACAAGACCTCCCGTGACCAAAAGCGCCGGGAGAAGTGCACCGAAAATGAATTTTATGACCATATCCGATCCGGTTCCTTCAAGCATCGTCACCTGAAACAGGAAATCATTGATAGTCAGATTCCTTCCCCAGATCATGTACATCCATATGATCCCAAAAGACAGCAGTATGAGCAGAAAGATAAGCAGAACACTTAACCAGAATGCTATTTTCCTCAGGATCTCACGTTTCATTTACCCTTTTAAAGAAATCAAGCATGCCGTTATTGGCTTCAAGGCTCTCCTTCCACTCCCAATGACTGACATTAAAAACATGAAGAAGGTGGATCCCCTCTTCCCTTGACCAGTAGATCTTCTCGTATCTGCAGCCCTTTTGCTCAAGTGTATCAATAAGATATCCCGTATGCTCTTTCAGGCTGTCCATCTCCGAATCGATGATATAAACCGGCGGAAATTCCGGTCCGGGGATAGTCTCAGATGCTGACATATGCCCGTTCCACGGAGCATCAGTCCCCTGCTTTCCGAGCATCATGTCAAGATATGCCCGTGCCGTTCCTATTCCCGTATCCGTAGCCTCACCATCTGTTATGAACAGTTTGGAAGTCTCGGTCACGGGACTGCTGACGGATACAGCGGTGATCCTGTAAGGAAGAGCCTTGACGCCATAGATCCGAAGCAGTTCCTCACTCATGCTCACACTTGTTGCAAGTAACGACAGGTGTCCTCCTGCCGAATCCCCGCATACGAGCACCTTATTAAGATCAAAGCCTCTTTCGCTTCCGTATCTTCCAAGCCAGTGCATGGCTGAAAAAATATCATATATCTCTTCCTGAAGATTGGCTCTCTGAAGAAGACGGTAGTTCATTCCCATAACGGCAAAGCCCTGTGACGCAAGATAACCCAGATATCTCTCGGAGATATCCACACTTCCGTACATCCAGCCTCCGCCATGTATATAGATCACAGTAGGAAGCTTGCCCCTTGAAGGATCAAAATCTTCCGGGTAATAAAGATTCAAAAGATGAGCATCATCGTAATCGCCGAGATAAGCGATATGCTTCTCCGCCCTGAATCCCTTCGGATCAACCCCGTTATGATAATCCTCTGCATTGCCTTTGTCTATCGCATCCCAATAATCTATAAGGAATTGCCTGTAATCCATAAAAACTCCCTTTTTGTACCCCAAACCGTTTGCAATCGTATTAAGATCATTTGTCATATACTGACCATCAAGGGATATTTTAGAACAAAATCCGCTCTTTTTCCACCTGCGAGGCGCCTGAGGCTTTGAAAAAATATTAAATTATTGTAAAATATTTAGCGGTATTCATATATGAAAGTTTTTTGAAGGAGATATTATGAGTAAAAAAATGACGTTTCGTAAAAAAAGCCTGGCCGTCATTTTATGCCTTATGATGGCAGCTGCTACCATCTCGGGCTGCAGTCTTGAGCCTCCCGCTCAGGGAAACGAAACCGAGGAGGATGAAAATTCCCTCGAGGTTCCCGAGGTAAAGGGCAGCGAAGATGAGGTAGGCGTATTTACTTTGCTCGTTCCGAAGGGAATGGATGCAGAGACCACCATCTCCGATTCAGAGATCATGCTCGTCGACGATGACATGAATGCGATCATCCTTCAGGTTGCCGAGAAGGACGACGCAAAAGAATATGTCAAATCCATGATGGAGGATGACGACAATTTCGAAGAGGTAGAATTTACACTTGACGGCACCACTTGGAAGGGATGCTTCTACAAGAAGAAATTCGTTGTATGGGCCAAGATCGACAAGAAGATCGTTGTTGCTACCGGTGACGGATTCAAGTATACGGATGATATAACCCTGGCCGTTCTTGCTTCCATCGAAGTGGATTCAGATGCGGAAAGCGTTAATCTCGGAGGAGGCATCGGAGCGCACGGAGGAACCTTCACTTACGGCGAAGGACTCTATACCGTATCGTATCCGGGATCCCTTCGTGTAACAGATCCCGCTTCCGAATTCGGAGATCTTGCCGCAGTAGAGGGCAATCAGACTATATATGTAACCTCTATAGATACATGGAGCGGCATCACCGACTTAACGAATGAGATCGAAAGATATTACGAGTATGAGCTCGAAACCATTTCGATAGGTGATTTCACCGGTTATCTGTATACCTACGAAGACTTCTGGGGAGATATAACCGCAGATTTCATCATGCCCCTTGACTGGACCTACAGAAACAGCTGGGGTGAGATGGATGCGGTATATATCCATACTTCCGGAGCAACCAAGGAGGAAGCTCTGAGTGAAGGCTTCATGGAGGTCATAAACAGCGTATATGTCGATCCTTCAAATGTCACCGATGAAGGTCCGAATACTGTATCACACAGCGGAAGCTCGAACGCATCAGGAACATATGAAGAATACTGGGAGAGAGGCTGGTATGGCTTCTGGATCGTTTACGATGCCGGCAGTGAATTCGAAGACGATATCGGATTAGCTTATGACTGCCTTGCATCATTCGATGTGGAAGGTGATGAACTGCAATTACAGCTTGTCGATTCCGACGGAGACATGGACTTCGACTGCCGGTTCGAGATAGTGGATGACGGATATGATTCCGGATGGCTGATCTCGTTAAGCGGAAGTGCTTTCGGCTTTGATATCGGCAACTACTACGATTCAGGCGCCACCTCATTTTATATAGATCCCGAGGAGACCTACTTCATACTCAAGGACTACATCCAGTTTGAAGCAACCTTCTATGAAGACGACGACACATGGTATACCATCAAGACATATTTACGTCCATGGGGTTCTGACTTTGATGATTTCTACAGCATAAGCGAATCCGATCTTCCGGATATGTGCGTTCTCTGGGATGCCGGATATGCCGATATGTACCCGTTCAATTATGACGACTGGTATGTACCTCAGATGAACGATCCGTTCCCCGGGATATATGCTATCGAAGGCAACTGATCAAGAGAAAGGAGTTTTGACATGGGATTGTTAGATAATCTTTTAAACAAAGCAGAGGCCTCAATAAAGAATACTGTCTCTGCCGGAGCAAGAAATGCCGTAAACAGTGCAATACAGGGTGCCGAAAAGCTTGGAAACAATGCCATAAACAGCTTTTCCGCAAAGAAAAAAACCTTTACATTCAGTAAGATCCCCGAGACCCTGGATGAACTTAAAGCACTTCCGGAAGCTGATCTTAAGGATCCCTTCGGAGTTGTTGCACTTGTTATCCTTGCAATGAATAATTACAACAAGGATCTTGATAAAACCGTCGAGATGATGAATTTCCTAAAAGGCCCCAGCCCTCTTATGGGACAGGAGCTTTCCAGAATGAAGGATCAGCTTACGGGAAAAGATTATCTTATGAGATCCTATTTTGAGGGAACAAATCCCGAGAATAATTACACTCCCGCGCAGCCTTATAAGATCACTGTTTTTGATCATCCTAATTCATATGATAATGAAAAGGACGGCGGATATGTCACCCTCTGGGTGGAATCTTCCGGAGCAGATTCCGAAAGACAGGTAAGGCTTCGCAAAAAGCAGAGCACCGGAGAATTCTTCCTTGTTGAGGAATACCTTACACCAGGCATCAGGATTCCCAAGGAAGCTGATCCCTGGGCATAAGAGGTATCAGGCCGGAGCAAAGTACGGATTTATGAAACAGTATCGGGAACCGATATCATTTAAAAAACATACGACAGGCAAAGGAAAACCGGCAGTCACCTGCCGGTTTTTCCTTTTATTTCAGCTTTATTTTTATACATCCTCTCATCCGCTCTCCTGGTTATGTCCAGAACAGATGTATCTTCTCCATGGATATATTCCGCAAATCCCGTAGCTATTGATATATAATCGTCAGGGAGCGGAAGATCAGCTTTATAAGGACTCATTCTGTTCTTTAGCTTTTCCATTAGAACATCCCTGTTCTCATAATCTTCACCGCTCAGGACTACGATGAATTCATCTCCACCGACCCTGTAAACAGGGCTGCGCTTGAACACATTGCAGATAAGTCTGCATGATCTGATCAGATACTCATCTCCCGCATCATGTCCCTTGGAGTCATTTATAAGTTTGAGATTATTGACATCAAACATTGCTATGGCAAACTCTACGCCCGAGCCTGAATTGATCTCGGACTGAAGAAAGGTCTCCTTGTCCTCATATGCCATACGGTTATTTACATTGGTAAGCGGATCTCTCTTCATTACCTCAAGGAGTCTTTTATTGATCAGATCAAGACTGAGAGCATGACGGAACTTATCAAACACGAGTCCCATTCTTGACTGATAAGTCTGAAGGAAATGATTATAGATTAGGGACATGCAATCCTTGAATACTATATATCCGAATGATTCATCGCCTTCATGAAGGGGCAGGAAAGTATAAAGATGATTTTCAGACATGGGATCATAGCCCGGAATAAGCCCGGAGGATGAAAACTCTTCCTCAGAATACTTTACTCCGTCCTCTGTCGAGTATATAACCTCCATACGTGATGCATATCCGTTCTTACGAAGTCTGATATTGGGGTCGTTGATCGACAGGCCAAAGTTCGGATCAAGAAGTATGTGGAACGAATCGCCCTCAAATGTATGATTCTCGGTAAGCAGTTCGTTCAGCTTTCCGGTGAATTCTTTATATGTAAGGCATGAAAGGACTGTTGAATCGATCAGGTTGAGCTTCCTGTTAAAATATGTATTCTCGGCGCGCTTTGTATGTGCTTCTCTTCCGTTGCGCCTTCTTATCTTATCGCTGTCACGGAATTCATAACAGTTACAGCTTTCTCCCGGAACAAACTGACACGGAACTATTACCGAATCATTGTATTTTTTTCCCGCAAAAACATCCTTCCAAAGATCACCGCAGGCTTCACCCATCTGCGTAAAGCACTGGTCCACCGACGCGATCGAAGGGTCGAAGATCTGGCTGTCATCGATGAAGTCATATCCTGCCACAAGCACATCGCCCGGAACTTTTACTCCGTTTTTATTGAGAGTGATGACCGTCTCCATGGCAAGACCGTCATTTGCACAGATAAAAACATCGGGAAGCTTTTTTCCGGATCTGCAGTATTCATCGATATATCCGGTTGCAGCGGCGTTCTCCCACTTTGTGTAGAACACCTCCTTTAGATCGTCAGATCTTCCATTTTCCTCAAGGTAATCTCTGACAGCTTTGAGCCTGAGCTCCGAATCCATCGAATCCGCAGTCCCCGCAAGAAATACTATATTGTGCACATCATGCTTTTCCTGAAAATGACGGCACATATCCAGAGTCGCCACATAGTTGTCAGAGCCTATGTATACGGTACCTTCGCGCCTTTGTCCCTGCATCATCACAGGAATCCCCGCATCAGAGCTCCTTGCAAGGATCTTGTCGATCTCGTCGTGAAAATCAAGACCGCTTCCAAATATGACCACTCCGTCAAAATCATGAAGGTCGGGTAAAGTGAAGATATTCAGTTCCCCGTATTTATTGGCTGAAGTATCTACATACGTGGGATAACAGGTAAAAAGAAACAGATCCGCTCCTTCGTTTTCCAGCGATCTCTGCATACCCGTCAGAAACTGCGATAATATCTCACAGCACCATCCTGTTGTAAAAACTGCGATCTTCTTTTTCATGATCAGTGATCCTCGCTCAGTTAAGTCTTACCGTATCGATGGAAGAACCCGTGGAAAGAACATATCTGTAAGCATAATCGGTGGGAACTATAAGTCTTACACCGTTTCTGAACGCATCGTCGTATTTTATCTTTCCCCTGTATGTATAGATGATGCAGTTGGATTCGTTATAGATCACAAGATCATCCTTTTCGAACATCACATCGGCGTATTCGAAATTGATATCATATTTTCCGACAAGAGTATCGGAATTGTTGTAGACACTGAGCTCATATTTTGTGTCCGGATCATCTGACCTGAATACCAGTCCAAGGTATCCGTTGCCCGTAAAGACGGATCTTATCTCATCGGTTATCAGATGCTCTCCGAGAGATTCGGGCTGATCAGAACCCTTATAGAACATATATCTCTCATCACCCACGGCATATGCCGTCGAATCATCAAGGAAGCCCACCTCAGGGACCACAAGATCCGTATAGTCATAGCTGCTGACAAGGAAGTCCGTATAGTTATCTCCGACCTCAGTCAGATTATAAAAGGCAACCGTGGATTTTACGGTACCTGCATCTACATATATGAAGCTTACACATAAAAGCGTGCCGGAGGGTGACAGGGCAACATCAACCGGGTAACCGCTCCCCGACATATGCATCTGACCGCTGTAAAGAAGATCTCCGCCCGGAGAATATGTATTGATGAGAGTGGCATTATTGGAATTTAGTACTGCAGTGACTCTTCCGGTCTTTGCAACAGTAATCTCCCTTATCGGAAGATTGGTGGAAAAGCTCCCGAGCTTTTCCGTTTCGTTAAGGACATATATGTCTCTTCCGTTGTATGAAGCTATGGCAACCGTTCCATCGCACACCGAAATACGCATATCCTGCATTTCATATCCCTGATCCCATACGGTCTTACCACTTCCATCGACGCAGTGCGCTCCGTCGTGGCTGTATGTCAGGATACTGCTCCCGAGTCTCATATCCATCTGTGAATCGGGGGCAGTTCTTTCATAGGATGAAAGAACTTCATATCCCGTATATACATGTGATTCAAATCTTGCATATATGATAAGGAGTATGACAAGTATCAGAACAATAAAAATAACTGTCCTGTACAGGTTCATTGTCCTATGCTTTTTTAATTTTGTCCTGTAATCTCCGGTGGCGGATTCTTCATATCTGCCGCCTTTGATAGCACGAAGCCTTGCCATAGCCTAAACCCCGGCTGCCAGCGCCGGTCCCTTCAAAACTCATCCAATATCAGACATTCTTAAATGCATAAACCGTAGTCGTATCGAGAGTCTTGTCCGGTCCGACTAAAGGCTTTACAAAATTATCGTGATGGATGGCATCCGGATAGAACTGGGTCTCAAGGCAAAGCCCGTATCTCTTGTTAAATACGGCTCCCTCTTTTCCGATCTGTCCTTCCTTTATGAAGTTGCCGGCATAGAACTGAATTCCGGGAAGATCCGTATATACCTCCATCATTCTTGATGACTTTGCAGCCCATACGGAAGCGGCTTTACGCATTTTTCCGTCATAGCCTCTTATGCAGAAATTATGATCATAGCCTCCGGCAAAAACAAGCTGCTCATATTCATCATCGATATGATCGCCGATCCTTATGCGTGATGTAAGGTCCATGGGAGTACCCTTTACGGATGCGATCTCACCCGAAGGGATCGACTCATCATCGGTAGGTGTAAATTCATCGCACTCAAGCTGTATCATTTCATCAACGATGCTTCCGCTTGAAAAACCGTCAAGATTAAAATATGTATGGTTGGTGGGATTAAGAATGGTAGTCTCGTCCGCAGAGCCCACATAGTGAAGCTTAAGCTCATTGTCTTCGGTAAGCTGATATGTTACCGCAAGCTTCTTATTGCCGGGAAAACCGAGAGTAGCGGGATCTTCTATGGAGAAGGTCACTCCGTTTTCGATGATTTCCGCATCCCATACTCTCTTATGATATCCGTTATCCATGTGGGAATGGAGATTGTTTCTGTCATTGTCATTGATATCGAGTTCGTAATGAACTCCGTCTATCTCTATCTCTGCGTTTCCGATACGGTTTGCGTTAGGACCGATGGTTGCTCCGAAAAAGCTGGGATTTCCGTAATAATCCTCTGCCTTGTCAAATCCAAGCACCACATCTTCAGCTTTTCCGTTCTTATCCGGAACAAAAAGCCTTACGAGAATGGCACCAAGATTAGTGACATCCGCACTCATTCCTTTATCATTTGTGATGGTGTAGAGCATCAGCTGTCTTCCGTCGCGGCCGCAGCCAAACTCCTTAGATGAAACTGACATATTATCCTCCTTTATACCTCTGTACGTCCGTCAAGTGCACGTGTCAGAGTTATCTCATCAATATATTCCAGATCTCCGCCTACGGGAACTCCGCTGGCGATCCTGGTAACCTTTACGCCGAGGGGCTTTATGAGCTTGCTGATATACATCGCAGTAGTTTCACCCTCAATACTGGAATTGGTCGCAAGTATGACCTCACTCACCGGATCACCGTCTCCGGAGCATCTTGCCACCAGCTCCTTTATCTTAATGTCGGACGGTCCCACTCCGAGCATCGGTGCGATCGCTCCATGGAGCACGTGATAAACACCGGTATATTTTCCGGTTTTTTCATATGCAGCCATATCCCTTGTATCCTCCACAACCATTATGACCGAATGATCTCTTGAAGTATCTGAGCATACCGGACAGATATCATTATCCGTAAGGGTATAGCAGCCGGAGCAATACTTAACCCTGCTCCTTGCTTCGATCATGGTATCCGCAAGGCGCTGTATCTTCTCGGGCGGCATATTGATCATATGAAAAGCAAGCCTCTGAGCTGATTTATCCCCTATTCCGGGAAGTGATGCCAGTTCGGAGACAAGCCTGTTTACATATCCGCTGTATAGTTCCATCAGAATAATCCGGCAGGCATTCCGTTAAGACCGCCCATGATCTCCTCGCCTGCTGCATCTGCCTTATCCATTGCATCTCTTATGGCAGCAAGAATGGACTCCTGAAGTGTTTCAACATCATCGGGATCTACGATATCCTTATCCAGCTTTATGGAAAGAACGTCTCTTTTTCCGTTGATCGTAACCTCAACGGCTCCGCCTCCGGCAGTGCCTGAAAACTCCTTGCTCTCGAGTTCCTTTCTTCCTTCCTCCATCTGACGCTGCATACGCTGTGCCTGCTTCATCAGATTGGCCATATTTCCGGGCATTCCGCCTCCGGGAAATCCGCCGTGTTTTGCCATTTAAATCTCCTCCGTATCTTCTTCAGTTTCTATTTCTATATTCATAGTACCCGGTTTTACGATATTTCTGAGATCATACAGACCGCTCTCGAACATGTCGCCGCTTTCGGCTTCCTTTACGGAAAAATCAACCCTGGCCCCCACATGATTTTCGAATATGATCTCAAGGTCCTTCCGCTGATCCTCATTATTCATGAGTCTCGCATTCATGTCCCCCTTCGGATAATAGATGATGAGCTTTCCGTCATCACCAAGGACCGGCTTGCATACCTTAAGTGCAAATGTATCCGATCCGCAGTCCGATAAAACCTTCGGCCAGTTCTGAATGAGCTTCCTTATATCATCCGGAACCGCCTTGGGAGCCTCTGCCATTTTGACATCGCTCCTGATCACCGGAGCCTGTTCATCTCCCGGACCCGCATGAGGGACAAAATTAAAATTTCCTTCTTCGAGCCTCTTTTCGAGTGCTGCAACCCTGTCTGTCAGAGATTCCGGATCCTTGATCGCCATTCTGGGCTCACAGCACCTGATAAATGCTATCTCGACATATACCCTCTTCTGGGCTGCATATTTGATCTGACCCGCCAGCTCGGAAAATACCCTTATGTACCTGATGACCGTATCAAGCTCGGAAACCGCTGCGTCATCCTTCAGCCTGGCCATATTCTCGCTTGATATATCGATCATTGATGCCGCATCGGGTGATGCGACAATCAGCATTATATTTCTCAGATACCAGGCAAAATCCGTGATAAACTGGGACAATTCCTTGCCCTGCATGGTCATGTCATCAATAACCTTAACGCATCCTAGAGTATCACGGTTTATGATGCCGCGGTACAGCCTGCTGAAAACCTCCGTATCAACAGCACCAAGGACTTCAAGAGTCTTGTCATAGGAAAGCACTCCCTCAGACTGAAAGGCTATCGCCTGATCCAGGAGCGAAAGCGCATCTCTCATTGATCCGTCCGCTTTTCTCGCAATATATCTGAGAGCTCTTTCGTCCGCCTCTCGCCCTTCCGCCTCCATCAGCTCCTGCATTCTGGAAACTATGGTCTCAATTTTGATCCTTCTGAAATCGTATCTCTGACATCTTGAAAGGATCGTTGCCGGAAGCTTATGAACCTCCGTCGTCGCCAGGATGAACATTGCCCACTCGGGAGGCTCTTCAAGTGTCTTGAGAAGTGCATTAAATGCAGACTCAGACAGCATATGAACCTCGTCGATTATATAGACCTTGTATTTTCCCAGGGTAGGACGGTAATTAACTCCGTCGATTATCACCCTTACATTATCGACACCTGTATTGGATGCAGCGTCTATCTCAAATACGTTTAATGAGGAACCGTCAGCGATGGCCTTGCAGGAATCGCATACTCCGCACGGTCCGTTTTCGGTCGGATGCTCGCAGTTGACCGCTCTTGCCATTATCTTGGCGATGGTGGTCTTACCTGTTCCCCTGGTCCCCGTAAAAAGATACGCATGCCCCACTCTTTCGTTCAAAAGCTGGTTGCGCAAAGTGGTTACTATATGATCCTGCCCCCTGACCTGTGACAGATCGGAGGGCCTGAATTTTCTGTATAGAGCTGTGTAAGACATTTATCAATCTCCGAAACAGATTCCGGTAAGCTTTGCTTCCTTGATGATGGTAGCATCGGGATCCAGATATTTGAGTTTTCCGGCAACCTCATCAAGAGGCACCTTGACTATCTCACGATTTCTGTAGCCCACCATGAATCCGTACTCATTCTTAAGTATCAGTTCTCCGGCTTCTGCGCCCAGCCTTGTTGCAAATACCCTGTCGTAAGGGCAGGGGCTTCCGCCTCGCTGTGTATGACCGGGTACGGTGACCCTGACCTCGCGTCCGGTCTTCTCGAGTATCTGATCAGCTATCTCATATGAAACGGAAGGGTACTTGGATTTTTCGTCTGCCTTCTTGCGGTCCTTTTTGGACATGGCAGCCTTTTCCTTTGATATAGCGCCTTCGGCCACGGCTATAATGGTGAATTTGCTGCCGGCCTTTTCCCTTTCCTCGATCTTATCCACAACCTTGTCTATATCGTAAGGTATCTCGGGAAGCAGAATGATATCGGCACCTCCGGCCATTCCGGCATTAAGCGTCAGCCATCCGACCTTATGTCCCATGACCTCGACTATGAATACTCTTCCGTGGGATGCCGCGGTTGTATGTATGCAGTCAATGGCCGCGGTTGCAATATCAACCGCGCTCTGGAATCCGAAGGTCATATCGGTTCCCCAGAGATCATTATCTATCGTCTTGGGAAGAGTGACTATATTGAGTCCCTCCTCGCTGAGGAGATTTGCCGTCTTATGGGATCCGTTTCCGCCGAGGACAACCAGACAGTCGAGCCTGAGTTTGTAATAGTTCTGCTTCATGGCGTCAACCTTATCAAGTCCGTTCTCGTCAGGCTCGGTTATGGTCTTGAACGGAGTGCGCGATGATCCGAGGATCGTTCCGCCCTTTGTCAGGATTCCGGAAAAGTCGGATCCCGTGAGCATACGGAAGTCTCCGTATATGAGTCCCTTGTATCCGTCAATGAATCCGTAGATCTCAACCTTCTGTCCGCTGTGGGCAAGAGTCTTTACCACGCCTCTCATTGCCGCATTCAGTGCCTGGCAGTCTCCGCCGCTGGTAAGCATACCTATTCTCTTCACTTTCATATCCGGCCTCCTTCGAATCTGTCTGTTGTCCGATCAAAAATCCACTTCAAAAGCCACTCTTTATAATACCATATCAGGGGGGCATTTCTCAATGCCAGTAAGGCTTCTGATCCTTGTGTGAATACCCCTTCAGCTTTGCCCTGTATTCATCGATCGCAATGCCGTAGCTTTCCTTTTCCGAAGGCTTCAGGCCGTTCTTACCTGCAGCCTCTTCAAAGAACTTTTCAAGCTCGGCAAAATTCATCTGCGCGGCATCCTTATAGTTATTGGACATGTTCATATCTATCCGGGAGATTATACGGTCCATTTCGGATGCTGCTTTAGACTTAAAAAGTTTATCCCAAAACATATGATCACTCCTGACTTCCGGGGATATATTCTCCCTGGATCATATCGCAGCCCATGCCAATCAGCATGTCTGCAGTCTCCTTGTCATCTGCACCTCCCGCAATGACCTTAAGAGGGATACCCCTGAGCATTCCGATGCATCCCTCGAGCATGGCTCTGCCCTTTTCATCGGACGCCATGGATAATAACTCTTCGTCAATACGCACCGACTCGATCGGAAATTCTACGATGTTCCTGATATTCAAATATCCCTTTCCAAAACCGTCCAGTCCTATGTGATAGCCCTGCATTGAAAGCTTTCTGATGTTTTCTTCAAAAACCGTGCTCATGTTCTCATATACGGATTCTTTGATGGCAAAGCAGACCTGCTCGGGATGGACACCGTATTTTTCTCTGCATTCCCAGATACGGTCGGTAAGACTGACCTGCATGCACTGCGATACCGACAGACCTATCACGACATATGAATATCCGAAAAGGGAAAGATTGCTCTCGGTCGCATAAGCAAAGGCCTTATCCAGGATATAATCTCCAAGTACCATGCCCATCCCTTTTTCATTTGCCGCAAAGTCAAGCAGTGTCGAATCGATTTCCCCATACTTTTCATTCTTAAGCTCTATACCGGCTTCGGCACATATATATCTTTTTTCCGCAACAGACCATACCGGGTGGAATACAACCTTAAGAGTCGATCTCTCAATAGCCTCCTGAAGTATCTCTCCGATATGAGTCTCAATCTGATAGGATTTTTCGGAGATGATGGCGGAGGCTCTTGTAAATTTCTTGTCCACGCCGGAAAATCTCACGTAATTATGTCCGAAATCAAAGAGCTCTTCAGGGGTGGAGATCTCCTCAGGAAATACCGCCGTAACCACACTCAGATCGGGAGATGCGCCCTTTCTTACTATATCCGTATTTTTCTTTCTTACAAGATCCCTAAGCTCCGCAACAGCCTGGATAGGGTTATAATCCTTATCCTCGAGGATTATATAGAAGATCCCCGGGTGTTCAAAATACAGCTCATAAACGACTTTTTCTTTTCTTGCATAGTTCTTTATGAGTTCAGCTATCGAATAGATATATTCAAAATACTGTTTTTCGCCCAGATACCTGTTCATTTCTACGGCATTTTTCATGGTGATTATCATTATCTTCACATCATGTCCCGTAGCCTTGATCTTACCGATCTCCTCGCGGAATGACTGATATCCGGGAAGCCCGGTGCTCAGATCCACCTTTTTCTCCGGCCTCTGAACAAATACAATGACGAAAAACAGGGTCAGCGATGTTGCAAAGGACTCTATCTGGATACCCCAGACTATCATCTGTATGATGACCGCTATGAAATTACAAAAATACATGGACATCAATGCAACCCAGGTGCCGATGTCTATGGTCTTCCGGTATTTGAGAAGATACGTCACGCCGAACATAAGGTAAATGAAGGCAAATGTATAGGTAAATACAACGCCTGCACCTCTCTGATATCCATGCTCCGCCGTAACGGAAAAGACGTATGAAGTGGGAATATTGTAAGCAAGCGCACACAGGATCCAGATATATGGAAGACATATAAGGAATTTTTTCCATAACGATCCTATCCTGTACCAGGTCCTCGTGATCGCGATTATAAAGAACAGATATGAAAGATTGACGGCATTACGCGTCACGTAATACAGATAATTAAAAAATCTGACTATATTGATCTGATCATGGGACAGTGGGACACAGTAATAGGTTATGAGCTTTTCGATGATCTCGCTGGTATCTGCGATAATGGACAAAACGATCACGGCAAGATACAAAACATTACATCTTCCGCTTGTCATCTTGCGAAGTATTATCGTCCAGAATATAAGAAAAAAAATCGGGAGAGCAGCAATGTCAAAATAGGGTATTCCCATATCATTTCCTCGTAAATAGCAAACCGAATGTTCCCGGACCGCAGTTTACGGATATTGCGGTGGTGGCCTTCTGAAGATATACCTTTTCAAATGGTACGATCTTAAGAACCTCATCCCTGATAGCTTCAATCTCGGACTTCTTCATCCCTACATATGTGATGAAGAGAACCGATGTATCTATCTCGGAAGGATTCTTAAGAGTCTTCTCTATATAGCGTCTCCTGTATCTTGCACGGTTTCCGATGATTATCCCCCCGACTCCCATCGAACTCTTTTTAAGTTCTATCACAGGATGAAGAAGAAATGCATTACAGATCTTGTAAATTGTCTCCGTCATTCTACCGCCGCGGTAAAGATACTCTGTTGTATCCATTATGAAGCTGGTATTCACCTTCGGTCTGAGCTTTTCCAACGCACTGATTATGACATCCGTGTCGGTCTGTCCGCCTTCAACCATTGCCTTGGCTGCCATGGTTATGATCCCTGTTCCGCTTGAAAGCGATCCCGAATCAAAAACCTTAACATTGTAGAATGAAAGAGCCGCTTCGCTTGCATTGGCATATCCCTTACTTGCATTCTTGGCAAGCGCTATATGGATTATGTGCTGGGCATACGAAAGCTGTTCGGCAAAGAAGGCTTCATATTCCGCCGGCTCAGGTGCTTCACTTCGTGCAAGAGCATCATTTTTACCGAGATATTTAAGTACTACATCTCCCTCTGCCTCTATGCCGTCAGAAAAGACCGCTTTGTCTGTATATACCTTATACGGAAGCACCGGGATCTTAAGAGAACGGGACAGACTCTTGGGAAGATCGCTTATACTGTCGGTGGTGATAAGAACAGGAATCTTCTTCCGCATTTGTCTTACTATAACATCCGACTCGAATCTTGTATTTTCATCATCGTTCCTTTGGACAAGATCCACCGGCAGGAATTCCAAAAGGGTCTTTTCAAGTTCCGAGGATTCTACCGGTTTGAGAAGATATCCGTCAAACCCCTCCCTCCTGTACATAGCCTGATTCTCGGCACCGGAATTTGCGGTAAGTGCAATAACCGGTGTATCCTTGCAAAGTCCGCCGGACTGCTCCCTTAGTGCATGCAGACACTGTATTCCGTCCATCCCGGGCATCATATGGTCCATAAGGATAACATTGTAATGATCTGTTGCCGTCTCTTTGAGAGCTTCCTCACCGCTAAGTACGGTCTTGACCTGAACCTTTGTGTTTCTTAACAGCTTTGCGGCAACAAGAAGATTGGCAGAGTTGTCATCAACTATGAGTACCTTGGCCTTGGGAGCTTCAAAAGACTGATGGTAATCGCTCCTTTTATTGTCTCTGTATTTTCCGGGCTCATACTTACCGAGAGCTCTCTCATCCGAAATTTCCTGTTCGAGGGTAAAGACAAATGTGGAACCCTTTGTGTAGATACTGTTAACGGAGATCTCTCCTCCGAGAAGATCCACCAGCTGTTTGACTATTGAAAGCCCCAGGCCGGTTCCCTCGATATATCTGTTCTTTCTTTCATCCTCACGTCTGAACGCATCGAAAAGATAAGGGATACTCTCTTTACGGATACCCATGCCCGTATCTTCAACAGAATAGGTCACAAGAACCTTGCTCTTTTCCGTCTTTCGACAGTGGATAGACAGTGTTACCGATCCTTCCTGTGTATACTTGACCGCATTATTGAGAAGATTGATGAGGATCTGCTTTATACGGACCTCATCGGAAACAAGGGATGCCGGGAGACCGGGATCCACATCAAGAGTGAATTTAAGTCCTTTTTCATCAGCCCTCACCCAGATCATGTTCACGATCTCGGAAAGCATTGCCCCAACATCATATGGCACACTGACGATATCCATCTTACCGGATTCGATCTTGGACATATCAAGAATATCGTTTATAAGCGACAGAAGGATCTTGGATGCGGACCTTATATTTCTCGCGTCATCCGCAACCTCATCGGATATATCATCCTCCCTGAGTATCATCTCGTTAAGTCCGATTATGGTATTGATGGGAGTACGTATCTCATGACTCATGCTGGAGAAAAACCTGTTCTGAGCCTTATTAAGCTCTTCAATCTCCATTGCCTGCTTTACAGTCCTGTCATTCTCCCACTGGAACATCTTATTAAGGAGATAAACCATGAAATAAACAATGAATCCGACAAGTATCGCCGAAACCGCGGAATCAAGTATCATCATCTTTCTGGTATGCCTTACCAGAAGCGTGGGATTAAGATAATCTATCGCATACATTCCAACTACCATGACAGTCAGAAGAGCAAGCATGATCTTTCTCATATTACCTATGAGGATAAGTCCCACATACAGATAGGAAAACGTAAACCAGAGATCCGCTCCGCCGGTGATCCCTCCTCCGAAGAAATAGGATATGGGAAGCACTACAAAAACCACAGCAAAAGTGACCAGTATCGCACCGATATCGGTTCTCCTTTTCCTCATGGCAAGATACATTATCGGAAAAGATAATATGAAAGCTCCGCCGAGAGTTGCTATCTCAACAACATTATCTCCGATGACCATATCACCGATCATGACCAGAAGAACGGCAATCTGGGCAAAACATGTAAGGATCAGGAACGCTTTTTCCTGAAAGGTTCTTCCCGGGCTGATCATCTCTTCATAGTATTTTCTGATCCGGTCTCTCATGATTCGTCCTCCGGGGTAAACTCAAGCACTTCCGCATCATCCGGTACAAATTCAAGAACATCTTCCTCGCTGCTGGCAGACGATTCTTCCCCGGCTTCAGCCTTTATCTCAATTCCCATGGATTCGCATATGGCACGGAGAAGTTCTTCATATGCGGGAAGGAAAACAGGATGAAGTTTTCTCACTTCGGGTTCGTCTTCTTTTTTGGACAAAGTCTCAAGCTGTTTTGCCATATCCGAAACAGTCATTGCACCTATCATCTTTGAGGTGCTCTTTATTGCATGCACCTTGATGGAATAATCATGCCAGTTCTCCATATCGTAAAGAGTCTTAAGCTCCCGGATCCTGTCGGCGGGATTTTTTGCATACTCCTTAAGAAGCTGGCAGTAAAATTCCTCGTCATTATTGCAGTATCTGAGTCCCTGCGAGATATCAACTCCGCATTTAGTAAGTGTACTGTATTTACCTGACTGCAATTCGGGAGCATCCTTCTTTACATTCAGGCCCGCGGTTATAACACTGCCCTTAGCAGGAGCAGTCCCGGAAGCATGTCCTTCTTCAGCTGCAACTCTCTCATACACAATGGCTGACTTGGGAAGAACCCTCTTGAGAACCCTCTCGAATTCGGTTATCTCTATGGGCTTGGGGATAAATCCGTCAAAGCCCTCAGACATGAACATTTCCTTCGCAGAGCTGATGGCATTTGCGGTAAGCGCGACAATACATATTTCCTTACGCATTCTGGAGGCATTAAGTCTGATCCTCTTCATCGCCTCAACGCCATCCATCTCCGGCATCATATGATCCATAAAGACAATACCGTAGTCTTCGTTCGAGCACATCTCGATAGCCTCGCGTCCGCCGGATGCGGTGGAAACTATCATTCCGTAAGTTTCAAATATACCCCTTGCAACAAGCAGGTTCATGGGTTCATCATCAACAACCAGAACCTTAAGTCCGGGACATGTCATCCTCTCATCAGCATTTGCATTGGCACCGTCAAAAGCGTGATTGAGGAAATTGGCAATCTGTCCGCCGTAAAAAGGCTTCGGAAGCAGGGATACGCTGTGCCCCACCTCACCATGGAAATCAATATCGGTAACTACTGCAACATTCATCTCCTGCGCGATCTGATCGATATAGTCCCTGTTCTCAAGGTATTCTCCGGTTCCTATGAATACATGGGTGACCTTTTCCGAGGCGATGATCCTCTCAAGTTCATCTCTTGACTGAACCCTCTTAAAAGCCACACCGAGTCCCTTGGCAATATTGGTGATCTCTTTCATGTAGAATTCCCTGACACCCTGATGTCCCGTGGTCATGAAACCGAGATAACCTACAACTATGCAATTTTCCCTATCCTTAACGGATATGCACGGTGAAGCATCGTCAACCTCCTGAGGAATGCTGACTCTGACTGTGGTACCTTCATCTTCATCGCTTTCAATGGCAAGGACTCCCCCCATGGCCTTGGTAAAACCGTTTACTATAGGTATTCCGAGCCCGAGTCCTCCGGCAGTCCTGGTCTTGCCGGAATCAGACTGATAGAACTTTTCATAAGCACGTTCTATTTCAGCATCACTCATTCCGACTCCGGTATCGGTCACTTCAAGAACAAGATTGATGCCATAATCTCTTTTTACCGGATAAATATGAACGTAGACACCGCCCGCTCTGGTAAATTTATATCCGTTACTGATAAGATGCCACAGGATCTTCTTGATCTTGCTTGCATCTCCCACCAGGGAAGCAGGGATCAAAGGATCCATATCGATGACAAGCTCAAGACCGTAATCTTCGGTAAATGAAAGCTGGACAAGAAGATCATTGACAAGAGAATTGATCATATAGGTCTCACGTGTGACCGTGAGCTTACCCATATCGATCTCAGTGAAATCAAGAATATCGCCGATCTGTTCAGAAACTCTATGACCGGCTCCGGATATGGCTTTAATATTTCCAATGACAGTTTCAGGCAGTTCTTCTTTTTCAAGCACAGCCGAAAGACCCATTACGGCATTGACGGGTGTCCTTATCTCATGGGATACATTGGCAAGGAAATTATCAAGTCTTTCTGTTGCATTTCGGAGTTCCTCTATTTCAACCCTGGATTTACCCAGAACTCTTGACCAGTTATCGATAATTATCCTTCCGACCCATCCTGCTATGGTAACAACGATCACATGCATGGCCGCCCTCGAGATCATAAGACTGTCGAAGGTCTCGCCCTGTCCAATCAAGGTAAATATATCAAAAGCAAATGCAGCATAATATGTACACTGGCACAGCCAGTTGAGAGATTTCATTCCGGTCATGGTAAAGATCATGATCACAAGTACCATGATCAGGGCAGCATCGAAGGTACTGGTAAGATGCGTAGCGTAATAGAAATAAATGATCATCATCAGAACCGAATACACCCAGAGTCTGGCATTCGGCGGGAGCGTCTGCTGTACATGCATAGTCCACGCAAGAGCAATCCCGGCAAGAATAAGGATTATCGCCCACTTTTCCCAGGAAAGGAGCAATGATTCCATGATCAGTATTACCGAAAGAACCGTGAAGCATATGAGTATCACCATATGCGCGGCATCAAATACCTCTTTTCCGTCTCTGTCCTGCCCCATTTTATCCACCCTCTCGCAAAAAGTCTGTCATACCCCTAACGCTGTGTTTCAGCCTTCGCTGTGATCGCACATTGAATATTCCGGATCTTCGTCTATCATACGAAGCATGATATCCGCAAATTCCGGATCAAATTGTATGCCCTTTCCCTTCTCTATCTCATCCCTTACAACATCCTGGGGAAGAACGCTTCTGTAGCTTCGCCTGCTGCTCATCGCATCATATGCATCGGCTACGGCGATGATTCTTGCTTCCTCCGGGATATCCTCTCCCATCAGACCGTCCGGATATCCTCCGCCCGCATATCTTTCGTGATGCCACTTGGCTCCTATGGCAAGAGATGGCATCTCTTTTATGTTCTCAAGGATCCTTGCCCCATAAACGGGATGACTCTTTATGATCGCATACTCCTCATCGGTAAGCTTGCTTGGCTTGTTAATGATCTCATCCGGAATCATGATCTTACCCAGATCATGAAGAAGTCCGATTATATATATGTCATCCAGCTGCTTATCCCTGTAGCCATGTCTTCTTGCTATCTCTCTTGAATACTTGGCAACACGCGCGGAATGTCCGTTTGTGTAGCTGTCTTTGGTATCGATCGCCTCCGCGAGAGCCTGAACAACATGGAGGAAGAGATTTTTATTTTCTCTCGTCTTCTTTTCAACCTGATTGCTGAGAGATCTCTGCAGTCTTACGAGTTCAACTATATGGCGCACTCTCAGCAGCAGCACTTCAGGCACAAACGGCTTTTTGATGAAGTCCATTGCACCAAGTGCAAGTCCGTCACGCTCAGCCTCTTCACTTTCATCGGCTGTAAGGAAAATGACAGGAATATCGGAAATTTCCCTTTCCATTGAATTGAGTTTTTTGATGGTCTCAAAGCCGTCCATTCCCGGCATATTGATATCGAGAAGGATTGCATCCGGAATATGCTTATCGAGATGATCGATAAGCGCCTGTCCGGATTTTAGTGCCGTAACATAGTATCCGGCCTTACTCAGGATATGTCCTGCCATCTGAAGATTGGCAACATCGTCATCCACCACAACGATCCTGACCTCATCCGTAGATCTTACCTTCTTTTTCTCAAGTCCTATAAACTCGAGTTCATAGGCAATCTTAAGAATATCGCCGTGATGCTCGCGCCATGAATTTATAAGGCTTG
Organism: uncultured Lachnospiraceae bacterium; assembly: GCA_946531495.1. Classification (GTDB taxonomy): domain Bacteria; phylum Bacillota; class Clostridia; order Lachnospirales; family Lachnospiraceae; genus AC2028. Next base: position 9,299 of record CAMNAQ010000004.1, on the reverse strand, counting down.
TCACAACCTTCTCGGCAGATTCTTCACGCACATCCGACAGCATGATAAAATACCTGCTGGATCTGGTCCTCATAAAAAGGTCGGATTTGCGAAGAGATCCTCCGATATGTTCACCGAATTCATCACTCAGTCTTGCGAAAGTCTCATCATCCTCGTCAGAGCTCAGATTTATCAGCACGTTGCAGGCCGTTCTCTGGTTCCTGCTTATATATCGCATGATGTAGCGATATACATAAGCAAAGGAATCCTTATCAAGGCAGAGCGCTGCATTTGGAATCGACCGCTCTTCTAAGATCTTAGTGACCGCTTCGATCCCCACATCCTGTGAATCGTCCTCATCATCAAAGATTGCCGGACTGTACATTATACATCCGTGCTTTCCCTGCTTCTTGACCTTGTAGAGTGCCTTGTCCGCAAGCTTTGTCAGGTCATCATACTCCCTTCCAAACTTAGGGACCGTGCAGGCGCCGACAGAGCATCCCAGCGGGATCTCCATTCCCTCACCCATGAGTTTCCTGGCTTCTTCAAGGAGCTTTGAATTAAGAGTATCTGACAGAGCGGTGATTATCCTCTCATCGGTAACCTCCGGAAGAAATGCTTCAAATTCATCCCCGCCCATTCTGGCGCACACACCGCCTGCGGGGATCGCCTCCGACATGATCGCCGAAAAAGCCTCAAGGATCCGGTCTCCCATATCATGTCCGTAAATATCATTTACAAGCTTGAAGGAGTCCAGATCGATCATAAGAAGTGCACCGCGCTTGGATGCACACAGATTGGTAAATTCATGCTTGCCGGACATCTTGTTAAGAAATCCCGTAAGCTTGTCCCTTGTAGCCTCAACCTTCAGATTGAGCATCTTCTCCTGCTTTGACAGGATGTTGCTGATCCTCCTGAGAAGAACCGCGGGATCAAAGGGCTTCTTGATATAATCGGAAACGCCCACCTCGAATCCCATTGTCTCGGTATCGGCATTATCATCCGCGGTAAGAAATATTACGGGAACCTCTTCAAATCCCGCTTCAGTCTCATAGCTCCTGAGCTTCATCAGGGTCTCAAAGCCGTCCATTCCGGGCATGTTGATATCAAGAAGAATAAGATCCGGCATGCCCTTATCCTTAACATAATCAAGCAAAGCCTGTCCGGACTTGAGCGCCGTAACACGCATATTAGCCCTGCTCAGGATGTGACCCGCCATTTTAAGATTACTGGTATCGTCATCAACAACTATGATCCAGTCAGCCATTTATGATTTCCTCCAAAGGAGCACTATGAAAAATTACAAAAATACTACTTCAATATACGATAAAAAGGGCCTGTTTTCAACGAACACGCTGAAAAAGACCCTTAAACAATGCATATTTTAATAATCTTCCCGGGCCGGGGCAGCATCAGGATATTTCGCACTACCTCCAGCCTATCACCGCACCTTAAAGATGACTTACGCCTATAGTCATCTCTTCAAGTACATCCAGAAGAACTCTTACGGTATCGAGGGAAGTAAATGTTGTGACTCTGTGTTCACTGGCGCATTTTCTTATGGCAACGCCATCCTCGTAATGCACTCCCGAAAGGATCGCTCTTGTATTGATGACATAGCTTACATATCCTGCGCTTATGGAATCCAGGATCTCGGTGCTTCCTTCGCTCAGCTTATGGCGGAGCCTGCATCTGATACCATGATCCTTGAAATACAGAGCCGTCATGGTGGTAGCCTCTATATTAAAGCCCATGTCATAGAATCTCTTTGCAAGTGGAAGTGCTTCTTCCTTGTCTTCATCCGCAAGAGTGAAGGTGACAGTTCCATAATTCTGAAGCCTGATGCCGGACGCTACAAGAGCCTTATACATCGCACGATGGAGCTGCTTGTCATATCCTATGGCCTCACCTGTCGATTTCATCTCAGGGGACAGATATGCATCCATTCCCGAAAGCTTCGAGAAGGAGAAAACCGGCGCCTTGACAAACCACATATCCTTTGGAGCAGGCTCCAGATCCGTGATCCCCTGATCCCTTAGGGATATTCCGAGGCTTACTCTTGTTGCGATGTCCGGAAGTGCAAATCCGGTCGCCTTGGAAAGGAAAGGAACAGTTCTTGAAGATCTGGGATTGACCTCTATGATAAATACATCATTGTTCTTATCGCATATGAACTGTATGTTGAAAAGCCCCCTGATGCCGATACCGATGCCAAGTCTTTTCGTATAATCCTTTATTGTTTCCTTAACCTTTTCAGGAACACTGAAGGTAGGATATACGCTTATTGAGTCGCCCGAATGGATTCCGGTCCTCTCCACAAGCTCCATGATCCCGGGGATAAATACATCGCTGCCGTCGCATATAGCATCGACCTCAAGTTCCTTGCCGCTTATATATCTGTCTACAAGCACAGGTCTGTCCTCATCGATCTCAACGGCGGTCTGAAGATAATGTCTTAAATCCTTTTCCTTGGAAACTATCTGCATCGCTCTTCCGCCAAGGACAAAACTGGGCCTTACCAGCACGGGATATCCGATGGATTCCGCTGCCCTGACCCCGTCCTCTATCGAAGTTACCGCAAGTCCCTTGGGCTCTGGGATTTCAAGATCCTCAAGAAGCTTCTCGAAAAGATCCCTGTCTTCGGCACGGGCAATTGCATCACAGTCTGTTCCGATCAGTTTTACCCCTCGTTTATGAAGAGGCTCCGCAAGATTGACCGCAGTCTGTCCGCCTAAAGTAGCAACAACTCCCTCAGGCTTTTCAAGCTCGATAATATTCATTACATCCTCTACACAGAGAGGCTCAAAATACAGCTTATCAGAGGTTGTATAATCTGTTGAAACGGTCTCCGGATTGTTGTTTATGACGATCGCTTCATAGCCCGATTCTTTAATGGTCTTGACTGCATGAACGGTTGAATAATCAAATTCAACGCCCTGTCCTATCCTTATGGGTCCCGCCCCCAGAACTATTACCTTAGGCTTGTCCGATACTACCGACTCATTCTCGCCTTCATATGTTGAGTAAAAATACGGAACATAGCTTTCGAACTCTGAGGCGCATGTATCGATCATCTTGTAGATGGGGAATATCTTCTCCTTCTTTCTGAGTTCAAAGACATCCATCTCGGAAACTTCCCACAAAGCCGCGATCTCAACATCCGAAAAGCCCATGCGCTTTGCATCCCTTAGCGCTTTGGGATCGTTCTTATGCTCGTAAAGGATGCTTTCTTCCTCGATGATATTGTAGATCTTATCAAGGAAGAACATATCTATTCCGGTTTTTGAGGAGATTTCCTCCGGGCTGACCCTGCGGCGAAGGAGCTCGGCGATCGCAAATATACGGTCACCCGTCATCTTCATTACAGGCTCCCAGAGCTGCTCATCGCTCATATCGGTGAACTTGGGCATATACAGGTGATATGCGCCGCATTCAAGGCTCCTTACAGCTTTCAGAAGACTCTCTTCAAAGCATCTTCCGATACTCATGGTCTCACCGGTAGCCTTCATCTGCGTTCCGAGGCTCTGGTTCGCGTCGGTGAACTTATCAAACGGGAACCTGGGCATCTTGGTAACTATATAATCAAGCGCAGGCTCAAAGCATGCGGGAGTATTGGCAAGCTGTATCTCTTCAAGATTATATCCGACGCTTATCTTGGCAGAGACTCTCGCAATCGGATATCCGGATGCCTTGGAGGCAAGAGCTGAAGATCTCGATACTCTGGGATTAACCTCTATAAGATAATATTTGAATGATCTTGGATCCAGTGCGAACTGGACATTACATCCTCCGCAGACCTTAAGCGCTCTTATGAGCTTAAGAGCCGAATCACGGAGCATGTGATACTCTTTATCGGTCAGTGTCTGCGAGGGACATACAACTATCGAATCGCCGGTATGGATACCTACCGGGTCAAGGTTTTCCATATTACATACGGTGATAGCCGTATCACTCGCATCACGGATCACCTCATACTCGATCTCCTTGTATCCCTTTACGCTCTTTTCAACAAGTACCTCATGTACGGGAGAAAGCTCAAGTCCGGCCTCAAGAAGAGTGACAAGCTCTTCTTCATTATCCGCAAATCCGCCGCCTGTTCCTCCGAGAGTAAATGCGGGACGGAGAACAACGGGGTATCCTATCTCCTCAGCTGCCTTTTTTCCTTCATCTATACTATGAACTACGATGGATGGAAGAACAGGCTCCCCTATCCTCTCGCACAGCTCCTTGAACTCTTCCCTGTCTTCGGCCATCTCTATGCTGGCAGAATCGGTTCCGAGAAGCTCGCATCTGCATTCTGCAAGTATGCCTTTCTTTTCCAGCTGCATCGCGAGATTAAGACCGGTCTGTCCGCCGATACCGGGAAGGATCGCATCAGGTCTTTCGGTCCTTATGATCCTCGCAACATATTCAAGGTTAAGAGGCTCCATATAAACCCTGTCAGCAACCGACTTATCAGTCATTATCGTCGCAGGATTTGAATTGCAGAGGATGACCTCATATCCCTCTTCCTTTAGAGCAAGGCAGGCCTGGGTTCCGGCATAGTCGAATTCCGCAGCCTGTCCTATCACAATAGGGCCGGAGCCTATCACCAGTATCTTGTTAATATCTGTTCTCTTAGGCATTTCTTACACCTTCCGTTTACAGCATTTCTTGATCGTCTGTCATCCTTTACTATCACTTAACGTCACATTCTGTAAGTGATATCATTATCCGCTACACCGGTCACATTAACATGACAACAGTGTCACTTATCCATAAGACTTAAGAATCTGTCAAAAAGATATGAGGCATCATGAGGTCCGGGGCAGCTTTCAGGATGATACTGGACACTGAATATCCTGTCCGCTTCACACCTTACGCCCTCGACGGTCCCGTCAAGAAGATTCCTGTGTGTTACCGTAAGACCGGTTCCTTCAAGTGAATTTTCGTCCACAGCATATGAATGGTTCTGAGAGGTGATATCGGTTCTTCCGGTCTCAAGCTCCTTAACCGGATGGTTGCCTCCTCTGTGTCCGAATTTTAATTTGTAGGTCTTAGCTCCGCATGCAAGAGAGATTATCTGATGTCCGAGACATATTCCGAAGATCGGATATTTACCGCGAAGTGTCCTGACAAGCTCTATCGCTTCCTTAACATCCTCCGGATCTCCGGGGCCGTTTGAAAGGAAGATCCCGTCCGGCCTTACGGCTTCAACATCTTCAGCCTTCGCATTCCAGGGAAATACAGTAACACTACAGCCCTTTTCAATGAATGATCTCAGAATATTTTCCTTCATTCCGAAATCAATTGCGGCAATGTGATATTTCGCCCCGACAGTGATGTAGTTCTCTATCAGCTTCCTGCTAACTCTCGAAACTGCATCGGGCTTAAGCTCTGTCTCTGCGATTATCTTAAGTCCATCCTCCAAAGATGTGCCAGCGCCTGTGATCAGTGCTTTTCCTGTACCAACATCCCTTATCCTTCGCACTATCTGTCTGGTATCCACGCCTGTGATACCGGGAATCCCGAGTTCCTTAAGAGTATCGGAAAAAGATTTACAGCTCCTGAAATTGGAGGGCTGATCGTTATAATCTCTTACCACAAAGCCTCCGATGGTCGGATGCTTGGTCTCGTAATCATCACGGTTGATGCCGTAATTTCCTATAAGAGGATAGGCCATTGTAACAAACTGATCGGTATATGAAGGATCTGACATTATCTCCTGATACCCGACGGGAGATGTATTAAACACCAGCTCACAGACCCGGTCACAGCTGTCTTCTCCAAAGCCTGTTCCCAAAAACACGCTTCCGTCTTCCATTATCAGTTTTCTTGGCTTTCCCTTATAGATCATCTTACGGCCTCCGAAAGTTTCTTCTCAAATCTGTCTTTCCTTGGATCGGACGGGATCTTAGTCGGATAATCCCCGTCAAAGCATGCACTGCAGAAGGTACTGCATCCGCTCATCTCCTGAAGACTTTCTATAGGAAGAAAGCCTATGGAATCCGCGCCGGTAAGTGCAGCTATCTCTGCGGGAGTATGGTGATTGGCAATAAGCTTATCTTCCGAATCTATGTCAACACCATAAAAGCACGGATGTCTGAACGGCGGTGATGATATACGAAGATGGATCTTGCTGGCTCCCGCATCTCTGAGAATATTTATTATCCTTTTGCTCGTGGTTCCGCGGACTATGGAATCATCGATCAGAACGACCCTTTTTCCCTCAAGGACGCTTCTGACAGGGCTCAGCTTGATACGCACCGTATCGGTCCTCTGGTCCTGTGAAGGAGCTATGAAGCTTCTGCCCACATATTTATTCTTGACCAGGCCGATCTCATAGGGGATGCCGCTCCTTCTGGAATAGCCTATCGCGGCATCGAGTCCGGAATCCGGAACGCCCACAACAACATCGGCATCTACAGGATATTCCCTTGCAAGGATCTCTCCTGCCCTTACCCTCGTGTCATGCACCGCTATACAATCTATCACAGAATCCGGTCTTGCAAAATAGATATATTCAAAAATACACGGACTTTTTTTAGTCTTAACTTCACAGTGATAGGAAACCGGTTCCTCAAAGGGCTTATCGGCCTTAAAAACAAGCATTTCACCGGGCTCAACATCCCTTACGAAGGCAGCTCCGACGCTGCTTAATGCACAGCTTTCCGATGCCACGACAAAGCTTCCATCCTCCCTTTTGCCGTAACAAAGCGGCCGGAATCCGTTTGGATCCCGCACCGCAAGCATTTTGGCAGAAGACATCATGACAAGACTGTATGCTCCTTCAAGATATTTTATTGCCGATAAGACCGCCTTTTCGATGCTTTCTGTCTTTATCCTCTCCCTCGTTATCATATAGCATATAGTCTCGGTGTCGCTGGTCGAATGGAAAATAGCTCCGGAAAGCTCCAGCGAGTCGCGAAGATCAAGAGAATTGGCCAAATTACCGTTATGGGCAAGAGCAAGATTGCCCTTCTGGTGACTTACCACCATTGGCTGTATATTGTTTCTTACGTTACCACCGGTGGTTCCGTATCTTACATGGCCTATCGCCATGCAGCCTCCCGGCAGGGCATCCAGCTCAACTTCTCCAAACACCTCTCCCACAAGCCCGAGATCCTTGTGAGTCTCAAAAACTCCGTCATCATTGACAACTATTCCGCAGCTCTCCTGCCCTCTGTGCTGAAGTGCATACAGCCCGTGATACACGTCGCGGGCTATATCCTTGTTAAATCCTCCCGTTATTCCGAAAACACCGCATTCTTCATGAATGGACATATTATTCCCTCCCTTACTGCAGAATCATTTGAAAAGCAGTTCTATAAGCAGCTCTTTATAAATCCCGCAAAAAGAGGATGAGCCTTATCAGGTCTTGATTTAAATTCCGGATGATACTGGACTCCTATATAAAAATCCATTCCGGGAAGTTCCATCTCCTCAACGAGCCTGTCATCAGGTGATGTGCCCGCAAAAACAGCTCCGGCTTCTTCAAATGCAGCTCTGTATTCATTATTGAATTCATATCTGTGGCGGTGGCGCTCCGAGATCTCATCCTTGCCGTACACTCTTTCAAGATTGCTTCCGGGCTTTATCCTGCAGGGATATGCTCCGAGCCTTAAGGTTCCGCCCTTATCCACATTATCGCTTTGTCCGGGCATAAAATCGATCACCTTATTTTTGCACAGCTCATCAAATTCTCCCGAATTCGCATCCTCTATCCCGAGTACATTTCTTGCAAATTCGATCGCTGCTATCTGCATTCCAAGGCATATTCCGAAATAGGGTATCTTATTACACCTTGCATATTTTGCGGAAGTTATCATCCCCTCTATGCCTCTGTCCCCAAAGCCTCCCGGAACGATGATACCGTCAACATCCTTAAATGTCTCTTCGGCATTTTCGTCGGTGATCTTCTCTGAATCGATCCACTTTATATCCACTTTTGCGGAATTTTCGTATCCTGCATGACGAAGAGCCTCGGCAACGGAAAGATATGCATCATGAAGCTGGACATATTTTCCGACAAGACCTATCGTTACATGGTCCTGAAGATTCTTGATGCGATCGACCATCTCTCTCCAGTGCTTAAGATCAGGTTCTCCCGCATCTATTCCGAGTTCACGGCATACTATTTTCGAAAAGCCCGAATCCTCAAGCATCAGAGGAGCTTCATACAGATGAGGAAGAGTAATGTTTTCTATAACACAGTCTTCCTTAACATTGCAGAAGTGGGCGATCTTTTTAAATATCTCGTCTTCGAGGGGTTCATCGCAGCGAAGGATAAGGATATTAGGTGATACTCCCATGCCCTGAAGTTCCTTTACCGAATGCTGTGTGGGCTTGGACTTGTGTTCATCGGAACCGTGCAGGAACGGCACCAGTGTCACATGGATGAACAGGGAATTTTCTTTTCCAACCTCAAGAGATATCTGTCTTACTGCCTCAATAAAGGGCTGGGATTCGATATCACCGACCGTTCCTCCGATCTCCGTGATAACGACATCTGCTGAAGTCTTTTTTCCGACACTGTAGACAAAATCCTTGATCTCGTCGGTGATATGAGGGATTATCTGAACGGTCGACCCGAGATATTCACCTCTTCTTTCGCGGTTCAGAACATTCCAGTAGACTCTTCCGGAGGTAAGATTCGAGAATTTATTCAGATCCTCGTCAATGAATCTCTCATAATGTCCGAGATCAAGATCGGTCTCCGCTCCGTCATCCGTAACATAAACCTCACCATGCTGGTAAGGGCTCATGGTGCCGGGATCGACATTGATATACGGGTCGAGCTTCTGGGCAGCGACCTTAAGTCCTCTTGCCTTAAGAAGCCTTCCGAGTGATGATGCGGTTATTCCCTTTCCGAGTCCCGATACAACACCGCCTGTTACGAAGATGTATTTAGTCATTTACTTAACTCCCTGTATCATCAGGCGTAAAAGCCTGCCTGTCTGTTTATAATCTGTTTCCTGACACCGGATTATGGGTGGCGCCATTATTGTCCGCTTGCTCCGTAGTTGGAGAGCACACGGGCGCTGGGGTCGTTTACGTTGCATCCTTCCCACTCTTTGTTGGGCATCCAGAAATCCTTGACCATCTGGGACTGTCCGGGATAGAAGCTTTCGAATATCTCTCTGTAGAGGAGGGATTCCTTGGTGAAGGGACGTGCATGCTTATATTTTCTGCAGCCGTCCTCGAATTCCTCCTGCGTATATCTGGTCTCGGCGTATTCCTTAAGGTGATCTACCATGGAGTGACCGACTGCATCCGAGAACGCAGCCTTTTCACGGAATAGGATTTCATCCGGCAGGTAATCGAGTCCCTCGAAAGCGTGG
>CAMNAQ010000003.1 GCA_946531495.1 uncultured Lachnospiraceae bacterium | reverse complement strand
GGCTGTTTCCGAGAGCTCTTCCCATGAGGAACTCCATGGACATATAGTAGACCATCTTGGGGTCTTCCTTTTCATATGCCTCCTGGGTCTCGATCCACATATCCATGATCTGATCCTTGATAGCATAACTCACTGCCTGGAAGATCTGCTGGGGAGTAGCCTCCTCCATTGTCTTTCTGAAAAGAGTCTTTACATTGTAATTGACGCTTCTCTTGAACAGTTCTTTATCGAATTTATCTCTCTTGGTAGCTCCTGAATTTTTCACTGCATCCTTCTCCCTTCGAAAAAGATTTTTCTATGTTAAAGATCATTTATCAGATCTTCTCAAGACTGATGGTGACTTTTTCTCCGTTGATATCCCACTCTTTTGAGAATGCGAAATCTTTTCCGGAGGTTATCTCATCTGCAAGAAGCTTGGTGGAAATCTGCTCCTTATTCTTTTCAACTATTCCGGTCAGCTTTTCATTTCCGTTAAGAGATATGCGGATATGATCCATAACCTCAAAGCCTGAGTCCTTACGCATTGTCTGAACCTTGGAAACAAGCTCTGCGGCAAAGCCCTCTTCAATAAGTTCCTCGGTAAGGTTGAGATCGAGCACAACGGTCATTCCGTGATCCTCGGATGCCTCATAGCCTTCCTTTTTGGTCATCTCGATGAGAAGATCGTCCTTGGAAAGTTCAACAGAGGTTCCGTTAACATCGAAGGAAAGAACGCCCTTGCTGTCAAGCTCATCCATGGCGGCATTTCCGTCAACCTCTTTAAGGTACTTCTGGATGCCTCCGAGCTGCTTGCCATACTTGGGACCGACGGTGCGAAGCTGAGGCTTGAAGACATAAGTGGTGAATTCTCTTACATCATCGGCAAATACCACTTTCTTGACATTGAGCTCATCCCTTACGATATCAATATAGAATTCATCAAGCTTCTCGTCACTCTTGATATACATCTTTGAAATGGGCTGACGATTCTTGACCGCACCTTCGTTACGGCACGCACGTCCGAGAACAACCGCATCAAGAACTGTTTCCATCTTCTCCTCAAGCTCTGCATCGATGAGCTTTTCATCCGCTTTCGGATAATCGCAGAGATGTATGCTCTCAGGTGCCGAAGGATCGGAATTTCTGACGATATTCTGGTAAATGCTCTCTGTCATGAAGGGGATCATGGGAGCTGCTGCCTTGGAGATGGTGACAAGAGCGGTATAAAGAGTCATATACGCATTTATCTTGTCCTGCTCCATTCCCTTTGCCCAGAATCTCTCACGGCTTCTGCGGACATACCAGTTGCTCATCTCATCGACGAACTTCTCAAATGCCGCGCCTGCCTCGGGGATCCTGTAGTTCTCAAGATCATCGTCAACCTCCTTCACGCAGCTGTTGAGTCTTGAAAGAAGCCACTTATCCATAACGGAAAGCTTGTCATAATCAAGAGTATATTTGCCGGCATCGAAATTATCGATATTGGCATAAAGAACGAAGAATGCATAGGTATTCCAGAGAGTTCCGAGGAACTTTCTCTGTCCCTCGATCACGGATCCTTCAGAGAATCTCTTGGGAAGCCAGGGAGCTGCACTTGTATAGAAATACCATCTGATGGCATCTGCACCGAATTTTCCGAGCGCCTCCATGGGATCCACAACATTCCCGAGGTGCTTACTCATCTTTCTTCCCTGCTCATCCTGAACAAGTCCCAGAACTATGACATTCTGATAAGGGGACTTATTGAAAAGAAGGGTTCCTTCCGCCATAAGGGAATAGAACCAGCCTCTTGTCTGGTCAACTGCCTCAGAGATGAATTCAGCGGGGAACTGCTGCTCGAACTTCTCCTTATTTTCAAAAGGATAATGATGCTGTGCAAAAGGCATTGCGCCCGAATCAAACCAGCAGTCGATAACCTCGGGGACTCTCTTCATGGAGCCTCCGCAGTCGGGACACTTGCAGGTTATATCATCTATAAAGGGCCTGTGGAGCTCGATGGTCTTTGCCCTCTCATCACCGCTTGCATTAAAGAGTTCTTCTCTGGAACCGATGCAGATCCTCTTTCCGCACTCACACTCCCAGATATTGAGCGGAGTTCCCCAGTAACGGTTTCTGGAAAGAGCCCAGTCCTGAATATTTTCAAGCCAGTTGCCGAAACGGCCTGTTCCTATGGATTCAGGCATCCAGTGTACTGTATTGTTGTTCCTTACAAGGTCATCCTTAACGGCTGTGACCTTGATGTACCATGACTCGCGTGCATAGTAAAGGAGCGGAGTATCGCATCTCCAGCAGAAAGGATAATCATGCTCGAACTTGGGGGCATCAAAGAGCTTGCCATCCTTATCGAGATCCCTCAGAACAAGGGAATCGGCATCCTTGACAAATACGCCTTCATAAGGAGTATCTGCGGTCATGTTACCCTTGCCGTCTACAAACTGTACGAAAGGAAGATCATATTCACGTCCTACACGGGAGTCATCCTCACCGAAAGCGGGAGCGATATGAACGATACCGGTACCGTCTGTCATCGTTACATAGTCATCCTTAACGATGAAATGTGCTTTCTTATGCTGCTTATCCGCAGCCTTTGCCGCACCCTCAAAGAGGGGTTCATATTCCATTCTCTCAAGGTCGCTTCCAACATACTTCTCAAGGACTTCATATGCGGGAGTATCTTCCGTTCCGAGTTTTCCGAGAACGGTATCGCAGAGAGCCTCTGCCAGGATATAGGTATATCCGTCGGCAGCCTTGACCTTAACATAGGACTCCGAAGGATTGACGCAGAGTGCAACGTTTGAAGGAAGTGTCCAGGGGGTGGTGGTCCATGCAAGGAAATAGAAATCTCCGTCCTTAGCCTTGAAACGTGCTATCGCAGAGCGCTCCTTAACTGTCTTATAGCCCTGTGCAACCTCGTGGCTTGAAAGAGGGGTTCCGCATCTGGGGCAATAGGGTACGATCTTGAATCCCTTATAAAGAAGTCCCTTATCCCAGATAGTCTTAAGAGCCCACCACTCGGACTCGATATAGTTGTCATCATAGGTGATATAAGGGTTGTCCATATCAGCCCAGAAGCCGATCTTGCCGGAGAAATCCTCCCACATTCCCTTATATTTCCATACAGATTCCTTACACTTTTCTATAAAGGGCTCAAGTCCGTAGTTTTCAATCTGCTCCTTGCCGTTGATGCCGAGAAGCTTCTCAACCTCAAGCTCAACGGGAAGTCCGTGAGTGTCCCATCCTGCCTTACGGGGAACCTGATATCCCTTCATCGTACGGTATCTGGGAATCATGTCCTTGATAGTCCTGGTCTCCACATGGCCGATATGAGGCTTACCGTTTGCGGTAGGCGGTCCGTCGTAGAATGTATATACCGGTCCTTCCTTGCGGGAATCTATGCTCTTTTGGAAGATATCATTATCATTCCAGAACTTTTCGACTTCAGCTTCCCTCTGTGTAAAGGAAAGGTCAGAACTAACCTGCTTGTACATAATTCCTCCTAAGTAATGAAAAAACAAACCTCACCCTGGAAAGAGCGAGGTCTCGCTTCATTTTCGATATAAACGTCATCTCACGTGATTTTAGTTGAAAACCGCCGTAATGTCAATATTAACGGGGCTTTGGATTGTTTTTTGAGACGCCAAAATATATAATATAAATGATTTCAGTGTGGAGGTCTGAGGCGTGGCCAAAAAAACTCCCAAGAAAAAAGAAAAAATGGTAAAACGGACGAGAAAAGGTACTATTTCCGGGCATATGTATGCCCTTGCGATAATACCCGTGGTGCTTTTTGCCCTGATGATCACATTTATCGGGATTCCCTTTCTTACCAATCTGATGTATGAATCGTCCGAAAAAGAGCTCCGTGATGCCTGCCGCAGCACGGTTCTTCTGATGGATGCCAACTATTCCGGCGACTACAGACTTACCGGAAGCGATTCTTTATTTCTTTATAAGGGAAATTCGGATATAACGATGGATTATTCCGTACCCGACATGATAAAGGATGCCACCGGTCTTGAAATATCAGTTTTTTACAAGGATACCCGTATCCTCACCACCCTTACGGATGAAAACGGTGCGCGTATGGTCGGAACAGGTATCGCATCCCAGATTTACAAAAATGTGTACGAGGAAGGGAACGAAGCCTTCTATCACAATACGATCATCTTCGGAAAGCCGTATTTCACATACTATATGCCTCTGGTTTCGAGCCACGGCAATATCCAGGGAGTCATCGCAGCAGCGCGTCCCGCATCCGATGTAAACAGGATAATCCTGAACTACATCATCATGCTTGCCGTTACCGCCGTTGTCCTGACGATCCTCATGGTATTTATTGTAATAAGGATTTCCAAGCCAATGGCCCACTCCATAGAGAGTATTTTCCGGTTCATAAAGGAGTCCTCCTCCGGAAATGAGACAGCAATGCTTGAAGAGAGCGTCCTGAGACGCCATGACGAGCTCGGTGAGATGGGTCAGAACGTCCTGACTCTCCAGCGTTCAATGAGAAATATGATGGAATCCGATCCTCTGACAGGGCTTTTTAACAGGCGCTCCGCACAGAGAAAGCTTGGACCGATAATCGGAAAAGCAAAGAATTCAAGCGAATCCTTCTGCATCAGTATCGGCGATATCGATTTCTTCAAGCACGTCAATGATACATACGGTCATGATGCAGGTGACGATGTCCTTGTCAGGGTTGCGGATACCATAAGGGAACACATGAAAAACTGCGGTTTTGTCGCAAGATGGGGCGGCGAGGAATTCCTGATGGTATTCGACAGGACCAGCCTCATAATGGCCGAAAATTCCCTCTGGGGACTGCTCGACAAGATCCGCGCCATGGAGATCAGATACGATAATTACATCATCAAGGTGACCATGAGCTTCGGCGTCAGCGAATGGGACAAGGAAGAAAGCGTCGACTCCCTTATAAAGAGCGCGGATGACAAGCTGTATTATGCGAAAAACAACGGAAGGAACAGGGTTGTAAGCACTTTAGACTCTGAAGGCGAAGCAGAAGACAGCGAGATCACGGAAATCGACAAGCTGCTGCAAACGATCTCCGAAGGTGCAAAAGAGCACCACGCAGGACCTGATGAGGACGGAGAAAGTCATTTTGAAAACCTCTCTGCAGAAGAGCTTGAAAAGATACTGAGCGGCGCAGCAGATGAAGAAAAAGACGGAAGCAGCGAAGGCATTTCCGGAGAAGGCATCAGTTTTTCCGGGGATTCATATACCTGAATAATGAAAAAACTGAATAATATAATAAAGAGCGGGATCATCCGATCCCGCTTTTCTTATGCCTTTCCATGTTTCAAAGCACTTTTTAAGCGCTGTCTTATCTCATGATCCGAGGGCATCTTCATTATTTCCATGGCAAGCTCCTCTGCCTCCTTCAAAGTCCATTCCGAAAGAGTTCTCCTGACCTCGGGGACAGAAAGAGGATCGACGCTGAAACGCCTGCATCCGAAGCCTGCAAGGACCGGTATGATCTCCGGATCTGAAGCGGCTTCTCCGCAGACGGAAACCGGAATACCCGCAGACAGGCCGTTTTTGATCGTACGCTCTATCAGCCTGAGCACAGGCGGCTGTGTCACGGACTGAAGGTAGGAAAGCCTGCCGTCACCCCTGTCTGCACACATCGTATACTGTACAAGGTCATTGGTACCGATCGAGAAAAAATCGCACTCTCCCGCCAAAAGGTCGGAAATCTCCGCAGCAGCGGGAGTCTCGACCATCACTCCGATCTTCATATCATCATTAAAGACCGCACCCTCATCCCTCATATCCGAGCAGAGCTCCTGAATAAGAGCCCTAAGCTCACGGATCTCCTCAACGCATGTGACCATGGGGATCAGTACGGACACATTTCCGGAAGCAGCGGATCTGAGGATTGCTCTTAACTGTGTCGAAAAAAACGGCTTATTTCCAAGGCTGTATCTTATGGCTCTAAAGCCCAGAAAAGGATTCTCCTCATGCTCCTGAGGCATGAACGGGAGCCTTTTGTCGCCACCGATATCAAGTGTCCTGATGACCACTTCAAATCCTTCCATTGCCCTTGCAACCCTGGAATAATTGGCGGTCTGTTCATCTTCGGTGGGAGCATTTTTCATTCCCGAAAAATAGTTCTCGGTCCTGTAAAGCCCTATCCCTTCCGCACCGTTATCAATGGCATTCATCACTCCGACCACATCACCCACATTACACAGGATCTCAGCCGAACTTCCGTCAGCCATCTTCGTCTTCATCCCG
This sequence comes from uncultured Lachnospiraceae bacterium, assembly GCA_946531495.1. GTDB lineage: Bacteria > Bacillota > Clostridia > Lachnospirales > Lachnospiraceae > AC2028. The sequence continues at coordinate 60,997 of CAMNAQ010000003.1, read as the reverse complement.
CGAAAGCGTTCAAGGTCAGTACGTTCCTTTATAAATTCTCTTTTTCTGGCGGTGAATTCCTCAACGAGCGAATTATCGGGTCTTTCGTATACAAATCCCCGTATACCGTCAACTATCACGGTATCGCCTTCATGTATGATGTCCGTTGCTCCGATGGCACCGTATACCGCAGGTATTCCAAAGGATTTGGCAACAAGCGCCGAATGAGAGGTAAGACCGCCGGTCTCGCAGACTATGGCCGCAGGCTTTATATCTCTCAGCATGGAAATGGCAGCCGGAGTAAGAACGCGGGCAACGATGACCGATCCGGGTTTTACGCCCGATAAGATATCCGAAGTGATCCCGGGCATACTGTCAGAGCCTGATACATCACTGCTTTGGAGTATCACGGCAATTCCTATCCCTATTCCTTTTGATGCTTCATATCCGTTTATCATGATCTTTATCGCAAACCATCAGCAGACCGGCAGCTTTATATATGGCACATTACCTTAATGTAATTCTCTGTTTTATCCCGCATCATCTCAAATCCTTTTCCCAGATCTTCAAATCCGAGCAGATGCGTGATGAAGCTTTGAGGAACGATCCTTCCGTTTTCAAGAGCAGATACCACCATGTGCCAGTCATCATCCTTCGAATGCCTGTATGAAGAGTTCCATGTACCGGTCACAATAAACTGCTGCCTTAGTATCTTCCAGTAAAGATCCTTGGCAAAACTCATATCGGAAGCCGGATTCCCCACAAGCTGAAGCCTTCCAGAAGGCCCAAGGCAGTTAAGCGCAAGCGATACGGATTCATTCCTTCCGACACATTCAAAAAAATATGCTGCGCCTTCACCGTCTGTCAGTTCCTTTATCTTTTCCGGCACGTCGCTTTCTTTTGAATCAAGATAATGAAGATCATCTATACCAAGGTTCGATACTGTTTCACGCTGAAAGGGTTTATTTCCTATACAGAAGATATTCTCATATCCCATACCCTTCAAATGCATGAGCGTCAGAAGTCCTATAGTTCCCATTCCGCATATCGCTATCGGGATATTTTTCTTTTCATCCGAAGGACAGGTGTCCATACCGCACTGCCTTATGGCATGCATTGCAACAGACATCGGTTCAAGCATTGCAGCCTGCTCAAAGGAAACATTATCCGGAAGTGCGATAAGGCTGCCAGCCGGAACCTTTACATATTCGGCAAAGCCTCCGTCGCACCTTGATCCAAGATAATTGTAATTCCTGCACATCTCATAATGACCCGAAATGCAGGGCCTGCATTTTTGGCAGGGTATCAGAGGGAAAATTCCGACTCTTGCACCTGCGCCGAAATCCTTAACATTCCTCCCGGCATCCGCGACCTCTCCGCTGAATTCATGTCCGGGTATCAGCGGATGATGATATGCGCCTGTTTTATATATCCTTGGGATATCGGACCCGCATATACCTGCAGCTTTTACCCTTACTATTACGCAGTCATCATCAGCTACGGATGTCTGCCCGTTATGTCCCTTTATGCCACTCCCGTCAAGTTCAGGGGTTTTGGCATCTCTGAGAGCTATATCACCTATTCCGTTCAATACATATGCTTTCATAGCTTTATCCTATGATCTCCCTGAATCTTTCAAGGTCTGCGGGAGTCGTTATCTTAAAGTTTCTTTCATCACCCGGGATACAGGCAATATCCATCCCGGCCATCACCGCAGGCTGCATTGACCCGCTTATATCCATTATCCTGTCAGGCAGGAGCGCTTCATTTACCTTAAGATACGGTCCGAATCTGAAGCCCTCGGGAGCCTGTCCTGCGCCAAGAGTGTCACGATCAAGATTTGCGGTCACCTTGCCGTTCTTAACTTCATAAATGGTATCCTTAAGCGGAAGAACAGGTAAAACAGCGTCGCTTCTTTTCAGTGCCTCTGCGATCCCACTTATAAGCTCTCCGGAAACAAGAGGTCTTGCAGCGTCATGAACTATGACACCATCGTCATCTTTCAGAATGTCTTTAAGTAAATTAAGTCCGGACAATATTGATAATTGTCTGTTTTTACCAGGATCGGCAAATCCTGCAAACTTATCCTCATCAGAAAAAAGAGACCGTATAAGGTCTCTGTATTGCTCCGCCGCCACTACCACGATGCGGTCAATTACGGGCGAAGCCTCAAAAGCCTCAATACAGTATGAGATGACGGGCTTTCCGCCCGCATCCAGATACTGCTTGGGGATATCGCTTCCCATTCGGTTGCCGGTTCCTCCGGACAATAGAACAGCTGCTGTCATTTAAACTCCATATTCCGGATATCCCTTATGGTCTCGGCATATCCTTTTTCCTTGCCAAATAAAAGTGTGGTTCCGAGTACAAATCCGCTCATTCCCATGGGAGCATATTTTTCTATCCTCTCGGCACTGCATGCTCCGTCCCAGATGAGATCAAAATGCATTGATTTCTGAAGATCAAGGAGAGTGCTTATCTTGGTGCCTACGTAAGGAAGAAACATCTGACCCGCATTTCCGGGATTGACGCTCATAACAAGAACCTTATCGACTATCCTCAGAAGCTCCAGAACGCTCTCAACGCTGGTTCCGGGATTGATCGCGATACCCGGGGTTATACCCGCATTGATGATCTTCTGAAGTGTTGTCGAGGGATGATATTCTGCTTCGGGATGAATATATACGATATCACCGGGGCGAAGATGTGACAGGAACATTTCTATATTGTTATTGGGATGTTCCAGCATGAGATGTACGTCAAGAGGCTTTTTTGTAGCCTCAGCTATAAACTTCATGTCATACAGACTCATGGCAAAATTAGGCACATATCTTCCATCCATGATATCTATATGGAAATAATCAACTCCCGCCTCCTCAAGATCACGGACCTCTTTCTCAAGATTTCCGAAGTTGGCGCACATCATAGATGCATGAATATTAAAGTTCATACCTTCCTCCCAAAATTACGAAAAGCATATATAAACCGGATAATAAAAATATACTATTCCGGGATTATTATGGCAACCGCGGGATGATCCCGCAAAAACGAATCAGATCAGCTTATAATGCTTAAAAGCCCTGTAGATCCCGTCTTCATAGACAGAATCGGTGACATATTCCGCCGCCATAAGAAGTTCGGGATTTCCCTGCCCCATGGCGATACTGTGGGCTGCAGCCTTTATCATGGCCATATCATTCATCCCGTCACCGACGGCATAAATGTTTTCTGCGGGAACATCATAATATTTTCTTACTATTTCCATTCCCGTTGCTTTGGAATGTCCTTTCGGAACAAATTCCACAACCACTCCGTTATGATTAATTGTATCGAGGAATCCTCCAAGGCTCTCACACACCGCATCAAAATCAGTCTGAGCCGTTATATCTGCACTGAACTTGTTAACCGGATCCGTCTCACTGAGCGTATCAAGTCTTCTCGCTCTTTCTCCGAGTGATTCCCAAAGGGTTGCGGCAAAGGGATCATCCGGAAAATCCTCAGGATCAAAAAAACAATATTCAGGCCCTTCAAGAACAACAGGCATGTGCTCACGTCGAAGCACTTCAAGGGACAGCCTTACCTGCTCAGGTGTAAGAAGCGTCTGCCCGATGATATTGGAACCTATCTCTATGTGGCATCCGCATGCAGCGACAATGCCATCCATGCCAAGTTCATCAAGAGCTTCATATCTGGTGTTGGATCTTGACCTTCCGGTATTGATAAACACCTTGTTTCCCATGACTTTCGCCAGTCTTATGGCATCTTTTGTGCTTTCGGGGATGTGAAGCCTTTCATCCCATATGGTCATGTCTATATCAAGAAAAATAAGATTCATTAATTTTATTCCTCGTGTTTTACCAGATCATATCCCATCATAAACGGAATGGTGAACATTATCGGAAAGGCATATCTTGCATGCTTCATAAAGCAGGGGCCTGCCATGCACACAAGCAGGGTTATCAGTTGCATCGGATAAAGATGAAGGCTTCCCTTCCTTCTTCTGATGAGGATAAGCATTATCCATGTCCACAGCCCGGGGCTCTGCAGCATACCAAGCACCGATATCCTGTCGATATAACGGTAAAAAAAGATTATGAGCTCATCAGCCCCCTCGAACAATCCCGTCCTCGAAAAGAAATCGCTGTCCTCCTCATATCTGACAGATGTGTCGGTTTCCGGATCAAACCATCCGTATGCGCTCAGGAAAAAGGATTCAAAATATGTCCCCGGATGCTTAAAGAACATCTTAAACCAGGTTTTAAGATATCCTGATACGGCATCGCTACCCGCATGAATATCATAATACTGCTTCACAGGGTCGGATATCGTGGGATCATAGCTTTCTATCATCTTCCTGTAATCACCAAAAAGTGCATTAATTGCTTCGATCTCATCGCCTGTAAGCTCGTCCTCGTATCTTGTAAGATAAAGCGCTGTCTGCTGCATCGGAACAGAGAGCATTTCCTTAAGACCATCTGACTGGGCGTGTGTTGCAGCTTCTATTCCGGATGATAAAGCAGTGCTTATGCAAAGCGGGATCAGGATAAAACACAGAGCTTTTTTTATTATGGCTCTGCTTCCCGCATTTATGCTGTAAACGCACATGACAAGACCGTTAACAAAAACGATGATGCTTCCGTTATTTCTGCACATGCATATCAGGAAAGCTGCAAGGCAGATCCTGATAATATTGGACCTGCTCGCAAGAAAGCTCTTTTCATCCTCATAGAAGCAGACAGTAAGAATGCAATACCATATACATGATGCGGCAAACGGAACGTCCTTGATAGCCGTCGTTGCTATATTCGAGTATATGGGCGTAAGGACATATATCAAAAGGAGCATGGTCAGGACCGGTGTTCTGGCCCCTCTTTTTTTCAAAGCCATGATCGTAAGAGAAAGAGCGGCAGCAAGTGCTGCAGACTGCAGTATGATCCATACAAATAATCCGAGATCGCAGCTGCCTGTTATTGCCTTAAATACTTTGAACCATACACCGATAAGAGCGGTCAGTATGATCGGATGGTGCGTGGACCATGGCATATCTCCGGTATTTTGCATCATCTGTCCGATGAAATCCGCATTATAATTTCCCGGATAATTCAATATCGCGATAGGAAGCCATAAAAGCATAAGTATCAGGAAAACATTCCTGAATGCGTGAGCGTCAAAGATCTTTTCAAATAATCCCGGACCTTTCTCGCAGCTTGCCACCTTATCAAGAAAAACCTCAACAAGGGCAAAAAGCACTCTGAAGATAACTCCGAATCCCGCACATGCAAGTACGGACCTTATTATGTAAGGCAGGGTTCCAAATACACCGGAAAGATTCCCGAATGTGTGAGCCGATCTTCCGAATACAACGATGATACCGAGTATAAGAGGCATGATGAATCCTCTTAAATATTCCGGATATTTTCTCTGTACGATATGTATTGCACAGCCGCTCAAAACTGCCGCTGCCACCATATCAAACTGATACTCGCCAAGGGTTGAATATATCCTTGCGATCAGGAAATCCTGATTCACTTCTCCGTATGCCCAGAACGGGTATGCTTCGGTCATCCTGTATGTCAGGGCAAATCCCGCAAGCAGTGAGGAGAGGATAAACCACAGGCCTTTCCTGCATTCTTTTTTATTGTCACTTATCTTATCCACCAGATCATCCCCACATCATATATGAGACTCCGGAAACAAGCTTTCCGAAAAACAGCAATCCGCACCATGTATGCCATAGTAAAAAACAGCCGCTTGCCACAAGCCAGATGCGCTTTATGACATGCATATTCTTAAATCCGCTTTTAAGGTCACAGGCCCAAAGGGAGAGTGAAACGCCGAATATAAGTATTATGGTAAATGCATAGCCCCAGCTGAGATTGGCATCAAGTGCTCTCGCTCCCTCTTCCGCAAACAGAAAATACTGAAGATAACCGACAGCAGCACACAGCCACGCAAAGAGCATATATCTGTTCTTCAAAAGATCTTTTATATGAAGTACAAGGATCATAAGCGGAAAAGCTATGGATAAAACACTGACCGGCAAAAGATATCCTGTATGTGCCGTCATCGCTCTTCCGGGAGCAAATATTATCCCGCTGCTTTTACCGTCACCGTCAAAAAGTGAATTATTCTGAAGGATCATGATCACAAAGCTTGGTATTACAGAAGACGCAAATAATATCAGTCTTTTGACCGGAGCTGCCTTTCTCACAAGATCGATCACAAGGAAAATAAACATTACCGGAGCTACGGCAAGAAAGAAATTGGGCTTTGCAGCCGTCGTGAGCATAAGGATCACGGTAAAATAAACAAATGATTTTAATGTAAGCTTTTCGGAAATATCCTTCTCAATCTTAAGATAGACAAGAAGTGTCCACAGCCCCATCCACTTCATCAAAAGATATGTGGAATTATGCCATATGGAGGATGTATGCATTCCCATATATCTTCCGTCCGAAAGTCCCCTGATATAGCATGGCATGAATATATTCAAAAAAAGTGCCGCGATAAGCGTAATGCCTTCATTCCATTTATGGGATGTGATCTCGGCAAGGAGCTTATCGGAAAAGAAAACGGAAAGAGCGGCAAATCCGCCAAGTATCACGGGAAGTGCATTAAGAGCTCCCGCTTTATTTAATCCGATTATCAAAAGTGAGATAAGAGAATATATAAGTCCGTCATCTACAGCAAGACTGATATGCGCAGGAAGATCCGATTCATAAACAGATCCCGACTCCCATACCAGAAATCTGTAATACAGATAAATACATAATCCCGTGTATATGAGAACAAGAACAGCCGAGAAGTATTTAAGTGTCAGCGAATTGTCATTCTTAGACATAAAAATACCCTCCAAGGTAGATCATCTTAAAAAATCCGAGTCCGCAGCACAGATGCCATATGTAGACCGCCCACTCAAATACAAGCACAGGAACAGGCTGTTTTTTCTTTATCGTATTTCTTATCAGAACAATAAGCGCAGAGATAAATACAAAGAATATTCCATACATATATCCCCATGCAAAATTGTTATGGACCTGTCTGTCACCCTTCTCGTACAGAAGAAGGAATTCAAGGAAGCCTGCCATCATCACTTCCCATGACAGCCTGAACACGGGATCATCCATCAGATGCTTCAGATTAAGAAGCATAACAACCCCGGGGAAAGCACAGGCAAGCATTATGGCAAAAACAATATTGTCGGTATAAACTCCCCAGGCTTTTCCTATCGAGATTCCTATTCCGCCGTCTTCTCCGGCATGAGACCCGGAACCGAACACCCCTCCGAACTGGATCAGAAGAGCAATAAAAGTCGGCACAGCGGTCAAAAGAAGCCATACAAAACCCATCCACTTTTTTCCGCGTGAAATGATAAGCTTTACTATCATATGCACAGCCGCCGCAGATACAAGGACCAAGGTAAAGCTGGGTTTGGTCAGGGTTGCAAGTAAGAGGAATACCGAGAAAGCAATATATTCTTTTTTATCGGCACGGTCCTCATAATAAGTCAGAATATGCGCAAAAAGGAAAAATGCCACTATCGAAAATCCTCTTGCGGCCAGATATGTCTGATTATAAAAAGGATTCGGTGAATAAACTCCAAGATTTTTCAGCGGAACTCCGGGCAGATACTTTCCTTCGGGCGGATACAGCATCGATACAAAAAATACCGAATAGGTGATAAGCAGGATAAAGCCCTCAAATGCCGATCTGTTTTTGTCATTGACCCTAACCAGTCCTGAAAGAGACTTAAGCATAAAAAATGACAGAAAAGCAGGCGACAGAGAATTCAGTATTGTCGCGGAAAGCGCCGCTCCCATCCTGACATCGGAAAACAAAGCGAAGAACTTTCCGAGCAAAAAATACACGGGATAAGGATAATCAAAGCCACTGTCGATACCCTGCATCTCAAGAAGATATGCGTCCACATCAGATCCGTACACGAGATATTCGGTATGGAAGGCCTGATTTTTGAAGAGCACAAACATAAGGATCGTATACGATCCCATAAGTGCCAAAAAAGCTATAAACGTGATCACTGATATATTTAAAGAACCGATCTTCATCCTTCTGCCGGCAAATGAGGATATCTTCTCCTCGCCCTGATAAACTACCGATTTTCTGACCGGTTTTGAAAAAGCATCGGTTCTCCCTGCAGGATTATTCCTTTGTTTTCTGGCCCTCTTGGCCGATCTTTTTCCGCTCATGTCCTTCTCCGGAGGAAATACTCAAACAGTCTTATCGCATAAAATACTTATACTATGGATAAAACCTTATAGTCACGATCCTCAACCGCTTTTTTCAAAACATCATCCGGAACATCCGATGCAAGGCTCACGACAGCTGTTCCTTTCTCATGGGATACATCTGCGGACGCAACACCGTCTATGGCTTCAAGTGCCTTTTTAACGGTTGCCTCGCAATGTCCGCACATCATTCCCTCTATCATCATTGTTTTTGTCATAGCATCCTCCTTTGTCAGATCACTATAATTATCATCCGAGTGCCGGCTGCATTCGGTTTTATCATCCGAGTACGGTCTGCCTTCATATCCAGTTTTGTATGGCTTAAAAAGATTAAGCCTGAGAGCATTCATACACACCGTAAAGCTTGATATGCTCATGGCCGCCGCGCCAAGCATTGGACTCATCTCAATCCCGAATTTCGAAAGCGCTCCCGCGGCTATCGGGATAAGAAGGATATTGTAAATAAATGCCCAAAAAAGATTTTCATGTATCACGGCAAGCGTCTTTTTCGAAAGCCTGATCGCCGAGCATGCATCCATAAGTGAGGATCTCATAAGGACCACATCCGCGGAGTCTATCGCAACATCCGTCCCGGTCCCGATTGCCATTCCCGTATCGGCTGCGGTAAGTGCAGGTGCATCATTTATACCGTCGCCTATCATAAGAACCTTGCCCGAGCTCTTCAAAGAATTAATGATGTCTCCCTTTCCTCCGGGAAGAACTCCGGATCTGACTTCATCTATCCCAGATTCCGAGGCGAGCGCAGATGCGGTGATCTCGTTATCCCCCGTGACCATTATAACCTTCAGCCCGAGTTTCTTCAGTTCGGATACCGCTTCCTTCGAATCCTCTTTCAGCACATCGCTTACTGCAATGATCCCAAGGAGCCTGCCGTCTGCGGAAAAGAAAAGAGGTGTTTTTCCTTCACCTGAAAGCCTGCCCGCGCGTTCCTTCATGTCCGCTGGGATCACACTTTCCTCTTCGATAAATGCAGCCTTCCCGCCTTGTACCACTGCTCCGCCGATAACGCCTTTAAGACCGTTACCCGGAAAAGTTGAAAAATCCTCTGCTTCTTCCAAAGCCGCATTCATTTTTTCAGCATAAACGGTAACTGCCCTTCCGAGAGGATGCTCACTCTTTTTTTCAAGCGAAGCCGCCATACGGAGAAGCTCATTTTCGGATGTACCGCTGCACGGGATGACATTCGTCACCACAGGCTCCCCCTTTGTAAGTGTGCCCGTTTTATCAAGTACCGCTGTCACAGAGCGGCCGGTTTCTTCTATCGCTTCGGATGTCTTAAAAAGTATACCGCATCTCGCCCCGACTCCGCTTGAAACCATGATTGCAACAGGTGTTGCAAGCCCCAACGCGCACGGACAGCTGACTACCAGAACAGCGACTGCTCTTGTAAATGCATACGGAACAGGGCTTCCTGTAAGGATCCATATAAAAAATACGATAAAAGCTATGGTTATGACCGAGGGAACAAATATTCCCGAAACCTTATCGGCTATCTTTGCAATGGGAGCTTTTGTTGAAGAGGCATCCCTGACCATCCCGATTATCTGCGACAAGGTGGTATCTTCACCCACGCGCTCCGCCCTGCACTTCAAAAATCCGGTGGTGCTTATGCATGCCGCAGAAACCTTATCACCCGGATTTTTATCGACAGGAACGGATTCACCGGTCAGGGCTGATTCATTTACCGCAGCATTCCCGCTTATCACAACACCGTCAACCGGAATGGCGCTTCCCGCACGCACTACAAAAACATCTCCCACCTTCACCTCTGATGCGGGGATCTGAGTCTCCGCTCCGTCCCTTATCACGACAGCGGTATCCGGAGCAAGCTTTATAAGACTCTTTAATGCATCGGTGGTCCTTCCCTTGCTTATCGATTCGAGAAGCTTTCCGACAGTAATAAGCGTTACTATCATCGCAGCAGACTCAAAATAGAGCTCGCCGTCCATCAGACGCATCGCCGTCTCTTCATCCGCTCCGTGCATTCTTAAAAGAGTGACAAGACTGTAAATATATGAAACGCCCGCCCCCATAGATACAAGCGTATCCATGTTGGGGGCCTTATGCATCAAAGACCTGACTCCGCTTACAAAAAATCTCCTGTTTATGATAAGTATGATGCCCGAGAGTACCGCCTCGATATATGCTATCGCCTGATGACTTGCCCTGAAAGGCGCAGGCCAGCCAAGCATCATAACACCCATGCTGAAATACATCAGTATGAGCAGCATGGCCGCAGATGATATCAGCCGCCTTATAAGCCTGGGGGACTCGGTGTCCTTAAGTTCATCTGCAGCTGATGCCTTACCGCTTCCGAAGAGCTTATCTTTTTCGGATGAAGCAAGCTTTGCACCGTATCCGGCCTTCTCAACCGCTCTTATGATATCAGGCGGATCCACATCTCCATCCACGGTCATGGAATTCGTAAGCAGCGATACCGAGCAGGAACGTATCCCCGGAAGGCTTCCAACCGCTTTTTCCACGTGAGCCTGGCAGGCTGCACAGCTCATTCCCGTTATAATATATCTGTTATCATTTTCCTTTTGCATTGCACTTTGCTCCTCAAATCTCTGTAAAACCAGAGCAAACTGTATTTGATAAAGAACATGGCCGAATTTTTCATGAGAAGATCAACGTATTTCTTCTGTTCTTCATCCATGAACCGTCCATAGTTTTTGTTTTTCCGAAAATCGGGAAATTCTTCAAGCATCCTTTTTTTCATCTCGCGGACCATGGAGAGCCTGCGCCCCTTTTTCATCCTCATGTATGAAAAAAGGGTATTCACAAAATATATGGTGGTAAAGATGCTTTCGATCTCATCTTGGTACTCGTTCAAAAATCCTCTCTTTTTCATTTCGGACAGCATGAATTCTCCCGCTGCCATTCTGTCTCTGCATCTTGCTTCCGTTATTGTATGAACCGTAGAATTGTCATGCTGATAGTAGTAATACAATGGCTCATCAAGATATTCGAAATGTCTGTAATGCATAGCCCACACAGGTCCGGCAGCATTATCCTCATAAAAGATATCCTCAGGAAACGAAAGATCATTATCCCTGATAAGAGACGCGCTGTATACCTTGGTAACCATACTCGACATGTTCTCAAGAAATACCCGTCTTCTTTCCTGAGTCATTTCACCGGATGCGCCTTCAAGGTGATCCCTTGCGATCCTGCCGGTTTCAAATGTATGCTCCGAGACCATCTGATAACAGCATCCGGCAACATCGGCGCCTCTGCTTTCGGCAAGTTTTATCAGTGAACTGTAAAAGTCAGGAGATACCCAGTCGTCCGAATCAATGAAGCCTATCCATCTGCCTCTTGCAATCTTTATCCCCTCATTCCTTGCGCCGCCCTGATGCCTGTTCCGGTCATTTTCAACTATCACAAAAAGTCCGGGATATCTGCGTTCATATTCACGCAGAATGCAGACTGAATCATCGGAGGACCTGTCATCAACACAGATGATCTCATATTCTCCGTCGTAATCCTGGGCCACAAGGGAATCCAGACAATATCTAAGTTTTCCATCTCCGGCCATGTTATATACCGGAACAATGACAGAAAGATCCATCCTTATACTTTCCTGAATTCGGCTTTTACTGTTTCAGCCTTTCTGTGAATCTCGGGCGCTTCATAATTATCCATGAAATCATCCCCGAGCATAACCTTCTCCTCTGCAAAATCTATCATTCCCATCTGGGTATATACTCCGACCACTTTTTTAAACTTTATCCCGTTGAACAGCCCGAACATTTCCATCGGCAGGGTTCTGTCGAAGACCCAGTAATCACCGAACTTTTCATTATAATCAAGAGTATCTCTGGGATGTGGCTTGATAAATATAGTTCCCTCATTCTTATACATATCTATGATTTCCCTGAATATCTTCTCTCTTATATCAAGAGTGCAGAGAGGCTCCGTAAGAATAAGGATTCCGTCGTCTCCGCTGCCCTCCATAAATCTTCGGAAGCTGTCCATATCCTTTATAAAAGTTGATACAAGGATATCTCTTTCTTTATCACCGAGTGCATCCTTAAGAGCTCTTCTGCTGACTTCCTTGTATTTATAAAAGTCATCATCGATGACGCTCTTATCGTTTACTTCCATGTCGATGCAATACTTGCTGTAACCGTCACGTATGAATATCAGATTAAGATTCATACTGAAAAATTTTTTCAGTGCAAAATGACTTCTGTTGTCATAAATTGCCTGCACGCATGGTTTAAGTGTATCCAGTCCGTCCTCCATCGCATGATATCTGATCCTGTTCTGATTCAGATACAGTCCTATGGGGTCTATATCACAGTATACATATATATCGTCGTATTCCCTGAAATCAACGGGAACAAAAGGAGCCTCGAGTCTGGCAAATTTCTTTGTGAAGATGATCCTGTTTATCATATTGAGGACGATATTTCCCTTATCGGTCCTGTACTTTGCAAGTTCAGGGAAAAACGTATCTCTCTTTTCATCAAACTCAATAACGCTTTCGAACACGCCGCTTTTTTCGGCTCTGCCTTTAAGATCCTCAAAATCATTGGACATCTTACTGAGAACAAGGGTAGCCATGCCGCGCTGATCTTCAGGTTTATTAAGTTCCTTCAGCATCGTCACAAACACATGATAATATGTGTGACAGACATAAATACTTTTCATACTATGATTCCTTTTATCTTCCGGACATCAAAAGCTCTGTTTTGAAGATTCTTTCGGTATGCATCGAAAATTCAGCATCCGAGTACATTTCTTACTTCATCGGCGGTTCCGGCATTCAGTGTCTTTAGAGCAATCTTTTTACAATCATCGAGCTTAAGCGAAACAATCGAGTTTTTTACGGAGGATACTCTGGAGGCATCCACGCTCAGACTTCTTACACCAAGGCCTATAAAAACCGGAAGAAGCTTCTCATCAGCAGCAGCCTCACCGCATACCGTGACGGGAATATCTGCACCGTCAGCTTTATCGCATACCATCCTCACGGCCCTTATGACCGCAGGCTGATACATGCTGCACAACCCTGCCATATGCGGATTGCCTCTGTCCGCACACATTACATACTGGGCCAGATCATTGGTACCTATTGAAAAGAAATCGACCTCATGTGCCAGCTCTCCTGCACTAAAAACAGCAGCCGGAGTCTCTATCATACATCCAAGCCTGACCTCATCGGAACATGGAATACCCTTTCCCCTGAGAGCAGATCTGCAGCCTTCAATGATCCTCTTTACACGGATCACTTCGTTTACGCATGTCACCATCGGAACCATTATACTGATCTTCCTGTTATGTGAAGCTCTGAGTATTGCGCTTATCTGATGGGAAAACTCTTCGCTGTTATCAAGCGAAAGTCTCACTCCCCTTATTCCGAGTGCGGGATTGTCACAGTTTTCATTTTCGCCGTCATTCCCGAGATTTTTGTCTCCGCCTATGTCAAGGGTTCTTATCACCGTTTCCTTGTAGGGAAAAGAATCTGCGATCCTGCTATATACCTTCTCCTGCTCTTCTTCTGAAGGCATCTTCCCTTCGGATAAAAACAGGAATTCCGTTCTTACAAGTCCGGCACCGTCTGAATACTTTGCCCCTTCGGGTATTTTTTCAGACCCTATGTTACTGAGTACCTTTACCTCCGTCCCATCAAGAGTGATACATCTTCCGGTATGATCATTTATATCCTGATCTCTTCCGCTTTCAGCTGTTGCCTTTCGGCTGTATTCAACGATCTGTTCTTCGGATGGGTCTGTGATCACTATGCCGGATGCACCGTCAACTATGATACATGTCCCTTCTTCAATACTATCCTTTTCCGGGCTTATTCCAAAAACTGCAGGGATCCCGAGAGATCTCAGAATGACAGCAGCATGGGATGTTGCTGTTCCGCCCTCCATCACAACTGCCTTGACACCGGCTTTTCCGAGTCCGACCAGCTCCGCCGCAGAAAGCCTTTCTGCAAAAATGACATCACCGCCACTGTTTCAGCCTTCTGCTTCTTCGGGTTTTCCACCCATAAGTGTCAGGATACCGTTCTTTACTTCGAGAAGATCCTCCAGCCTTTCGGATATCAGATCATCTTCAAGAGAATCAAGCATGGCCTCATATTTCCTGCACGCAGAAGACAATGCCGCATCAGCCGTCATTCCCGAATCAATAAGAGCAAGAACCTCATCGGACAACATCGGATCTCTTGCTATCATGATCTGACCGGATATGATATCTCTTCCCTCATCTGTCGAGGCTGAAGATGCCACAGCCTTCATACTGCTCTCAAATTCCAAAAGCGCATCAAAAAAACGCATTCTCTCATCATCTGCACCGGGCCGGAGATCATTCTCCGGAATCAGTGGTGCAGATGAAATTTTTCGAATGCGTCCGATGATTATTCCTTCATTTACAGGCAGACCGTTATACTTCATCGAATACCTTCATTATCTCTTCATACTCAGGGAGTTTTCCGACAAACACTGCAGCGCTTCCCGCAGCCACTCCGAGCTTCAGGGCGTAATCGTAATCACGTTCATCCAAAAATCCCTTTATAAATCCCGCAGTCATGGAGTCTCCTGCTCCGAAAGCGCCGAGTGCCTTGCCTTCAGGTGCTTTTGCCCTGTGGATCTCACCTGTTTTGTCGAGCAGGATCGCACCGTCGGGTCCCATGGAAACGATCACATTTTCAGCTCCGGCATTCTGGAGCTTTCTTGCTTCCTCCACTATTTCATCAATATCCTTTAATTCTCTTCCGGCCGCCTGTGAAAGCTCCTCAAGATTAGGCTTTATAAGAAACGGCTTGTATTTAAGGGCTGTCTTAAGTCTGTCACCTGTCATATCAACAACAGTCCTGACGCCCTCCGGAACGGATGAAAGGATCCTGTCCAGCATATCCTCAGGAGCCTGCACGGGCATGCTTCCGGCCAGCACCATCACATCACCGTCCGTAAATCTTTCGAGTCTGTCGCACAGATCGTTAACCGCTCCGTCATCAACCACAGGCCCCGCAGCATTAAGCTCGGTCTCCTCATAGCCACGCTCTGCGGAATCCTCATAGGGAACTCTTATTTTGACATTGATACGGCTCATGCCGTTTTTAAAAGGAAGCATTATAAATCCGGTACGGATACCGATGCTCCTGAGGGTTCCCTCTATCTCATCACCTGTATTTCCGGCGATAAATCCAAGAGCTCTTGTGGGAACATCGAGATTCTTGAGCACTACCGAAACATTGATACCTTTTCCTCCGGCACGGAGTTCCTCTCTCTGAGACCTGTTGGTTCCTCCCCTTTTGGGAAATGATGCAGGATACATTACATAATCCAGCGAAGGGTTAAGTGTAAGCGTGTAGACCATTTGTTTATCTCCTTGTATCAAAAGCTTTAAAGGCTTTATATTCTTTTTCCGAACTTTCCATGCGATATCCGGGGCTTCATCATGCTGAGCAAAAGCAGTACCGGGAACAGTTCAAGTCTTCCCGTCAGCATATCGAAAATAAGTATCACCTTGGAATAGACAGAGAAAAATCCGTAATTACATGTAGGTCCGACCAGTGACAGACCGGGACCGATATTATTTATGGTTGCGGATACGGCCGTAAATCCGGTAGTGAAATCATAATTTTCAACGCTGATAAGTATCAGCGATATGAAAAAGATCACAAAGTAGATCGAAATAAAAACATTCGTGGAGCGTATGACCGACTCCTTTACGGTTCCTCCGTCCATCCTGAGAACCTTTACCTCCCTGGGATGACGCAGAACCGAAAGCTCCTTTTTAAACTGCTTCATAAGAAGGACTATACGATATACCTTGATTCCTCCCGCAGTGGAACCGGAGCATCCTCCAATCATCATCAGTATGAGCAGGATCATCCTTGAAAGCTCAGGCCATGCATCAAAGTCAACCGTCGAATAACCTGTGGTCGTGATTATGGACGCCACCTGGAAAAATGAATGTCTGATCGCATCAGCCGGGGTATCAAACAATTTTCCGATGTTAAAGGCTATGATTAGTGTCGAAGCAATAATGATCCCAATATAGTATTTTACTTCCTCAATGTGGAAAGCTTCTTTTATCTTGCCGGATATGATAAAGAAGTAAAATGTGTAGTTGATACCGCTGGCAGCCATAAAGAATGCTATTATCGTCTGCTGGGCAGAGGTATAAGCTCCGCAGGATGAATTAAGAATACCGAAGCCTCCCGTTCCGACACTTCCGAAGGTAAGGAGCAGCGATGAATAAAGATCCATTCCCGATATAAGAAGCGCCACGATCTCGGCCAGGGTTATACCGAAATACATTCCATACATGAGTCTGGCCGTATCACGAACATGTGGAACTATCCTCTCCACAGACGGTCCGGTTGACTCCGCCTTCATAAGGTTCATATCGGATGTGCCAAGCATGGGGAGAACAGCCATCATGAACATGAAGACGCCCATTCCTCCAACCCAGTGCATGAAGCTTCGCCAGAACATTCCGGATCTGCTCAAAACTTCAACATCCGACAGGATCGATGCACCGGTAGTTGTAAATCCGGACACTGTCTCAAAAAGCGCATCTATATAGTCCGGAATATCCCCGCTCATCACAAACGGAAGAGCTCCGACAAGGGAAAGCACAAGCCAGCAAAGGGCAACGATAATATAGCCCTCTTTAAGCGACAGGTTCTTTCCGGGGCTGATCCTTGTGAGGGGAAATCCGAGCACAACGCATATAACTGCCGTGATAAGATACCACATCCAGTTTCCGTCTGAATATATAAATGATACCAGCATGGGAAGAAGAAGAAATGCGCTCTCAAACAGAAGGAGTATACCGACGATATAGAGTATTATCGAATTCTTTTTCATGATTATTCGATGATCTCCTTGATATTCACAATATGTGCATCCTTCATGATGATAATAACCGAATCTCCCACCATAAGCTCATCCTGACCGGTGGGGATAATGTTTTTACCGTTTCTGAAGATATTACAAACAAGAGAATCCTTGCGAAGCTTAAGATCCTTAAGCTTTACTCCGGTGACGGCGGATTCTTCCTTGATCTTGAACTCTATCGCCTCCGCCTTGCCATTCTCAAGCTTATAGAAGGATTCAACATCATCCGAATCATCCGCGCTCATAGTGCGGGCGAACTTAACGATATAGTCGGCAGTTATCTTCTGCGGATTGATTATGGTATCAAGATTAAGCGTATCTATAACGGAACCGAAATTAAGGCGTCCAATCTTTGTGATAACCTTGGCTGAGGAATGCTTTCTGGCATACAGCGACAGAAGGATGTTCTCTTCATCAAGCCCTGTAAGTGCGGCAAATCCCTGAAAAGATGATATCTCCTCCTGATCGAGAAGATCCCTGTTAGTTCCGTCTCCGTGGATTATCCTTGCATTCGGAAGCTTGCTTGAAAGCTCCTCGCACCTCTTATAATCTATCTCAACTATGGTAGTATCAATTCCGTACTTTAAGAGTCTGTCCGCAAGATAATAAGACATTGTGCCTCCGCCGACTATCATGGCATTCCGCACTCTTCCCTTGACCTCACCCAGCTTTCTGAAAAATGCAAGCGCATCCTTTCTTATGGCTGCGATGCTGACATCATCATCTGCCTGAAACGAAGAATCTCCCTTGGGTATTATGACCTCCTTGCCGCGTCTTATGGTACATGCGATCACGCCCTTCATGATATCTTCACGAAGCACGGAAAGCGTCTGTCCGCAAATGGGCATCTCCGCTGTGACATGGAAATGGAAAAGCTCTATCCTGCCGCCGGAGAAGGTGTCTATCTTAAATGCCGAAGGGAACAAAAATACGCGGGATATCTCAAGTGCAGCGGTATCCTCGGGATTAATGACCATTGCGAGATTGAATTCTCTTTTCAAAAACTCTATCTCGTTGGAATATATGGGATTTCTTACTCTGGCAATGGTCTTGCACCTGCCGGCTCTTCCGGCGATAAGGCAGGCAAGCAGATTCTTTTCGTCCGAATCGGTAACAGCGATAAAAAGGTCGCAATCAGAGATCCCCGCCTCGACAAGTGTCTGATAACTCACGCCGTTCCCGACGACACCCATAGCGTCATAATGATTTGTGACGGAAGCGATAGCTTCGCTGTCTTCGTCAACAAGGGTTATGTTGTGGTCCTCGCTTGAAAGCTGCTCGGTAATGACCGCACCAACCTTGCCGCATCCGACTATAACGATATTCATAGTTCCTCCGTGGCGGCTGCAATATCGTAATTAATTCGGGCCGCCAAATTTTTTAATGTCCGTTTTACTTAACCGCTTTCAGCGACTTCTCATAAAGCTCTTCGTCCGAATTATCGGTGGCGGATCTTAATGCCGCAAAGGATGATATTCTGATGGTAACAGGCTTATTGTCAACTTCAGTTATTCCTTCAAGGCTCTTAACGATCTTCTTGCGTATCTTCTCAAGGCCCTTTTCCGAATCAGTTCGTACAAGAACGGAAAGTATTTCGGATTTTGTTCTGGCAACGATTCCCTCATTTCCAATGATATCCTTCGCTGTCTCACCCATTTTCCGGATAACGCTGACGGCAAAATCCTCACTATAGGTCGAGATAAGACGCTCGGTACGGATATTACGGAATGACATAAGCGCATAATCGACTGACTCCTTGCTGTAATCATGTGCAAAATCGATCAGACCATCAATGAAGGCATGCGCGTTCGGGAGGCCCGTTTCGAAATCGGTCTTAAGCTGCCTGTCGACACTATTCATCTTGCTCATAGCTTCTTCAAGATCGTCAAAGCATCCTATGAGTCCGACGATCTGTCCGTTACGGTACATGGGAATCTGATTTGTCAGAACTGTCCTTACCTTACCGTCTGCAAGAACCTTTCCGTATTGCGAAAAATACCTGTTTCCTTTTTTTATTACATCCTTTTCTATCTTTACCAGCTCATCGGTTCCGATAAGCCACTTCATCTGCCTTGCGGTCTTTCCGATGACCTTATGCTCATCGGCAACCGAGAAATATTCATAAAACGCCTTGCTTGCGCCGCGGAATTTGAGTTTTTCATCCTTCCAGAAGATCTTGAAGTCGGAATTGCGAAGGATGTTTTCAAGAACATCAGCATGCTCTATCGTAAGTGCTTCAAGGTCTTCAAGGAATTTCTTCTTATCGATAAACTCGGTCGCTTCCTCAAGCCTGTCGATTTTTCTTTCAGTGAAGCGCTTTACGCAGAACAGATATTCCGTTCCATCCGTTCCGGGGATCTGCATCATATAATGCTCTGCCCACATATAGCTTCCGTCATCCTGTTTAAGTCTGAAGACATCCTCAAGATATCCCTTCTCGGACTTCTGGATCCTCTTTTTCAAGGTGTCATACCGCATGAAAGCAGCGCATCTTCTGAAATCATCAGGATGGATAAGATCACGCACTATGCGCTCAACATTTTCATCTCCAAGTAAGACCTCATCTCCGGTCCCTGCCTTGATAAACCTGTTAACACCGAGTATCGAAGTAATGGTATTCTTTTTAATATTGATCAGCTGCACTTCCTCAAAAAGCAGCGCAAGTTCACGGAGCTTGCCATCAAGATCGACCTCATCCTCGCTCTGGGAATCGTTGCTTATATTTGTTATCGTAGCGCGGAAAAGAAAATGACCGTCATTTTGCGCGATCAGTTTTCCCGTAAAGCAGAAATACGAACTATTAACAGGGAAAAAGAATGTCTCTTCCTCCCCGGTGGTGATCAGCTTTTCCGCCACCTCCTGGTACACATGATAAAGAGGAGATGACAGGTCATAAGTCTTCTTATCGATTTCTTCCAGACTAAGATCCATGTGTCCGATCTGTTCCCTGTACTCATTGTTCATAAACAGGGTATGGAAGGTATCACCGTCAAACTCTATGATCTCTAAAGGATAATTGCTCAATCTGGCTTCGCCGGCAGCCGACTCATAGAACTTACGCCATTTTCTGGATTCCACAGGTATTCCCTTTCCGGTCAGATGGGCAAATACTTCATCAACCGGTTCGGGCTTTCCATAGTAATAGCCCTGGATCATTCCGCATCCGACACTGCTCAGAAAGCCTAGCTGCTCATCGGTCTCGACACCCTCTGCAAGCGTCATCACGCCTATATCCTTAGCCATCGAAATCGTAGAGCTGACTATGCTCCTTGATTTCTCGCTAAGATCCGACAAAAACTTCATGTCAAGCTTCAGCATGTCGAAATCGTAGTCCTTCAAAAGGGTCAGTGATGAATAGCCGCTTCCGAAATCATCCATCCAGACTTCATAGCCCGCACCGCGGAAACCGCTGATGATCTTTTTCATCAGCTCCTCATCCGATGCGATCATGCTTTCCGTTATTTCTATATGCAAAAAGTCCCTCGGGATCTCATACTTTTTAACAGCTTTTTCCACAATGCTGAGCATATCGCAAAGTATAAAGTCTATCCTCGAAAAGTTAATGGAAACCGGAACGATGGGTTCTCCGGCAACCTGTCTTTCGTGCAATATCCGGCATACCTGCTCGACCATATAGGAATCAACCTTATGGATCAGACGTGCGTCCTCAAGCGCCGAGATAAACTGATCCGGACGAAGAAATCCCATCACAGGATCTATCCAGCGCACCAGGGACTCCATTCCGCACAGACTTCCGGTAAGGGTTCTTACCACTGGCTGGAAATATACCTTTATCCACCCCGAATCAAGAGCCTCGTCAAGGTTATCGACAACATATGTCCTTGTCTGCATCTGCTTTGCGATATCGCTGGAATATTCGACAATGTTAAGATTGTCATTATTCTTTATGTAATCGCTCGCCAGCTTTGCAAAATTCAGAGAAGAATCAAGAGTATCCCCGGCGATAAAATCGATCTTATATATACCGAATTTACACTTGACATCAAAATGGCTTCCGTAGCTGTGATCAAATGACTTCTCGGTATATGCCACTTTATCGATTATGCTGTCATATTCATCAAGGATGGCAAAATGGTCGTCCGAAATACGTGCAATAAAACCGTTTTTAAACACATCACGGAGCAGATCCGAGATCTTAACAAGACATCTGTCTCCCTCGGCAACTCCTTTTTCAATATTAAGCAGTCTGAAGTTGGCTATGTTGAGATAGACAAGAGCATAGTCCGCAGCATTCGGAAGCTCTGCCTTATCCTGGGTAATGCTGTAATATTTTGCAAGGCGAAGCTTTCCGTAGAGACCAGTGATGGAGTCAAAATCGCTTCCCACAAGGTCTTCCTTGTGAAGGAAAAGATTAGCATAAAATACTATCCCTTCATCAGGATCCTCAACCAGTGCCCAGTGACAGACAATTCGCTTTACCTTTTCTTTTTTTGTAATGATATTGAAAAATACATAGCCGGATCTTGAAGGGGATTCATTCAGCTGAAGATCAATCTCCCTGCGGATATGCTGATAGTCCTCTCCGATGGCACCGGAAAAAGTACCGCCCGTAAATTCAACAAATTCGTCTTCATCGCTGCAATCATACAGTTCAACAAGGTGTCTTCCGATGAACAGAAAATCATTGGGAGGATCCGCACGCCAAATACATGCTCCTCCAAAAAGATTCATCAGGAATTCATTTCCTACATTTCCGTTGTCGCGAGGTGATCCACCCATGTCATTTCCTCCGGCACAAATATGGTGATCTAATAAAAAAGATGATCGTATTTATTTCTCGGCCGAACCTGCAGCCGTTTTTTCGGTGCCTTCCTGGTTCTCGTAATTTCCGTAATACTTTCCGTAGTACTTACCGTAATATTTTCCGTAGTAGCTCTTTCCGGACAGATCGAATTTATTGAGAACAACGCCCAGCACCCTTGCACCGGCAGTATCAAGCTGCTCCTTGATCTTCCTTGCAAACTGGTACGAAACCGCTCCGCTGGACAAAACAACCACAACTCCATCGGTACTCTTGCTCACTATTGAAGCATCTATGACGCTTCCCACGGGAGGTGTGTCTATTATCACAAAATCATATTCCTCACGAAGCTCGGCAATAAGCTTCGAAAATCTTTCCGCACCCAGAAGCTCCGACGGATTCGGGGGAGTGGGCCCCGCAAATACCATGAAAAAATTAGGGGTATCCGTCCTGCAAAGCACTTCTTCAAAAGACTTTTTTCCAACGAGATAATGAGTAAAGCCGTACTTTACATTTCCCCTGCGATAATGCGTACGCATAACAGATTTTCTAAGGTCAGCATCTATCAGGATCGTCTTCTTGCCCGCAATAGCAAATGACTGGGCGAGTTCGAAGGATATGGAGCTTTTTCCCTCGTTTGGCATGGCAGAGGTTATACAGATAACCTTGGTATTTTCACCGGAAAACTCTATATTGGTCCTGAGGGTCTTAAACGCCTCTTTAGTCCTGAAATCCAGCTCTTTCTTTTTTATCTCAAATTCCTGCATTGTAATCCTCTCAACGTATAACAGGGTATCCGGTCACAGGCACTTTACTTTTTTTCTTTTCCATGCTGCTTTTTTCCGGTGTCACCGGCCATCAACGGAATTATGGCCAGTGTGCTCCAGCCGAGATACTTCTCCACATCCTCCGAATACTTGATGGTATCGTCAAAAAGATACCTGATCACAATGATCATGCTGCTCAGAACCACACCTGCAAAGGCACAGATCAGTGCCCATTTCATTACCGGAGGGCCTGAAGGGTGGGTTGGATAGTTAGCCTCGTCCACAACATTGACCGCTTCAACTGCCGTAACATCCTTAATATGAACAGCCGCAATCTCCCTGATGCTGTTTGCCAGAAGCATCGCCGTGTCAGGATTGGAGTCCGTAACGGTAATATATATGATATGTGTTCCGCCGACATTGCTTATGGATATTCTGGATTTGAGCCCCTCGTAGGTTTCGGAGATACCCGTCTGCTCAATCACAGACTCCAGTACCGTTCTGGACTGGATGAGTTCCTCATAATCCTTGGTAAGCTGGCTGGAAAGCTGTGTATCGCTGAGAGTAAGCCCATCTGAGCTTTGTCTGGACATTACATAAATTCCCGTGGTTGATTTAAACATCGGGGTAATGAAGAATGTCACGTAAGAAAAGCCAAGAACAAAAGCCAGCATTCCTGCGGGAATTATGATCCAGATCCTGTGCAGGAGCAGTTCAAACAGCTCCCGAAGATCTATTTCAATCTCATCATTCTGATTATTAATCTGCATTTGATTCCTCTGCACTTACATGTTCAAATATTAAGTCAGCATTCATATATGCGATGCTTCTTACATATTCATCGTCATATCTTTCATACAGGTCACCAAGACATTTCCTGACATCAGGCGTTCTGGTCTTCCTGTCATGAGCATCGGTCCCCAGATAGTCAACCGCTTCTTTATCAAGCAGTTCCTGAAGGAATCTTCGAACCCTTCGGCCCATCGCCCCCATATAGTCCGCAGCATTCATCTGCATCTCACATCCGATATCCCGCAGTTCAAATACCCTTTCCGGAACGCTTACCAGACATTCGACTCTCTCAAGATGTGCCAAAACAGGGATAAATCCCGCTCCTATAAGTTCATCCATGGCATTTCTCACATACATATAGTCAGCAGTCGGATGGAACTCCGTCAGCAGTCTGTCTGTTCCGTTAAGAGTAAGGATCCTGCCGGCATAATAGGCTTCAAGAAAATCCGAAAAATACAAAACTTCGTTTCCGAGAGCAAGCTCCACATTTATCCCGACTTTTTTTGCCTCCGCCCTTAAAAGCGCAAGACGCTTTCTCAGGGTATCCGGTGAAGCATTGTGGTGAGACGCTTTATAATGCGGAGTGAGGATCATTCTGTCGATCCCGCTTTTTCGGGCAATCCTGAGCATGTCCAATGACTCTTCCATATCGTGTGAACCGTCATCCACACCCGGAAGAATATGGCAGTGCATATCCGTCATGCAAAGATCATTTTTCGACATACTCTAAATCTTCGTCCTCGTCTATGCTCGCAAACTTTAATTCACTCTCTTCCGTTGTTCTGTCAGGCTCAAAGCCTTCACAGCCGCCCCGCTTCCCACTCTTTCCTTTCTTCAGGAAGATAAAATACGCAACATCAATCCCGGCGATCAATATAAGCACTCCGAGAATAATATAAAATACGGTATTGTGAAAAAACGATATATTCATATCGAAAAGAACTCCCGCCCCCGAGAATATACTGGTACAGCAAAACACAACCGGACGTTTTTACCGATCCGACTGATGTGTCAATTATATGCTTTTTATATGGTGTACGTCAAATGATTAACATTCAAAATCTGCAGTTTTTATGCACGTTTCACGGAAATCGGACGGCATCTTGCGGTGCCTTTGACAATTCAAATTTCATTGACCTTTTTTTGCCTTCATCATATTATTTTAAGCATGGAAAAGAAATTCGATAAAATATGCTGTTTTAGCCTGATAATACTTGCAATAACTGCTGTAATGGTATATGTGCTGAATGCGCAGATCCCCTTTATGATGGACGATCTGTGGTATTCCACCTGCCTTTATTCGGATAAGCCTGTAAGTTCCCTTTCCGATGTGATCTCGGCCCAGGTATGGCACTGGCACAACTGGGGCGGACGCAGCATCACGCACGGACTGCTTCAGCTTATCCTTATGAGCGGAGAAAAGACGGCCGATATACTGAATACCGTCTTTGTATTCATACTCTCCATGTCTGTTATCCTGGTTTCCGGAATCTCATCCGCTAAAAACCGCCGCTTTACCGTAAGTCTCGCAGCGGCATCCGGAATGATCCTTGGGCTGAACGCCAATTGGAAAATGAGCATGTTCTGGGAAGCAGGGGCTGCCAACTACCTGTTCATCACGGTATTTATCATGCTCTTCCTTTTCAGTTATCTCAGAGAGCTTGACGATGATAACCTGTCCGGCGAGGCCGCAGCAGGCGCATCGGATAAAAAAACGGCCGCCAAAAGCAACATCCCCGCTCTTCCCGGCATAACGCTATGGATCATCCCCCTTGCTGTGATTACGGGATGGAGCAATGAAAACATGGGCCCGACATGCTTTATCATCTCCCTCATTGTCGTGGGACTGCTTCTGAAAAGCGGGAAAAAGCCTGCATTTTGGATGATCGAAGGAAGCATTTTCTCACTCGCAGGTTCCGTTATGTGCATAATCGCTCCCGGAAATTTCGTAAGAAGCTCACAGATTCCGAAAAAAGGAACCCTCTGGACACTGTTTCTTAGATGCTACTCCGAATGCGAGGCCGCGTTCAGATTCCAGATACTTACCGTTCTAGTGCTTGCCGCCGTACTGATCATAAGTACGGTTTTTTGCGGGATAAAGCTTAAAATACCGGAAAAACTGCTCCTTCTTGCAGCCCTTCTTTCCTGGGGAGCAATGTTCCTTTCTCCTCATTATCCCGACAGAGCAACTTTTGGCACCATGTGCCTTATGATAAGTGTCATCATATCTCGTTCATCCCTCATCATTATGCAGAAAAAAGAGGCATCTCTGCCTCTTTATCTTGGATTTATCATCATCTGGTTAAAAGGTTTGTTCGACCTTGGGGAATACTTCGCAATATCAATCGGATGGATCTGATTTTTTGCGGATAGCATCTTTCCCTTTGATCATTTATCAAAAAAAATGATGAGGTGATTCATCATACTCTTTGATAAATTCCTGTGTATAGTCGGCATCGGATCTGCACGGAGCATATACGGTGCCGTATTTTTGTCTCGTTTCCTCGCCCTTTCCCGTGATCAGAAGGACCGTGGGTTTTCTGACTTCCATGATTGCCTTATGGATAGCCGCTCCCCTGTCTTCTATCTCCTCATATTCTATTCCCGCTTCTCCGGCATAACCGGCAACCTCCCTCGAAATCTCCTCCGCAGGATCGGGGCCCGGATCTTCCGCACATATATACAGCTTATCCGCATATTTTGCGGCGGTCTGAGGAAGCTCATATCTTCTCTGATATGCCTTCCCGCCGGGGCATCCGAATATCCCGACGATCCTCGAACCCGGATATTCCTTTTTGGCAGATGAATACAAAGCTTCGAAGCTCAGCTTGTTATGAGCATAGTCCACGAATGCATTTATAAGACCGTCTTTGCTCTTAAAATGCTCCATTCTTCCGGGGGATTTTGCCTTTCTGAGGCCTTCCCTGATACAATCTTCGGGTATTCCGTAGCTGATTGCTGCAGCTATCACACCAAGAGCATTCTCAACATTGAAAAGTCCGGGCATTGTAAGTTCAAATTCGCCTTTCCAAGGCATTTCCGCACCGGATCCGGCCTCACCCTCAAAAGACAGCGCTGCCGATTTAATACGGGGACTTATGCTGACCTCAAAAAAGATACTGTCTCCCTCTTTTCTTACGTCATGGGCAAAATAATCAGCCGAGGGATCCTTCCGGCTGAAGGTTATTATCTCCTTCGATGCATGTGCTTCATCCAAAACTCTGTCTATGCAGTCGGAATCGAGATTAACGACCGCAGTCTTTGTAAGCGAGAACATCTTCATCTTGGATGAAAGATAATCTTCAAAATCCGCATGCTCATTGGGACTGATATGGTCCTCGGAAATATTCATGAAGACTCCGACATCAAATCCGACTCCCATAACCCTGTCATACTTCAGAGCCTGGCTCGATACCTCCATCTCCAGAAACTCTATACCACTGGATACGGCATTATCGAAATGCATATGAAGCTCAAGGGATTCCGCAGTGGTGATGTGGGATTCTTCCCTGATAACTCCGTCATAATTATCTATGGACGAAAGCACGGCACTTTCGTGCTTTCCCAGTCGTCCAAGATATTCGTCCACAACATACTTCATGTAATATGTCGAGGTCGATTTTCCCTTCGTTCCGCCAAACGCGGTGATCTTCAGTTTTTTCTGGGGATAATCATAGAACAGATCCCCAAGCACCGGCATCGCCTTTCTTATATCCGTAACAATGATGGCCGGAATGCCTGCCCCTTCGGGATATTCTGTCTCCGAGATATAAGCCACGGCACCGTCCGAAACCGCGCTCTTTAGATAGTCTGCTTTAAAGGATGCTCCCTTGCATACAAAAAGCGTACCCGGCCTGACCTGCCTCGAATCGTATGTCACAAAGTCTACCCTGCGGGAAAAATCCTCTTCCGCTGCGCAGCCCTTAAGAAGCCCTCTTTCTTCAACAGCCTTTTTATATTCGTTTAAAGTTAATTCTCTGCTCATATCGATCATTCAATCCGAAAGTCACAATTCCTCGTACTGTGCGCCGCTACGTATTATGGATTCCTTAACAAGTACATCGAGTGCATCAACGCAGTGCATGGGAACCTTATGATGCTTCTTGTACACGCTCAGTTCCGTGCATGCGAGTATTATCACATTACATCCCTTTTCCTGAAGATTGGATACCGCATCGTGGAATTTATCCTCATCCCCAAGCTTTCCGGCTTTTATATCATCATAGATAAGGGACATGACCTTCTTCTGGTATTCAGGATCCGGTATCTCGGAATCAAGTCCGTATTTTTTGCATGCGCTCTGATAAAGACCTGTCCTTACCGCGCCGTCGGTTGCAAGTATCCCAACCTTCTTTACTCTGATCTCACCTTCGGCTATAGCCTTCGCGGTCTCATCGATCATGTTTATCACGGGCACTCTGGTCATAGCCTGTATCCTGTCTATAAAAAAGTGGGACGTATTGCACGGGATAGCTATATTTCCTGCTCCGCATTTTTCAAGCTTTTCGACCTCGCCCTTCATGGAAGCAAGAAGCGCATCATATTCCCCGGTATTGATAGCTTCGGTTCTGTCGGGCATCGAAGCGTGGCTCAATATGACCATATCGATATGATCCTGGTCTCTGAGAGCTCTGGTATGAGCTATGACTTCTTCGTAAAAATATGCAGTTGCTTCCGGCCCCATACCGCCGATAACTCCAAGTATCTTTTTCATATAATTCCCCGTATCATTTTTTCACGTATTTACTGACATTTGTCCCACATTATTTCAGTATATTTTCAGGTATCCATCCCACATTATTCTTTATTCGGAGAAACATGCAAATGTCAGCATCACAGCCATCATTTATAGTATCTCTTAAACTTCACATAATGGCTGAAATAGGTTCTGATCATCCTGTACATTCTGTCAGGCTTCGAATCGCCCTTGAGAAAAACAGGATTCACGACCTCTCCGGAGCTCCAAAGCTTCTTCATCCTGGCCTTCAGACCGGGATCCTTCACATACTTAAGAGCAACGCCCCTTGGGACCACAGTCCAGAGATGCTCTTCCTCGGCATACTTAAGCTCAAGTTCTTTTCCGTAGAAGAAATCCTCCGTTATATATTCGGCCACATTGAAGCCGGATCCCGTCACATAGAAATTGCTTCTTCCCTGTCTTGTATTGATCTCGAAAAATTTAAATTTTCCGTCACGGGTGTCATATTTTATATCGAAATTGGAATAGCCCACATAATTCATCGATTCAAGGAGATTCTTTACTCTCTCCATGAGCTCTTTATTGGGCTCCGTGATGATAAGTGCATGATTTCCCAGTCCGTGAGGGGTATGCTCCTCAAGAAGGACATGTCCGAGGCACATCATCTTAACCTTTCCGTTTCGGTCGGAATAGGATGTGAGGACCCTCATATATTCGTCATTTCCGGGGATCATATCCTGAATGATCATCTTATCCGTATATCCGGCAGAGTAGATATCATCAAGAACCTTTATCAGTTCTTTTCTGTCATGTATGGTATATACTTTCTTCTGGGTATCAAAGGGATGCTCCCAGTACTGGATCCCGTTTGAAGGCTTCATGATCACGGGATAGGGGAAATTCATCTCAAATTCTTCACCCATGCTGCGATCATAGATGACA
Organism: uncultured Lachnospiraceae bacterium; assembly: GCA_946531495.1. Lineage (GTDB taxonomy): Bacteria > Bacillota > Clostridia > Lachnospirales > Lachnospiraceae > AC2028. The sequence goes on along the minus strand of CAMNAQ010000003.1, from coordinate 31,922 downwards.
GTTCCGGGATAATCGATCCCCCACTTGTCGCACAGGCCGTAGAAGGTCTCCTTCATCTGAAGTGAATGCATGAGATCATAATCTATATAGGGTGTGATTATATTATCTGCAAGCTCGTTCTTATGCTTTGAGCAAAGGGCCACATAGGAATCGCCGCACCCCACAAGGATGATGGTCTTATCCTTATGCTCCGTGGCAAAGTCATTGATCCTTTTAACAAAATACTCATCCGTCTCGATGCGGGGATCAGCTTCATACTCAATGATCCTGCTTCCGTAGCTCGGACCTGTGGGAAACTTTCCGAATACATAACATTTTACATTATATTTTTCATAGAATGCCCTTGATACGCTGTAGGTATTGATATCCCCTCCGAGCATAACGGGAATGAATTCTCTGTCGGTAAAGCTAAGTGACATAACGCACTTCCTCTCTGAAAAAATAATACATTTAAGTATACCACAAATCCGCAGAACACGTATCTTTATCGTGATCATATCGCAGGGAAACGATCGTCATCAGGCAGCTCCCGGCAGTCCCGCGCCCCGCGGGGTCGCATAAGGATAAACGATAACAGGATCTGCAGAAAAACCAAGGACCGGATCTGCGGGATAAACGATGACCGGATTTAAGATGAAAAAGGTGTGAAAAATGATATAATGCAGCTTAAGGTCCTTTAACGGAGGAATTGCAGATCATGAAAATCTTCAAAAAAATAATCAAGACACTCCTTATACTTATATGTGCGCTTGTCCTGGTATTCGTCATGCTCATCATTTATCTTACGATCACCGAATACAAGCCAGATCCCGTTGAAAGCCTTACGGTGGAAAGCGGTGCCGCAGAAAGCGATACCGGGCTGCTTACAGGTGATGCCCTGACTATTGTTTCCTGGAATGTAGGATACGGCGCACTTGGAGACAATGCCGACTTTTTCATGGACGGAGGAAGTCACGTATATACCGCCGATAAGGAAAGGCTTTCGGAGAATCTCAGCGGAATAGGCACCATACTGTCGGATCTTGGGCCTGATATCATACTTCTCCAGGAAACCGATATCGATTCGGCAAGATCATATCATACCGACGAATTCAGGTATTTTATGGATATGTTCCCCTCTTTTGACGGAACATTCGCATATAACTACAATGCGCGTTTCGTACCCTTCCCCCTTCCTCCCATCGGAGAAGTGGGAAGCGGTCTTGTAACCCTTTCCGCATACGATATCGAAAGATCGGAAAGGATAAGCCTGCCCTGCCCTTTTAAATGGCCTGTCCGTGTTGCCAATCTGAAAAGATGCCTCTCCGTAAACAGGATTCCCATTGAAGGCTCGGACAAGGAGCTTGTCATCATAAATCTGCATCTCGAGGCATTTGACGACGGTGAAGGCAAAGCTGCCCAGACAAAGATGCTTGCAGACTTCCTAAAAAATGAACTTGAGGCAGGAAACTATATCATAGCGGGAGGCGATTTTAACCAGTCATTTTCAAGCACGGATACATCCGGATATCCTGAATTGGAAGGCTGCTGGCACAGCGGGATACTTGATGAAAGCAATTTCGACAGCTCCCTGACCTTCCTGCAGCCGTCCGTCCCTTCCGGCAGATCCCTTGACAGACCTCTTGAAGGAGTACAGGATACGGATTCCTTCCAGTTCTATATAATCGACGGATTCATCATATCGGACAATCTTACGGTCATCTCAGTCGAAACAGTAAACCACGGATTTAAATACACCGACCATAACCCTGTGGTACTCAAGGTAGTGATCGATCCCGAGTAACGCAAGCAATTTCCATATAGTGCAGACATCGGCAAATAATATCCGTATAGCACAAAACATGCAGCAAAACTCCATGCAGCTTGCAGCATAAAACAACTGCCGCGCATCCTGTGCGCGGCAGTTGTTTCCTTAACAATAACCGGAGCTTAAGCTTTATCAGATCTCAAAAAGCTCACTGTATGCCTTGAGTGCTCCGTCGGTTTCATGAGCAAGTACCTTCTTGGCAAGAACCTTACCGAGCTGTACGCCCTCCTGATCGAAGCTGTTGAGGTTCCATACAAAGCCCTGGAACATTACCTTATTCTCGAAATGTGCAAGAAGTGCACCGAGAGCTTCGGGAGTGAGCTTTTCTCCGACGATAATGCTTGAAGGTCTGTTTCCCGCAAAGTTCTTGTTCTTATTTTCGTCAGCCTTTCCGCCGGCAAATGCCATGATCTGTGCAACTACGTTAGCGCAGAGCTTCTTCTGGCTGGTGCTTCCCTGAATGTCCACATCAATACCCTGCTGGCTCTCCTTAAATCCGATGAACTGGAGAGGGATGATGTCCGTTCCCTGATGAAGGAGCTGATAGAAGGAGTGCTGGCCGTTGGTTCCGGGCTCACCGAAGATAACAGGACCGGTAACGTATGAAACGGGCTCTCCAAAACGGTTGACGCTCTTTCCGTTAGATTCCATATCAAGCTGCTGGAGGTGAGCAGGGAATCTGCTCATTGCCTGTGAATAAGGAAGAACAGCCGTTGAACCGTATCCGAGAACATTTCTCTCATATACTCCGATAAGTGCATCGAGAAGATCGGGATTTTTAAGCACATCCTTTTCGGTAGCAAGCTTATCTTCCTCAGCAGCACCGTTTAAGAATCTGGCAAAGATATCGGGACCGAATGCAAGCGAAAGAACCGCTCCGCCTACGGCAGATGTGGATGAATATCTTCCGCCGATGTAATCGTCCATAAAGAAAGCATCGAGATAATCACTGTTTCCCGCAAGAGGTGATGTCTCAGAAGTAACAGCGATCATATGCTTTGCGGGATCAAGACCGGCCTTCTTAAGAGCATCCTTAACGAATGCTTCGTTGGTAAGGGTCTCAAGGGTGGTTCCGGACTTTGATACCAGGATAAAGATCGAATGCGCAACATCAACATTTGCAAGAACGCCTGCTGCATCATCGGGATCTACGTTGGAAATGAACTGTGCCTGCATCTTGAAGCAGCCGTTTACCTTAGCCCAGTTCTCAAGTGCAAGATACATTGCCCTGGGACCAAGGTCTGAGCCGCCGATACCTATCTGAACGGCTGTGGTGAACTTCTCACCCTTTTCGTTTACTATCTCTCCGGAGTGAACCTTACCTGCAAACTCGGCGATCCTCTCCTGCTGCTTTACATAGAAGGCTCTCTTATCGGTGCCCTCACACTCAACCTTATTGCCGAGCTGGCCTCTGGTCAGATGGTGAAGAACAAGTCTCTTTTCTCCGGTATTGATGACCTCTCCGTTATAGAGTGCTTCGAACTTCTCGATAAGTCCGGCCTCGTCTGCAAGCTTCTGAAGATCCTTTAAAATGGTGTCATCAACATTTTTTGCAGCATAGTTATAATCCATGCCTGCTGCCATCTTTGCGGAATAAGCCTTCACCCTGTCTGCAGTCAAGACCTTGGTAAGGTCTGCCGGGGTATCCGATGCAAGCTTTGCGGATGCATCGAGCTGATCGTAATTAATCCATTTGATTGACATAATCTTTCTCCTTTGAATTAGGATTTTTATAAATCTTTAACGTACATATCTTACTCGTTTGGCCCGATTATTTCAATTAAAAGCGCGCATTTTCTACTGTTTGAGAGCCTCATAGATCCTGACGCTTCTTGCACTTATCCTGAAGGAGCCGGTGCATATTTCTCCGCCCGCATCAAAGGGCGTCTCAAGGAATGTATCTGCCGCCAGCACCCAGCTGTATCCGCTTTCCTCGGGAAGCGCGGGAAGTGAAGCATCCAGGTCCTCCCAATAGGTATTTATCGCAAGGAACACCGCCTGGGGATGCTCATAATCCTTCTTCCCCGGATATCCGGCAAAGCACACACCCACATAGTGGGAATAATCGCAGAAATCACTGTTCCATGGAGTGGTGTCATGTACCGACATTCCCGGAAGGCCGAGTGCATCATTCCCACACTTTTTCCTGATACAGTCATGCTCTTTTCTGAACCTTATCAGCTGCCTGAAAAAATCGAAGAGTCCGCTGTTGGATTCAAGGTCCTTCCAGTTGAGCCAGGAAATGTAATTATCCTGACAGTAAGCATTATTATTTCCGCCCTGGGAATTACCGAATTCATCGCCCATGAAGAACATCGGAGTTCCCCTGCTCATCATAAGAACCGCAGCGGCATTTCTTACCATCCTTCTTCTGAGTGCATTGATACCCGGATCGCTGGTCTCACCTTCGGTACCGCAATTCCAGCTCCTGTTATCATTGGCGCCGTCGGTATTGTTCCAGTTATTTTCATCATTATGCTTATCGTTGTAAACATACATATCATGAAGCGTAAAGCCGTCATGACAATTTATGAAATTGACCGATGCGTTGTGGCCCCTTACCTCAGGGATATACAGATCCGGAGAACCGCATATCCTCTTTGCAGCATCACAGGCCTTGCCCGGATCACCCTTTAAAAAGGATCTGATATCGTCACGGTATCTTCCGTTCCATTCAGCCCATCTGTTCCAGGAAGGGAATGTGCCCACCTGGTACAATCCGCCGGCATCCCAGGCCTCGGCGATCAGCTTTGATCTTCCGAGTATTGGATCATATGCAAGGGACTGAAGGAGCGGCGGTTTGCTCATCGGAGACCCGTCCTCATTTCTTCCGAGGATCGTTGCAAGATCGAACCTGAAGCCATCCACATGATATGTCGTCACCCAGTATCTGAGACAGTCAAGGATCATCCTTTGAACGATCGGGTGGTTGCAGTTAAGGGTATTGCCGCATCCGGAAAAATTAAAATAATGCCCGTCCGGAGTCAGCATGTAATAGATATTATTATCGATCCCCTTGAAGGAAAAAGCCGGTCCGTTTTCATTTCCTTCCGCGGTATGATTGAATACCACATCCAGCAGAACATCAATGTCATTTTCGTGGCAGGCCTTGATCAGCTCCCTGAGTTCGGTTCCTTCACGGTTATATTCTATCGCCGATGTATAGCTGGTATTCGGTGCAAAAAAGGATATCGTATTATATCCCCAGTAATCCATCAGCTCTCTTCCGTAAAAGTCCCTGTGGTCGAGAGTTTCATCAAATTCAAAGATGGGCATGAGTTCGAGAGCATTCACGCCAAGTTCCTTAAGATAAGGGATCTTTTCCATGATCCCGGCAAATGTACCGCATTTTTCCCCGGCTCCCGAGGACGGATCCTTGGTAAAGCCCCTGACATGCATCTCATAGATTATGAGATCCTCCATGGATTTATGCTTTCTCGTATGTCTGCCCCAGTCAAAATTGTTCTTGACCACACGCGCCTTGTATATGGATGAATTATGAGTTCCCCATTTACTCTGGCCGGTCACAGCCTTTGCATACGGATCGAGCACTATCCTGTTCTTGTCAAAGATCAGTCCTTTATCCTTATCATAAGGGCCGTCAAACCGGTATGCGTATTCAAAATCCTCGATATCGATATCAAACACGATCATGGACCAGACATTACCTATGCGGTAGCTGTCCGGGAAAGGAAGTACGGCATAGGGAGTGTTGCTTTCTCTTTTAAAAAGAAGCAGTTCGCATGAATATGCCTGATTGGATGAGATAGTGAAATTGACACCGGTAGGGATCGCCGTAGCCCCGTTCAGTTCATATATGCCCGGTCTTACGCCATATCCTTCTATAACGTCGTAGGGCTCCATATGGATCTCTCCGAGATTCGTTATGGCTGCTCTCACATCGGAAATGGTCGCAAATTTCTTCACCGCATTCCGGGTCTCCAGCGCAATGCTTTCAGCAGCGGATGGGGATATGGTTTTTGATGAAGATGACTTTTTCTTTTCCGGCGATCCTTTTTTTCCTGACGCGGAAGGTGCGCCGGAATTTTGTATTTTTGACGAGGTCTTCTTTACGGTCTTTTCTGCCATGAAAAAATCCTCCGGTGAAAACTGTTATCTGCCGTTACAACAGACGGCTATGATGAACCTTACAGACTGCTATATTATAACATTTGTGCTTATATTTGCATATATCAGGGCCTTGTGGTAACATCCTTTTGCAATTAAATATTGAAGAGCTTACAGGTGCCTGTATCCGTGCCGAATCACGTTTTTGTTTTCTCATCCGGAAAGCATGATCACTTCGTGATAAGGATACGGGAGAATAGGGAAGCGGGTGTGATTCCCGCACGAACGCGTCGCCGTGTCGGTTTATGACATTCACCAATTGTCCGGCAGACAAGCCCATTGAAGAATCAAGGCTTTTCCTTTTCTTCGAGAAGGTGGTGATATGCCGCTTTAAAAACCCCAGCCGAAAGACCTGCCTGTCTGCATTATTTCGAGACCCCGCGTAATGGGTAGTGAAACCCTTTTTTTACACCTGTCACAGAGTGTATTGTTTTTTACGGCAATACATCCTGTGTGTTTGTGTTTGCTATGGGCAGATCTTTCATTACTCCGGGACACCCGGAGTTTTTTTCATGCAGAGATGAAAAGCTCTTCACGAAAAAGGAGTGAATGAAAAAATGAAAAACAAAAAAGGTCTTATCATCGGAGTATGCGCACTTGTCGTACTCATCGCAGCATTTATCGTTATCTACAATATTGCAAAGCCGAAGCCCTCATCCGGAAGCGCTGCATCAGAGCAGCAGACAGCTCAGACAGATGACAGCAGTGTAACCGATGCAGACAGTAATGATGCAGGCTCTGAAGAAAACAATTCAGATGCAGCAGGAAGCAAGAATATCATCATCGAAGTAAAGAGCGCAGACGGAAGCATTGTGACCTATGAAGTGTCCACGAATGCAGACTTCCTCAGACAGGCTATGGACGAAGCAGAAGGCCTTACCTATGACGGCACCGAGAGCGAATACGGAATGATGGTCGAGACCGTAAACGGCGAGAAGGCTGTATATGCAGAGGACAATGCGTACTGGGCATTCTATGTAAACGGAGAGTACGGACAGTATGGCATCGATTCACAGCCCGTTAACGACGGAGATACTTATTCCATCGTATATGAATCCGCCGATGCTTCTGCAAATGAGGCAGGAAGCAAGCATATCATCATCGAGGTTACCGGTTCCGACGGAAACACCGTTACATACGAAGTCGCTACCGATGCAGAATTCCTCAGGCAGGCCATGGATGAGGCAGAAGGCCTTACCTATGACGGCACCGAGAGCGAATACGGAATGATGGTCGAGACCGTAAACGGCGAGAAGGCTGTATATGCAGAGGACAACGCTTACTGGGCATTCTATGTAGACGGAGAATACGGACAGTACGGCATCGATTCACAGCCCGTTGAAGACGGTGTTACTTATTCAATAGTATACGAAGCAGCGTAATACATTTACGGAAGCTGTACCCATACCGTAAAAAATGCCTGCGGCCGGATGATCCGCAGGCATTTATATTTTCACAGGATCTGACAAGGGATGAAAAAAGGATTCAGCATTAAGGACATCGCATATATCGGAATGGCAGTAGCTCTTATAGAAAGCTGTAAGATAGCGCTGTCCTTTTTGCCAAACATCGAACTGACTTCCTTCTGGCTGATCATGTTTACACTGTTAATGGGATGGAAAGCACTGATAATCGTACCGATCTTCATCTCGGTGGAAGCCGGCATTTACGGACCTCATGTATGGATAATAATGTATCTGTACATATGGCCCCTGCTCGTGATAATGGCTATGATCTTCAGAAAAAACCGCTCTGCTCTTTTCTGGGCGCTTTTATCGGGCTTCTTCGGGCTTGCTTTCGGACTGATGTGCACACCCGCCCAGGTGATCTTTTTCACAAAGCCGCAGACCCTGGAAAAAGCCTTAAAGGCCGGATTTACATGGTGGGTTGCCGGGATCCCGTTCGATGTGGCTCATTGCATCGGAAATTTTACGCTTATGCTGACCCTTTATCATCCCATCAGGCTTGCTGTCGGAAAGCTCAGAGCTCATCACGATGATCTAGGTCTAGGCAGCTGAAGAGCCGCGTAAAATGATATATGCACCCGCTTTTTCCGGACAAAAAAATGTTCCCTGCAAATGCAGGGAACATTTTTATTATCATTATCAGATCCTGTTTTCGGTTTCCGGATCGAAGAGATATACGCTCTCGTAAGGAACTGAGAATTCCATCTGTGAGTCCATGACAGGTGTGTTATGAGGATTAACCTTGAGGATTGCCTTATCATCGCCGATGTTTACATATACATTAGTGTTATCGCCGAGCATCTCGGTAAGTTCCACAATACACTTCATGGAGAACGCACCATCCGTAGCCATGGGGATTATGGATTCCGGTCTGAATCCGATGACTATATCCTTTCCCTCATACGGAGCAATCTTTTCGGCAAATACCGCTTTAAGATCCAGCTTGTTTTCACCTATAAGGACTGCGCCATCCTTTACGGAGGTTTTGATGAAGTTCATTGGAGGCTCTCCGATGAATCCTGCTACGAACATGTTCACCGGTTCAAAATACAGATCCTTGGGAGTTCCGATCTGCTGTACAACGCCCTCCTTCATTACAACGATCCTGTCAGCCATTGTCATAGCTTCGGTCTGGTCGTGGGTTACATAGATGGTAGTCGCACCGGTCTCCTTATGGATATTGGTGATCTCCGAACGCATCGTCACTCTCTGCTTGGCATCGAGATTGGACAAGGGCTCATCCATAAGGAACACTCCAACCTTGCGGATGATCGCACGTCCGACCGCCACACGCTGTCTCTGTCCTCCGGAGAGAGCTCTTGGGAATCTGTCGAGATAGTCCGTAAGTCCGAGGATGGAAGCTACCTTGGTAACCTTCTCCTCTATCTCATCCTCATCCACTCCCTGAAGAGTCAGGCCGTATCCGAGATTATCGTATACGGTGAGCTGAGGATAAAGTGCATAGCTCTGGAATACCATTGCTACCTCACGCTGTCTGGGTCCGAGCTCATTGGCACGTTTTCCGTTTATAAGGAATTCACCCTTGCTGATATCCTCAAGTCCGGCGATCATTCTGAGCGTTGTGGATTTACCGCAGCCGGAGGGACCTACGAATACTATGAATTCACCTTTTTCTATCGAAAGATTGAAATCATGAACCGCATGGAATCCGTTGGGATATATTTTGTTGATGTCTTTCAGTTCAAGATATGCCATTTGTCATTCTCCGGTTATTTATTGTTAACCCGCCTTGCATCCTTCAGGATGCTTGCAAAAACGTGCTTCATTTTGATGAACAACATATCAAAAAGCGTATACAGTGCGCCGTACAATATTGGTTCAACCCCCAGCGCCAGCATGTCAGGTGCCCCGCTTATCCCGGCATACGCGGCATTTACCGCAGCATACACGGTCATAACGAAAAACAGGATCACGAAAGAATAAATGATGTTAAAAAGGAAATTCCTGTATCTCTTATCGGGAAACATCATGTACTTGTCATTAGCACCTTTTGTTCCCTCGATGAACCTGAGGACATTATTGACGAGAAGATCCGTGAACACTCCTCCCGCAAGCCCCAGGATAAAGAGCTGATCGAGCATATCGGTTATGTACAGGCCAAGTCCCCACAGAAAAAGGAAGCATACGCAGCCTGCAAACCACCATTTCACCAGAAGAGCCTTCACCAGCGGACCGGCCTTAAACTTCAGCTTTTTTCCGGTATATTTTGCTATCTCCTCCTCCGAAACTTCAGGGGAGTTTTCTTCCGTGGCATTTACAAGATCATCGATCGCCTCTTTGTGCAGATCATAATAATCTGAAGGCACTTCACTCTTATCCTTTTTCTCTTTTTGGATATCGGGTCTTTTTTTACTCATTGATCATCCGAAAGTTCGATCTCGCCCATCTGATCGTTACCCTCAATAACAACTCCGGTCGGGATCTTTCCGAGAAGCCTCTTATACAGGGGCATCAGAACCGTAAGTACCGATGCGACGATCAGGAAGATCTCATGCGTATTGAGCACATTATATGCCTTTGCGATATATACCTCTATCTTTACCGGGTTCTCGGATCTGTTGAGTGCTGTAAAGACAATGTTCTGATATTTGATGTCGCAGAAAACAACCGCACCGACCATTGCAAACATCAGTATGAGCATCGGATAATTGGGCTTCTTTCTTCTGGGGAAGGAATTCATGAAGCAGACTATGAGAAGGATCGAAAACAGCATGGTGATAAATCCGTACAATCCCATATTCTTTCCGAGTATCCTTGCCGTTGTATGCGAAATATTCGTAAGATTAAGCGAATAAATGCAAAATGCGATTATATAGATCAGCAGCGGGACATTCTGGGGACGACGCTTTAATGAAACGATGAATTTACGTATAAACTCAGGTCCCTTGAATATTCCGTTTCCGCTCTTTTTGTTTTTTTCGGGGGTCTTACCCATTTTCATGCCTCCAAACGAATAGCATTGGTCGTTTCTTTATCAAAGAAGTGGCACTTTGTAAAGCCTACATCGACAAGGTCTCCGTCTTTATAATCACACCAGCCCTTGAATTTGCCTGTGATCTTTATGTTCGAATCTCCGAGATGTCCGTGAACAAGAGTGTTCATTCCGAGATTTTCGTTGGATGCTACCTTCACCTTTATATTTCCTCCGGGCTTAACATCCTCAGGCCTTACACCAAGTGTAACGCTCTTGCCGTTGTACGAGGCAAGCATCTTCTTTTCTTCGGGAAGAAGTTCCATCCTGAACTGATCGCAAACAGCATAGCCGTCCACGATATTAATATCAAAAAAGTTCATCGGAGGAAGTCCGATAAATCCGGCAACAAAGAGATTGGCAGGATTATCATAAAGCTCAAGAGGCGTTCCTATCTGCTGAACATGTCCCATTGACATACATACGATCCTGTCAGCAAGAGTAAGTGCTTCCGTCTGATCATGAGTAACATACATCATCGTTGCACCAAGTCTCTTATGAAGGAGAAGGATCTCCCTTCTTGTCGATCCGCGGAGCTTGGCATCAAGATTGGATAAAGGCTCGTCAAAGAGAAACAGCTTGGGACTTCTTACGATCGAACGTCCCATCGCAACTCTCTGTCTCTGTCCTCCGGAAAGCTGAGCGGGCTTTTTATTGAGCTGCTCGGTAAGTCCGAGTATCTCTGCGGCTGCAAGAACCTTCTTATGAATGTAATTGGGATTTTCCTTGCGAAGAGTAAGGGAAAAAGCCATGTTCTCATATACGGTCATGTGTCCGTAAAGAGCATAGTTCTGAAATACCATGGCCATATCACGGTCCTTGGGCGGAGTCTGTGTAATGTCCTTACCATCCATTATAAGATGGCCCCTGGAAATATCTTCAAGTCCGGCAACCATACGAAGAGTTGTGGACTTTCCACATCCTGAAGGACCGACGAGAACGATCAGTTCTCCGTCTTTTACATCAAGGTTAAAATCATATACCGCCTGAACCTTGTTATCATATATTTTGTCGAGATGCTGCAGGGATAATTCAGCCATTTGACTGCTCCTTTAATGCCTTTTCATGAGCGTGAAGCTCACCACACTTTACCAGACCGACCACGGCAGAGATCACACAGCAGGCGGCGGAAGCAAGAAGATATGCTGAAACCAGCGTAAACTGTGCTTTGCCCATAACCTTGGATGCCACTCCGTCAACCACATTTTCAGCCTGTGATGCCTTAAGAGGAAGAAGGAAGATCCTTATTACCTGTACAGCTCCTATTACGATCAGGTAGTAGCTGTAATTCTTTTTATAGCTCTTAACACCTTCGGAACAAAGGAATGTGGCGAGCATAAAGAGAAGGTTATATACGATGGATATTCCCATCCTTATCTGATAATAATATGCCCCTACATCATAATTGATATCCGAGGCATATATATTTATAAAGTAGATGACGTCAAAGAGGATTGCCAGGTACGCAAGGCTTGCCGAAAGAGTGTTTTTTGTATAGCGCATGCGGTCTATCCGCGTGTACTTATCGTCTGCTTCCATCAGGCTGCCTCCTTTCCGCTGTCTATTAATTTCTTTTCCTGATCCATGAGCATGAACTTCCATATCATGTTGCCTATAAGAAGAATGCATGCCACAATTGAAAATCCGAATACATATATATGAACGTCAAACCAGAACGTTGATTCCGTATAGTAAGAATTCATGAGGTCGGCATATTCACGAAACGCCTGAAAATCTACCTCGTTAACAAACTTGTCTTTGTATATTGCTATCTGCGATGATGCCCAGACAGCTGCTCCTATATTGGCTACCGTATTCACCAGCACCGCGATCACATTTCCGATATAATATCTTCTTCTCACATGTGTATTGGTCACAAAAAGAAGAAGCGCTATAAGGATAAGGGCTATGCCCACCTTAAGAAAGGCCTTATTGAAGTCCTGCATGTCATAGTATATAAGTGAACCCGCGATCGGATTCCTGGAAGGATTTTCCGTACTTCTGATAGAATAATAAAACGACTCGAACAGATCACTCATTATGCCAAGAGAATAGGCAAAAGTGACAACCGATGAAGCGAGCATTATAAAGCAGACAACCTTCTGCATTATCATCTGTTTCTTGTACATGTGAAAATCCCCACGGATAAAGATTTCAAAACCGGCATATGCCGGAAGTCTTATAATTTCCGGCTCCGGACAGCAGCCGCTGTCCGAAGCCGCAGTTTTGTTTAATAACTCAGATCATTAATATCATCAAAGTGATGCGTAGAAGTCCTGATCCTCTTCCCAAGCAGTATTCTTGATGGTCAGATACTGCTTGCCGCTGTAGGTATCAGATACTGTTGCAGCAGCTTCTGCAGGTGAACCGAATCCGGCGATTGCTCCACCGTTTCCGTTTACAATGATATTAACAAGAACGTTGACCTGGTCATCTCCCTTAGAGCTGCTGAAGTTGGTGGTCAGATCGGTGTAGCTGTTGATGAGATCATTATCAGCAGTAGTTGTAGGAAGTGTGGTAGGAACTGAGGTGTACCAGCTGTTGGAAGCAAGTGCAAGTTCAGGATGCTTAATGGTTCCGAGGCCGATAGCGTTGGAAATGTATCCTGCGCCTTCACGTCCTACTTCTGTGGTGCACTGATACTCGAATGCCTGGCTCTTCATGAATGAAAGAGTTGATCCAAGGAACTGACGTGCATAGTTGGTATAGTTTCCGCTTGCCTTCTCCCAAAGCTCTGCTCTTGTTGCATCGGAGATCTCGGGCATCTGGGTTCCGTTAAAGTTAAATGTTACATAGCTTCCGTCAGCATTTGTCTTGATAAATGCATCGGGTCCGTAAGACATGAGAATGGTTCCTTCTGCGCTGTATGCGTAGTCGATAAGCTTAAGAGCTGCATAGAGCTTGTCCTGGTTGCCTGCAACGCCTGCTGCAGAGATTCCCCAACCATCAGTCTTAACAGATCTCCAGGACTCGGTAAATCTCATATAAACGCCATCATTGCTGGATCCGTCATACCAGTGAGCTACAGGCACCATAACTGCCATATACTTCTCACCTGCTGCGTTATCAAGCTTGGAGTCGTTGTAAAGAGTCTGGGTCTGGTTGTAGTCATAGTGCATGAATCCGGTATCGTTCTCAAGGTAGTTCTGGGTCTTCTCATCCTGGCTCTTTACGAAAGCTTCGGAGATAAGTCCTTCCTTAACCATGTCGTTCATTCTCAGAAGAGCTTCATAAGTTTCAGCTTCCATACGTGCATCATGAAGCTGTCCGTCTGTTCCGACATAGAGATAATCCTGACGAGACTCAAGTCCTCTTACACCAAAGAGAGTTCCGCAGAATCTGAACATATCAACACGTCTCTGGTTGTTTGCATCCTCACGCGAGAAGATACCCTGTACAGAATCGGTTCCATTAAGAGTCTGGGGATTTGAAACAACGCATCTGAGAAGTGCTACAAGCTCATCAGCATCCCATGCTGCATTCTGTCCGACGAAGAGGTTGGAACGTGCGGTTCCGTAATATCCGTTATATGCGGTATCAATATAGTTACGAAGCATATTAACTGCATCTACGCCACTCATAACGCCTGCATCGTTCATAAGCTGAACGATATTTCCTGCTGCATCGTAATCCTTGGTAATGGTCTCAACAGATTTTCCGTCAAGAGTTACGACATCAATGTCAACCTTACCGGATGTAGGCATATAAGGCTGATATACAGCAGGCTTGGTATTGTTGCAGGCATCAGCTGTAAATTCACCTTCTCCGTCGAGAAGAGCTACGACCCAGTCGGTTCTCATAAGGGGCATTCTCTCAATATCGTTTACACCATCGAAGTAAGGGCTGAAATAGATTGCTCCGGTATCAACATTACCTGTGATGGAAAGACGAACGATGGGGTTAGCCTCGAGATATGCACTGAAATTCGGCATAAGATCAAGATACTCAGCAATGTTTACGATGGATCCGGTCTCACCGAACTCATTGAGCTTTGCTGCGGTTCCGGAAACCATATCAACCTGGTCAAGCTGCTCTTTCCAGTAATCGAACTCCTTGGCTGCGGAGTTGCCCTGGTAAACGCTGGTGAATGACATTCCGAGTCTGTTCTGAACTTCAACCCAGGTAGGCTTGAGATCGCCTGCCATGTAGGTGTTGCCGTCCGCAAGAGTAATGGTAAGACCTGAATAAGCTTCTTCCTTAGCCTCTGCGATAGCAGCCTTGATCTCGTCTTCTGTCTTGCCGTCTGCTTCCATCTGTGATCTGATGGCATCCTCATCAACAGAAACCTTGTTAGCCTTTGCGATGGTCTCGGAATCGAAAACCAGGCCTGTTGCAGCACTGTTATATCCGGTTGCCATACGAAGCTCGGTTCCGGGTGTAAATGCGAGTGGATCGACCTCAACTGTCTCTCCATCTCCTCCGCCTACGCCGGGCTGAGCCACTGCGGTGGGATCTCCGGTCTCAGGCGTTACGGGTGCTTCAAGCGTATTTCCGCATCCGGCGAGCATTGCAATGCTCATGCATGATACGAGAAGCATCGATACTAACTTCTTTTTCATACTAATCCTCCTTAAAGATTAAGCAAAAACTATTATCTCGGACTTATATCCGGAATAATCTGTTTCAGGCGGTTTTATTCCTTGACTCCGCCCATGTTGACTCCCTTTGCAAAATACTTCTGTATAAAGGGATAGATCACAAGTATCGGGATGATCGAACATACAATAAGTGCATATATTATAGAGTCCGATGAATATACTTCGTTCCAGCCTGCCGTATATTCAGGATCCTGATACTGCTCAAGCAATTCTCTGATAAAAACCTGCAAAGGCTTTTCAAATCCGTTGGATATCATCTGACGGGCCCAGAAGTATCCGTTCCATCTTGATATGGCGAAGAACAATGCAACCGTTGCAATGGTGGATTTGCTCATCGGTATGTATACCGTCTTCAGAACCTGAAATTCCGTTGCCCCGTCGACTATAGCCGCCTCTTCTATCTCGGAAGGAATTCCCTCAAATGCGTTTCTGAGAAGGATGATGTTCATGGCCGCCATACCCATTGCAATGACTACCAGCCATTTATCATCCATGATCCCGGCTTTATTGAATATCGATTTCGTTGCCAGATAATTCAGATACTGGGGAACGATGCCGGCCGAGAACCACATGGTGAAAACAAGGAAAAAGTTGAAGAACTTTCTGAATAACAGTCTCTTCTTGGAAAGTGCATATGCTCCGAGGATCGAATAAAACATTGCCCAGAGAGTTCCGAACACCGTAAGGAACAGTGTATTGGAATATGCATTCCAGAACATATTGTCATTGAACATCTTGCGGAACGCATCGAACTGTATGTTCTTGGGAAGCAGCACTATCTCGTTGTAATCAACCTCATGGGCTCCGCTTATGGATGCAGAGATCGCATAAACGAAGGGGTACAGGCACATCAGGGCGAATACAGCCAGAAACAGATAGCTGAATACCTTGAATATTAATTCTGATACTTCAAGTTTTCTCTTCATCTCCGGCTCCTATCAATAAAGTGACGTATCCGATGCCTTACGGGCAATGGTGTTGGCTCCGATTACCAGGAGCATGCTTATGACGTTACTCATCATTTCGGCCGCGGACGAAATTCCCTTTGCTGCACCTTCGAGACCGTAACGGTTTGCAAGCGTCGAGACAACATCTGCGGTAATGAATGTATTTGCGTTATACAAAAGGAGTACCTTCTCGTATCCTATGGAAAGAAGAGTTCCTATTCTCGTTATGAGCATGATGACTATGGTGGAAAGAATGCTGGGAAGAACAACATATCTCATCTGAGCCCACTTGCCCGCTCCGTCGATCTGAGCCGCTTCATAGCTGGTAGGTGATATCGATATAATTGCCGCAAAGAATACTATGCTTCCGTATCCCGATCCTTCCCAGATACCGCTCAATATATAAATGGGTCTGAAGAATCTCGGGAGATTCAAAAGTCCGGCGTATGCCGTTTCCTGATCGACCATTCCGAGCTTTACGAGAAGCTGGGATACGATACCCATGTTGGAAGTAAGTCCGCCCTGCTTGACGAGCATTACGCAAAGTGAGGTGATGACGACTGTGGACATAAACTTGGGAAGATATGTAAGAACCTGAAATACGCTTCGTAAGATATTTGAACGTATCTCATTAAAAAACAATGCAAGGATTATGGGGAAAGGAAATCCGAAAAGCAATCCGTAAAAGCTCAGGATAAAGGTATTTCTGAGCGCTCTCCAGAATTCATTCGAGATCGTTGTCTTTCCGGAAAGAAGAACCTTAAAATTATAGAAGCCCGAAAAGAGCTGATCCGATACGGAAAGAGTATTATCGGAAACCTTGAAGCATCCGAGGAGCTCATACATGGGGAAATAACGCCAGAACAAAAATACAAGAAGCATCGGGACAAGCATCACATACAGACGCCAGTCCTTAATGACAGTACGTGCCACATGCAACCAGTAATGCTTCTCAACATCATCCCTGACAGCCTGCTCGGGATCCATATGATAAGTTCCCTTTTCCTTATCATAAACAAGATAATCCGCGCCTTTTGCTTTAATATCAGCCATTTTCATTTTCCCCGTTTTGGTTCTCTTTTTCTTTCTGTAATCCCAAAAGATAGGTTTTCTGATCTTCAAAAACCCCATCAAGTCTCGAAGCCGTGAAAACTATCAATACCGTGAACAGTTCGGAAAGAGCATCCATCGTTATAAACTTTGGTACAGCTCCGATTCCCGCTCCAAGTGCCGCAGCCACGACTCCCCGTCCTATCTGCATCAGAAGCTGAACAGTAAGTGCATAGACGATGGTCAAAAGTACATTGTCCCTGATCCGCTTCCCGCCCGCTAACCTGATCATCAAGAGACCGGCAAGTGCAAATTCATTTCCGATCACATAGATCAAAAGCTGTTCAGGCGATCCGCCCTGAAGAAGGATATATACAAATGCGGAAAGTGCCGAATGGAATACCGCCCATACGCCCCATCTTATCATCACTATCGCCGTAACAGCAGCCGCAACAGATACTGTATAAAGCTGCCCGGGAAACCATCTTCCCGCAGCGGTGATAATGACCGATTCGGAGATCACCAGTATTATCCCAAACAGAATATTATCGATGACCCTGTATTGTGCGAAGCTTATCTGCCGGTCCATTCAGTCACCCTGTCAAGTCCCCTCGCGCCGTTTTACCAATGATAATAGTAATGTAAGCGCTTACTTGATGATTAGATTATAGCAAGTCATATTTACAAATGCAACGCAAAAATGTAAGCGCTTTTATTGTGCATTTTTTACATAAAGTCCCGTTTTTATGCGGTTTTACGGCATTGCGTTATCTATTGCCCCAAATTTTTCTTTCATTTTCTTTCATAAAATTTTCATAAACTTTTCGTGTGAATCCTGAAAGCGGAAAAAAAGCTGAAAACGCCGAAAATTCTATATTTATAGGCATTTTTGATCTTCCCCACAACATTTGGTATGAAAATGGGAATGAAAAACGATGAAATTGCTTACATTTCGATGATCACTGGACCTTTCATCGAAAGATACTGCCCGCTGCAAAGAAATGAAAAAGAAAGATATCTGCCGTATCGAGCATAAACGGATTGACGGGCACCCCAAAAACATATATATTATGGTAGTTGAAAAAAGCAGCGCCATGCACTGCTCATATTTATGGAGACGTATCGAAGCGGTCATAACGGGGCGCACTCGAAAACTAATTGCTTTTCGGATTGCCTGATTCCGCAAACCGTTGATATTACTGAACTTTTGAGGTTTAATAGTTTGTGAAAATATCCAGTTCTCTCCTTCAGTTCTCTCCATTCTCGTATCCGTCATTCAGAATGGTTTTTAGAGATTCGATATTTCAATAAATGCAGAGGTACTCAAGTGGTCCAAGAGGGAGCACTCGAAATGCTTTAGGCCGGTTCCCGGTGCGTGGGTTCGAATCCCACCCTCTGCGCTTCCCGGAGGAGCCAGGTCGCTCCTCCGAAATTGTTCTAAAAACAAAAATATTGCTTGCATGGGTTAAGCAGATTCTGTGGTAGGTTGATGCTTAATCCTTTGCTACAGAAGGGATTGCCTCTTTTGATGCAGTCTCTTCTTTTTTATCACACAATCCGAGGACCTTGGCCATAGATTCCATGGTGCCTCTCTTTGTATCGCTGGTAAGATGAGAATAGATATTTGCCGTGGTAGAATAATCACTATGCCCCAGCCACTCCTGAATCTCTTTCATGCTTACTCTGTCCTGACACAAAGCACTCCCCGAAGAATGTCTTGTATCATGAAATCGGATCTTTTTCAGTCCGTTTTTCCGAAGAACCGATTTGAAATGTCTGCTCACACGTTCCGGATCATGTAAAGATCCCATAGCATCCACAAAGACATATTCTTCATCCTCATAATTATATGATTTCCCGCAGAGTTTCTTATATGCCTCCTGCCGTTCCTTCATTTCGAGCAGTTCTTTACGAAACGATCCGAATAATGGCATCGTCCTGTAGCTCGCTTTACGTTTAGGTCTATCCTTTTTTACGATAATCTTCTTACCCCCGACCCTTGTCTTTGTTACTGTATGACGAATGACAAAAGTATCATCTTCAAAATCTATGGCTGACCACTTAAGCCCCAATATCTCGCTTTTACGAAGTCCATAGAAGCAAGCCATCTTAATCAGCAGTTCCATTTCATCTCCTTTGATACAGTCAAAGAGTTTTATTATCTCATCTGCCGTATAGTATTCCGGTATGAACTGTCTGCTCTTGGGAACATCAACTCTATCCGCAGGGTTGAAAAGGATCAATTCCATCTTGACTGCCCATTCAAGTGCTTCATGAATGATGGCATGATAATGTTTTACTGTCGCCCCCTTAACACGTCCGCTTTGTAAAGTATAGAAATCCTGAATATGTTTTGGTTTGAGATCTTTAAGCGTCACCCCCAGTTCTTTGAAATACGGAAATACCGGATTGTTAAGCATCCCTTCATAGCTGGAGAATGTAGAAAGTTCTATATTCCCCTTAACAGTCGGAAGCCATTGATATTTCATAAAATCTGCGAACAGATCATCTGCTCCGCCCGTTATTGATGGCGGTATAAACTTCCGACGTTCTTCAATAAGGATCGCTTCTGCCCTTTTCTTGTTGCCCTTTTCAGGAAGACCGGTGGAGATCCACTTTGTTTTTCGTTTTCCCAATTCATCATTAAAACTGAGAACACAGTAGTAATACCCCTTCTTTACAGAAAGATGCCCTGATACCAATAAAATCACTCCTTTCCTATGAAATCAGATGAAGAAATTTCAAAACATTCACCTTCGGGATTTTGTAAACATGTCCTATCCTCAGGCATTCAATTTCTTCGTTTTTAAGCATCTTGTATGCCGTCACAGAACTCACATGAAGCATACAGCACAGTTCATCAACCGATATAACATCCGGATAATCCGCAAATACCGCAATGTTTTCGGTATTCAAATTCAAATTTCCAACCAATAGTTGCCTCCTTTCTTGTCAAGATATATTATTAGACAAATATTTTGTCTTGCGCCACTTGTATCATATAGTGCCATCGAATGTTTGTCAAGATAAATCGATTGAATATTTTTTTGTTTTGTGTTAGCCTTTTGGTAAGCAGGATATAGAGGAAATCATCATGAACATCTACTCTGACAAACTATTTGATAAATATATTAACTGTGATTTTTATTACGATCTTTCACCCGAAGAAAAAACAGAATCTGCATATCTTTTATTTAATAATAAATATGCAGATGATGAAGGATTCACTGCTCCGGAAAAAAAATACGTACTTGTTTCAGAAGAAAGTGCGTTATCATCCTGGATATCATTATTTGGATATGCAAATAACGAAGAAGATGTAAAACAGTGCTATGCAAAGCTGAAAGATATACTATCTGTTTTGTCGATTAATAATGACGACGATAACCAAGAACTGATTGCATGGGTAAATAATCTTACCAAAGAAAAAATAACTAATATGGCCTTGCAGACTTTTGATATTCTACAGCCATTGATCAGTCAATACCCGTTATTAGCATTTATCTATTCGACATGCTACAGATTATTATCCCACTGCTTATTGTTATTGGACAATGACAAAGTAAAAAGTGACTCCGATTATGATTTCATCTCTATACTTGTCACTCACGTATTTGATTCTATTAACTATTTTGAAGAAGTATATATAACCACTCGGAATTACAGCAATGCCGTATTTATGACAGAAAACAAACCCGGTGCAAAACTATCTCCAAAGACAGTATCATTTATATATGATCAATTCTGCGAAGAATCCGGCACAATTAATTATGCAAAACGTCCTATTTTAAGCTTCTCTTCACCCACTATCGCATACAGAGAAAAATATGGAAAGCCAACACCCGGTTCCTGGAAATCATATTTTAAATCCCATAAGAACGCTTTAACGCTCGATAAAGATTACTACACTCTTCCGATTATTTCTGTCGAAGATCTTGCAAAAAAAGGGTTTGATTTTCTGCTGGAAAGCGAATCCGTTTTAAGAATATGCAAACTATGCGGAAAAGCATTCCGTGCCAAATATACAACCTCTCAGGAATACTGCACCAGATTGTACAGCGACACAAAGGCACCTTGTAACGAATATGCAAGCCGGAAAAGTTATAAAGAAAAGCTGTTCAAACATCCGGTTCACCAAGAATACACTAAAGCATACAACAAGGTCTACGGACGCATCAGGCGTGGCAAACTCCCGCAAGACACACCTCTGTTAGCTCAATTAAAAGAGCTGCGAGATGAATATTTGGATAAATACGAGAGTACTCACAGAAAAGAACGTGAAAGAGTCTGGAAAGAATATATCAGAAAGAATAAAGAGCTATTATCCTAACCACAAAAGCTGTCAGAACAGATCAGTTCTGACAGCTTTTGATCAGAATTACTTATAAACTATTTCATACATCAAGTTTTCTATATATTTATATGCCATCGTATCTCAGCTGCAGCAATTATATTTTCAACATCATCCCAATTTTGCAGGAATAATTCCTCATGTTCCGAATATATAGATGCATTTATTTCTTCTGATAAGTCAGGCATCAGATTTTCATCTAGACGTAATCCATATGAAGCAACATATATGTCATTTATCTCGCTATCATATGTTTCTGGTGTCTGTACAAAAACCGAAATGTCGCAGTGGCCATCTATATGTGGCCAGATTATAAGACTAATACATCCTTCTTTTGGTATATCATTTAATTCCTTTCTTTCGGATATATACAAATTACCATTAACAAAGGATAAGTAAGATGGTGGATATACATAATAAGCATATCCATCGTTTTCCCAATGTTTTGTTCCACCTAATTCATTTATGTATGGGTAATATAAGAAAAATACATAGGTAGCCCATATAACATTATATATTGCGAACATTATAAAAATGGATATAAGTAGATATTTTAGTCGTTTCATCATCATTTTTTTATTTTAAAATTTGATTTTTTCTGTATCACAAAAATAATATTCTTTTGGTTTGTATATGCTCTGATATGTAAATTCATTCTTTCAAGAAGATCTTTGGTTACTCTCAATCCAATTCCCGAATTGGATCTTCCAGCTGTCTCATCTCCGGTAACAAAAGCCTCAAATAACAGCTTTGGTTTTTTTATAAATTTATCAATTGGAGTCCATTCGTTTTCGATGGTCAGCTTGTCTTTTTTGGTAGAAATGCGTATTTCCGATCCATTCACAGCATATTTTGCAGCATTACTGATCAGATTATCCATAGCCATTGAAAACAAGACTGTATCACCTTCAATAATAAACTTTTCCTCATCCATTATTACCCAATTTAGTTTTTTATCAGAAGATACGCTTTCATACTTCTTTATAAGTTCCTTGAGTATGCTGGATCCATCGATAGGCTCTATTTGGGCCCTATATCCTGCATCTCCTGTTATGTAAAATGAAAGTATTTTTTCTGTACCTTCATTAAGATGATCCGTTTCGTCTATAATTATTTGTTCGTATGAAGCTTTCTTATCCTCAGAAACACCTGAAATAAGATTTTCCGCATAACTTCGTATAATCATAAGGGATGACTTGTAGTTATGGGCCAGAGCATTAGTAACACTTCGTTCATATTCAATCTGATTTCTTTTTAATTTGGCTCTTTTACATAGAATAAATGAACAGATACTACACACTAAAATAATCAATACACACCCTATTAATATTGTCCTATTAAGAAGAGTTGTATAATTATATATTTCAACCTGACATCCTACATGATGATCCGTAGGAGTGATTATAATATTGATTATTCTTCCTCTTGTATGAATAATATCCTCAGAAGGAAGTGGCTGTTTTTCACAGAAGAATCCATATTTTTCACGAGCATAATTAAGAGCATCAAGATAGTCAGGATCTAACGGATCAATCATCACATCGGCAAGAATGCATTCATTTGAGCTAATTATTTCTTCTTCAGCATATTCAAAAGGTAGATCAGGATAAAAAACTATTGTTCCTACTCCTGCTTCTCTATATGAAAGCATTAAAGGATAGGCAATTCCATTTCTCAATACATATTGATCCATATAAGGAAGAATAGATGAATGTGTTGGGTTATCGTTAGTTTTTTCAGTAAAAAAATCGTATATCCTATTGCATTCTTCATCTGAATAACAGGCACGCACATCTGCTATAAGCCTCTGATCTTCACCTATACGAAAAACAAAGTAATCACTTCTGATAATAAGTTCTTTACTATCTCGGTCAGCAATCCATGAGGTGTAAGCACTATGACTTATACTGAAAAATGAGTCGGATACGTTTATTTGTCCAGCTGATTCATTGTTTATTGCACTATATAATATTTTTTTTGTCTCTTCGGGAGAATTAAAGAATGTTGGTTCTTCATAAATCCCCATTTCATAATTTTCTGAGTATTCCAAATAACGTCTCATTTCTAGTTGATTTATTGCTTGTCCAGCATAATAGTCTATATGTGAAACAATTAATTTATCAGCCACAAGATAACAAAGAATGCATAACAACAACGAAATAATCGTCATACATATAATTATCATTAGTTCTTCTTTTTTGTTGATTACCCGTCTAGTATGTCTAATCATTCTTTGACTCCATTCGATAACCATATCCACGATACGTAACGATCATTACATCAGATTTTTCAATCTGTTTTCTAATGTTTTTTATTGGATTATCCAGGTTTCTTGCAATGACATCGCTTTCATCTCCCCACACTCTCGTAATAAGCTCATCTTTGGAGACAAGACGTTCAGGATGCTCCATAAGATATACAAGAATATCAAATTCTTTCGGGTATAATGCAATTTCCTCATCATTCAGATATAATTTTTTCTCTCTGCGGTCAGCTGTAAGATTCATAAAAGAAACTGTAACAGGTCTGTTTTCACCATATCGTTTCAAGAAGACCCGTATCTTAGCAGCAAGTTGCGCCAAGGAAAAAGGTTTTATAAGATAATCATCTCCACCGCATTCATATCCCTTAAGCACATCGCTTTCAGAATACCTAGCAGTGATGAATATCACAGGAGTCTGTATGCCTCGTTTCCTAAGACGTTTGCATATTTCAAATCCGTCTCGCTTTGGCAATCCAATATCAAGAAGTATAAGTGAAAATAGAGCTTGTGAAGCTAAGTTCAAGCCATCCTCACCATTATCAGATATATGTATTCTCCATTCACCATTTTCGATATTTGTGAGATATTCCCGGATACTCTCGGATATCTTAGTATCGTCTTCAATAAGCAGAATCTCAACCATATACGACCTCCAATTATCTTCTGATATGACAATAACATGTATATGTAATTTGAAAGTATTAATCCTGAAATAAATTCTGAAATTATGGAAACCCGCTACGAAGATCACATATGATATATACATAAAAAAAGTTGCCCGTGACATCATATAGCCACAGGCAACTTACTATAATCAAAAAATAGACTTCCTTATCAGATTTCCGATATAATTCTATCAAATAATTCCTGAATCTCTTTTTCCTCTGATTTATCTCCTGTCACACGCAGTGTATAGAAGACATTGTCTCTTACCCAATAGGCTATAGGAAAATAATAATCCCCAGTATAATAACCAAGATTATTCTGTCCGTCAGTGATCACAACCAGTACAGGTATGCCCGACCCAGTAAAAACAGTTTTGTGATCATACGTTGCCATTCCACTGTATCTACTACCTGTTGTATATATATCATCCCTTGATGAAACCACTGCCATTAATGTAATTCGAATTCCTTCGCTATTATAACCGGATGTGATAGTTATTTCATTCAACTCCCGGCCATTTATCTGTGAAGAGGCATTTGCTATTGCCTGAACATGAGATATATCAGGAACTTCCATACCAAAGTACCCAACCTTTTCAAGCCAGTCAAATCCTTCAAGAGGATTATATACCGTTAGCCCGATGGTCTCCTCACACTCAGTCCAGGTTTCACTGCCAAAAGAAACCATTCCGGGTATGCTGCTTGAAAACATACGCTGTTCAGAAGTCATATTATCCCATCTGCTCCATTCCTGTTCGATCATGTCAGAAAGAGATTCCGATATAACAGAAAAATTTGTACCTGGGAGATCTGCTTCAACCCTGTAAAAAGACTCTTCTTCATCAGTTTTTTCTTCTATAAATCGAACCTCAGAAAACTCTTGTGATTCGTTGCCAAATATAACTTCAACATTCTGGTTTCCATCAAGTTTTTCTATATACTGAACTATAGAATCTTTTTCCGTTTCAGAAAAAGCATATTCACCGGAATGAATCTCAACCTTTGCTATCGTCCCATCCTCTGCCATCTCAATATCGGAATAAGCAGATGAACATCCGGTACTTTGAACGATCACTTCAGCAATACACTCTTGAAGGTAGTTTAAATATTTATCATCCGGATCATTATTCTCTACAGAAAGGGCAACGCTAATCTCCTCTCCGGTATTTGAAACATTACTTCCGCATCCCGAAATAATAAGCATCAAAAAAGCTGCTATAACGGACATTGCCCAATACATTTTTCTCATCATGTCCTCCCCTTTATTTATACACCTTCAGTTCTGAATCTGTAGTAGAAACCAGCATTATAGCATGTTCAAGGTATCGCTCAGCTATGCTTTTACATTCCTCTGTACTTTCTTTGGTTCCATCGCAACTTATCTGTTCTGATACGATAAATTCATTGTGGGAATTCAGGGTGTATACCCAAAGTGCACATTCCCAGCTCCCCTGCCTTTCAACAGGAGGGAAATACCTTATTAAACATGGTAAATTATCAATCTCGGCAATATAGAACCTGCACCATCCCGCATATGCCAACGCGAACATATCAGTCCAAAGGATATTATCATCGGTATCATATACCGCTATTCTTCCCGGAACCGCACTCCCTTCTGCCAGGATATCCCTGTAATCAACCACAACCTTCTCGTTTCTTCCGTCTTCATCAAAATCACATATGCTTGTGATCATTCCTTCATAAGGTTTATCAGAAGAAATCTGTACTTTTTCAAGCATCACATCCGAAGGAACATGTGTGGGAATTATTCCGGGAACATAAGAATCTGAAAATTCAATACTGAACGGATCAAAACATTTATTTATATTTTTAATTCGATATTCTCCATCTTCAAATACAATATCAAACACAAGATAATGCCATCCGCCATTAACAATATCCGCGTAACAGTGAATACAGGGCTCATCTCCATATTTAACTTCCGCAAAAACAACCATTGAATCTATAACGTTACCATTGGATTCAACCATCTCCCAAAACTGATCGAGCATATCATTATCATATCGATCATAATATCTGTCCAGAACCACAAAACCTGAATAATCCGTATCAACAACAGTAAATGAAGCTTCACGGGAAGAAATCCTTTGAAGTTTGACCGGCAGGTGAGATATTCCGCCAATAGAACGAAAAACAGAATCATCTTTCATATAGATGTGATGGGGTTTGTCACAGCTATATATTTCGCACCATGTAAAAGGCTCCCTGTCTGCAGGTTCAACAGTATAAGTCAGAACCATATCGTTATCGCCGTCTTTATCCAGATCAACCGGATATACATGCGGATATGCTGTTCCGGATACATTTCCGCTATAGAGCTTATCGCCGTTCCCAAAATCTATACGATATTCCGACATGTTATAGGCTACATCATCTATCCTGTATAATCTGTCTGTTTTACCGTCTCCATCATAATCACATTCGGAAAACTCATTAGTATACGTGTAAAATTCATCCATATACCCTGTATAACCATTAAGAGCTAAGCCTGTTACCCTTGGAGGATCATTTTCCAGATACAAGTCATTTTCTTTTACATCTTCCTTGTTCTCATCGGATGAATTTACCTTGTCAAATGCTATAACTCCGTCTTCAAACCAATCCGTGGTAAGCCATAGATAAACTACATTTTCATCATAAGGATCAAGATAAACCGTCCCTGATGCATCAAATACACAGACCAATCCTCGATCATGTTCCGGATGATCACCACTTTCCTTTATTATCTCTCCATACGAAACCATATCCTTCAGAAAAATTTCCGGATCATAGTTAGCATGATTAACCACATCTTCATTCATTACCGCGCGCCCTCTTCTCCATTGATAGCAATCACCATCAACGAGAATGGTCGGATATATCTCATCGGCCCCGGGCAATGTCGGTCCAAAAACGACTTCATCCTGAGTATTTGCGCACCCAAACAGAGACAAAAAACATATAAGTATGATTGCTGTAAGAATCTTTTTCATATATTTCGTGTTCCTTTCTCTGTTTTGAGAAATCATACATCGACTTCCAATATGGCTCCGTATGTAACAAGTCTATAATGTCCCTCCGGCAAGTTTGAATAAGGGCTTGCTCCGGTCAAAGAAACCGTTACCCGCTTTGTTTCTCCAGCCTTGAGAACCCTACATTCATCGGTAAACCCATAATTATAATCACAATTCATAGGAACCTTGTACCAATTTCCGTCCAGTAGTACTTCTAATGAATAATAAGAACCATACTGCCAATCCTCCGAACCGGTGTTTTCAAGTTCATAAACGATTTTTTCATCGGTCCATTCAATACAAGTAATCGAAATATTCTCCGGGCTGTCAACATCATCAGATAGATGCATATTAGAAGCAATCCATCCACTTTCATTCCGTGCCAGATAACAACCACAGGGCATATCCGCCAATGCCACCAATTGGTGCTCATCACGCCACGTATGTTCTTCCCAAATCTTTCCGAAGTCATAATCGAACAGATATACTTTGCCGTCTCTCATCACAAGGTAACCATTCGACCAAAAGGCCCGATAACCATTCCCGTCCTCAGATCCGATCATAAATCCATACGCCGGATAAGTAATAAGATCAGGAGTCCAATCCATCACTAAAAAAGTTTCAACTGTGTTTAATGAAAGTACAACATTCTCTTCCTCTGCCTGATCACTAAAAAAACCGTTTACCCCCTCAGTTCCATCATAATAAGACATTGAAATCACGCTTTTACTCGGTGTTGCAGAAGCAAATAATCCTGTACTGACGCTTTCATTTTCGGATGAGCTATGAAGAACCAAAAAAGGTTCCTTTCCGTCAACCTGTTCGTCCCATTCTTTCCACTGAAAAAGCAATTCTGTTGAGTTATCGGGAATAGTATAAACATATCCATTGACGGTGCTATCTAAATCACTTTTCATATCCGAACCGACATTATTGGTTTCTCCAATCAACTCTGCTTTTTCAGGCAGATAATAAATCACATCCCCTACATGAGAATAAAGATTCCCATTATAATATACGCAGGCCGGCAAAGCAGGCTGTAATTCAGTCGGTTTTTCACTCGAATATGCTGTGCATCCAAACAAAGATAAAAAACACATCAGCAAAATTGCTGTGAATATCTTTTTCATCATAAGGGTCTCCTCTTTTCGTAGTTTCAGATTGCCTTACACAGGATAAACAAAACAATATAAGCGATGTTCATTGTGACTGTATAGCATGATCAGTTCTTTGTCACCTTTAATCATTGATAAACAAGTCAGTTCACCATCAAAATCCGGACGTTCTGCAATTTCATTTCCGAAATGAGCCATCACCGCTTCACAAGTATCATCAAATTCATTCTGATAGTTATTATATACCTGCAAGCGTCTCATGAGCTTATTGCCCTCAAAGACAGTATATCATCTGTACTTATCATCACTGAACAGCGCCGATTTATGGTCTTCTGACAACACAACACAATTTGCAAATTTGATCTTCCAGATTCTTTCATAAGACCTTTCTACAGAAAATGTCTTAAATTTGATCAAAAAGATTGCAATAACAACAACCAGCTTAACCATAAGCCAGATTATCTTGAAACAGCTTATCTTACGAGGATTATCCGTATGAAAATGCATTCCATCGTTATCAGAGTTATTCATATATTTCTTACAATCCCCGAAAAGAGTATCGATCCGTCATAGCCTGTAATGATGAACATGAAAGGACGATCCAAAATAAAATCAATTTCATCTTCTATCTCCGGTGCTCCTCCTTCGAGCATAATATCAGTGTATGCCGCTCCCGTCACTCCATGCTCATCTATTTCTACCATTGCAGCATGCTCTGCCCTGCTTATATATATTTCATCTGCATCCCCGGTCAGAGGAGTGAAATCCGAGAGTTTGGGATCCAGAGAATCCGTAACCCCAAGTACCGTCAGCATATCCAGAAGATCCGTTTTATAGGAAATATTAAACTTCGGAACAGACATATGTACAATACAGTTTTTCCTGTGTTCATCATAATGTTCTTCAAGTGTATGATGCTCTATTGCATTTATGATGTAAGGATCAGAAGCCAGGGAATTGATATCTACACCATCATTAGGAAGGTAAAAATACATTGATCCGCTGTCTGTCAAAGGAAGACCAAGAGAAGTAAAGTTTTCTGTACGATATACGCTGCAAAGCAAGTCAGTATGCATCATATCCGCAACGGAATCTCTGCATATTCCATGGAACATTTCCTGAGTAGTTGCTTCTTCATTAAATTCAAAGCTCCACATTGCCTTATAATAAATAGTCGAAACAATAGCCATGACAGTTGTGGGGTCAAGATTAAGTTCCTTTACTGATTCCTCCAATAATCCGCCGGTATTATGATTTGTCCAGTTCTGAAGCGCTTCACTCATATCAGTATTTCCGGGATCACCGATAAAAGATGTGGCATAGTATTTATCTGCTAGAGTATTCAATGTATCATCATTGTAGGTCAAGGATTCGTTAAGCCATATTGAATTAGCCAATATGCTCTTTATTTCGGGAGTATTAATATAATTACTGTTCCACAGGGTACTGACTATAGTCCTGAGATTCTCAATGTCAGAGACTCCGAGCATATCAAGTATCTGCTGCCTTGTATTCCCATCTGAAATCTCTGCGAGCACAGAAAAGGCAATGAATGTATTCAACGGTGAACATACGGTATTTTTTTCATCTGACACAAGAGTCTGTTCCATCATCGAAAGATAATAATCATTAAGATCATGATCCAGCTCCTGTGATGCGGAAAACCATTCTTTATAATCGCACCACCATTCCCAATGAGCCTCTCCATTCAAAAATTCCTGGGAGGTCATATTAGTACCTGATGGATTGGGAATATCAGCTCTTATTACACGTATGTTTTCCGGAACAGTATAATCATTGGGATAAAAATCATCATACGTAACGGGCGAACCATCAGTGTCAACGCTATTATCCGTAGTGTTTCCAGATGGATCACCAGAATCAAGGATGATATCATATACCATACCGGGATCAGCGGTTATAACGGAGGTTGTATTTCCAGTCTGTTCTGTATCATCAATATTGAATGTCATTATCATCGGAATGCTAATAATAACAATTAGAAGAGCAGCTGCAGCGCAAGCATACGGAAGCAATCTCACCTTCGAAAGCTTTTTCTTCGTAGTGAATGTTGCCGCTATTTTTATATCATTTTCATTTATATCGCCAAGAACTTCGAATAGCTCCTCTGATTTCATATGATATAACCCCTTCCTCTTAAATGAGACCTTAGCTCCTTTCGGATCCTGCTAAGCGTTACAGACACATTATTATTGGTTGTAGCAAAACGGCTAGCAATATCTGAAATGGAATCTGCATACCAATATCTTCTGATAAACATGAATTTTTGAATATCCGGAAGTGACGATAGAAAATTATCCATTTCTTTTTTCAGTTCGCTTTTTAGGATAGTTTCTTCTGGAGATTCATTTCCCGAAACAACATCTTCCAATTCCTCCAAGATCAGATCAATATTGTTTCCACCTCTTTTTACCCGGTGTTTTTCCTTATATCTGTTAATAGAGAGATTCCTTGTGATCTTCCCCAAAAATGAAGACAAAAGAGAAGGCTTTTGCGGAGGCATGGAATTCCATGCGTGAAGCCATGTATCATTCACGCACTCTTTTGCATCTTCGTCATCGGATAATATATTCCAAGCAATGGTCATGCAATAGGAACCATATTTAGCGGATGATTCGGATATTGCCTGCTCATCTCTCACCCAGTATAGCTTTACTATTTCCTCATCCTTCATCTTCCGGAACCTCCCCTCAATATTATAGACAACATATATCGGTAAAACTTACACTTTTTTCAAAAAGATATCTAAATAATTTTAGTCTGCTCATAATACTATACCGTCTATATGTACAAGAATGTTGAAAAAGAGCTCGACTTTGCCGCCGAGCTCTTCAACTTAACAATTTCTCTTTATAATTTTTTTTAGACCGGAATGAACTTATCGCTCATTCCGGTCTGCAACAACAATTCATTTTCAATTCAGAGTACTTTTCCGTCCCGTAATCTCTTTTTTCTAATTATTTATTCCAAGCCTGTCATCTTTTTCTCAGTAGTTTTCATAATGATCATAACAACCAATGCACATGCCACTACTATGATAGTTCTCAGGGTGAAATTTTCTAAAAAACCAACCATAGATGAAATGTTATGTAACATATCCCCATAAAGGGCGGAAATATAAACTGTTAAGATCTGAAAAACAAATCCGTAATGAAGTCTGCATCTTTCTTTCCACCACAGCAATAATTCTGTGGTAAGCATTACGATGCTTAGCATGAATGATATCATCAATAATCCTGCCAGAAAAGGACCTGTTTTTGATAATTCCATTCCAAAAGGAGTTATTCCATCTGAAACGAAAAGCACAATAACCATTGTAATAATGATTGACCCACAAAAAACAACAACAGATGCAACACCTAGACTCTTATCTATTTTGCTTATTTGAGATTCTCTCTTTTCCTGTGTATACCATCCATATGTAAATAACATCAGTGTAAGAACTAATAGCCAGTAGTACATCCCGCCTGAAAAATCACATGTAATAGTTCTAGGATATAATAAT
>CAMNAQ010000002.1 GCA_946531495.1 uncultured Lachnospiraceae bacterium | reverse complement strand
GGATATATCCGGTAAGAACCTCTACGGATGCGGATGAACTGAGTCCCGAACCGTTGGGGATATTTCCGTAGAGGACAGAGTCAAAGCCTCTGTCAACATCAAATCCCTTTTCCTTAAAAGCCCATATGACTCCCTTAGGATATGCAGTCCAGTTTTCATCCCCAAGCGGATTCAGATCATCAAGAGAAGATTCGATGACACCTTCATCTTCAAAGTTCATCGAATAAAATCTTAATTTCCTGTCGTCCCTTAACTTCACCGCGCCATAGGTTCCGATCGTAAGTGCACACGGAAAAACATGTCCCCCGTTATAATCCGTGTGCTCTCCTATCAGATTGACTCTGCCCGGTGCAAAAAAGACACGAACACCTTCATCTGAGCCGAACCTGTCGGCAAAAGCTTCAAGTATTCCGGCTTTGATCTCCTCGTTGCTATTCATAAAATACCCCATTTGATGAATCCGTCTTCTTAATTATCCAAGTGCCTGTTCAAGATCAGCTATGATATCATTCACATTCTCAAGACCAACACTGAGCCTGATAAGATCAGGTCCTACGCCTGCTGCAAGCAGCTCATCATCGGTAAGCTGTCTGTGAGTGGATGATGCGGGATGAAGAACGCAGGTGTGTGCATCCGCAACATGTGTGGCGATCATTGCAACCTTAAGCTTCTTCATGAATGCTTCGGCAGCAGTTCTTCCCCCCTTTACACCGAAGGAAATAACGCCGCAGGTTCCGTTCGGCATATATTTTTTTGCAAGCTCATAATACTTATCCCCTTCAAGGCCGGGATATGTAACCCATGCAACCTTATCATTACCTTTGAGGAACTGTGCAACCTTGAGTGCATTCTCGCAATGTCTGGGCATTCTTACCGCAAGAGACTCAAGGCCGAGATTCAGATAAAACGCATTCTGAGGAGACTGGATGGAACCGAGATCCCTCATAAGCTGTGCAGTACACTTGGTGATGAATGCTCCCTCTTTTCCGAATCTCTCGGCATATGTAATTCCGTGGTAGCTTTCGTCGGGTGTGCAGAGACCGGGGAACTTTTCCGCATGAGCCATCCAGTCGAACTTTCCCGAATCAACGATACATCCGCCTACGGCAACATCATGTCCGTCCATGTACTTGGTGGTTGAATGAGTAACAATATCGACTCCCCATTCAAAGGGTCTGCAGTTGATGGGAGTTGCGAAGGTATTGTCTACGATAAGAGGTACTCCGTGCTCATGAGCAGCCTTTGAAAACTTTTCGAAATCGAAAACCGTAAGTGCGGGATTTGCGATGGTCTCTCCGAATACAGCCTTTGTGTTTGGCTTAAAAGCCGCGTTTAACTCTTCCTCTGAGCAGTCGGGAGAGATAAATGTAAAGTCAATGCCCATCTTTCTCATGGTCACATTGAAAAGATTAAAGGTTCCGCCATAGATCGAGGAAGATGCAATAACATGATCTCCGCAATTTGCAAGATTAAAGACAGCGAACATATTGGCAGCCTGACCGGAGCTTGTAAGCATTGCGGCACTTCCGCCTTCAAGAGCTGCTATCTTGGCAGCAACAAGATCGTTGGTGGGATTCTGAAGCCTTGTGTAGAAATATCCGCTTGCTTCAAGGTCGAAAAGCTTGCCCATATCCTCGCTGGTATCATATTTGAAAGTAGTGCTCTGAATGATAGGTATCATGCGGGACTCACCATTCTTAGGTTCATATCCTGCCTGAATACATTTTGTTTCCTGTTCCATATTTCCTCCTTACGGTCCATAAAAAACCATTTTCATTGTAGCCCCCGCGCCATTTCACTGCAAGGGAATAATTGGCAAAACTTCCGTCGAATGCATCGCAGCATACGGGCACGTATTTTTATCAAGAGCCATTCGAAAAAAAATGGGGGATCCGGTCGTTCAGGATCCCCCTGTATTATTTACAAATCCATCAGGCGTATTTTGTATAATCCTTGTATTCGTCCCACACAAGACATATCCAGGTCTTTCCCTTGTTAAGGATCACTTCGTCTCCGGTACTTGCATCATAAAATCTTGTCTGGACATAAAGGTTTGAATTATAATCCATGTTCTCGTCTACGGGATATATTCTCGACCAGACCAGATCCACGCACTTACCGTTGGTGAAGAGCAGTCCTTCTCCGGTTCCGAACACGTCAAAATTCATATACCCGTGATCATCCAGTTTATATCCGCTTACGTACTTAATTATCACATTGGTCACCGCAAGCTGTTCGTCATTGATCTCGTCAATATGCGGACCTCCGTTCTGATATCTGTAATACAGATGATCCTCCGGATTATATTCAAAATAGGGATTCAGTTCATTATATCCGTTTGCATGAGTCTGGTTATGATCTCCTCCGGGATAAATGATGGCAACATCCTTGTAGTCTTCATATTCAGCCAGATATGCATCCGTTGCGAACTGAAGCGGAAATGTGTAATTGGGTGTAGGATACTCCGTATCATATCCGAGTCTTGAAACTGCGGCATTATATCCCTCAAGAGTCATTACGCCGGTATACTCCAGTGAATATCCCTGTTCCTGTCTTTCCTTGTCTCTGGAGAAAGCTTCATCCGCTCCAACCTGAATACCGGAAACGGATGCGCTTATATTATCAACCCAGTCACTGTTTATCAGCGGACCTACATACGGAACCGCAAGTCCCCAGTTACAGTATATTGCATCGTAACTCAATGCCTCATACAGGAAATAATGTCTGCTGCTTCGAATGGGCTCTATAAATTCCAGATCACCATAATTCTGGAAAAGACCCATAAGCCTTGTGCAGCTGCAGCTCTCCATCGGTGCTTCATATATAACATCGGCATATGACACGCCATACTGCGGAAGACAATTCCTGTTATTGGGGATCATGACTGCCATCGGGCGTCTGTTAGCCACCTCGGTAGGTATCCATTCACCGGTGAGATAGCTTTCGATTTTCCCGTTCATCTCATATCTTTCACCGATTGCCATAAGTCCCTGTGGAGTATCTGGTGTATGAAGATCGGTTTCATCCAAAGGAGACGGATCCGATTGTATCGGGTCCGCAGTCACCTCATCTGCCGGTTTATACGCATTCGGATCATTGGAACATCCTCCGATCGCCATCATGGTGGCAAGAGTAATTCCCAATATTTGCTTTTTAAGAATTTTATTTTTCATAATCTCAATTATATATTGGATACAAAATAATATCTAAGCAACACACGAAAAAACTACTTTTTGACACACAAAAATGCGGGTAGCCGGACTTGAACCGGCACGGAGTCGCCCCCGAGGGATTTTAAGTCCCTTGCGTCTACCTATTTCGCCATACCCGCGTCAATTAATCATGGCGTTTACTATATCACACGGGCTTATAAAAAGCAAGAATGGTAGCAGATTCGGGCGGTATCGCAATATCGAGCAGACCCCCGGAAAGCTTATACTCATCACCGGTCAGAGAGTAGCCGTTCCTGTCACTTCTGAAGACTGTTTTCATCATTCCCGATCTTGTGGTTCCAATTTCCCATACGGTAAGATTTCTGAAGATCTCATGATCGTTATTATTGATGAGAATAAGGAACTGTTCATTCCTGTCGAATCTTCCGTACACTATAAAATTATAATCACTGTCCACCATCTTGATGGATCCGGTCTTAAACACGGGATGCCTATGCCTAAGCGCTATCAGATCTCTGTGGAAAGCGATCATCTCCTGATCTTCATGACCCCACGGATATGTCCTTCTGTTATCCGGATCGGTGAATCCGCATACTCCGGCTTCATCTCCGTAATAGATCGTCGGAGCTCCAGTCCAAGTCATCTGTATCACCACAGCTTCCCTGAACACAGCCTTGTTGATATTTCTCGAAGCAGCGTCCGGTCCGAGGGTTCCGGTCCTTCCTACCATATGATTGGTACGGGTAAGGAATCTTGAATGATCATGATTGGACAGCTCGTTCATTGCCGACTGCATGCTGGGTGTGGAGAAGGTCGCACTGTGATGCCTCATTGCCCCCCAGAAGCTGTCCGCATTTCCAAGCAGATCCTCCCTGAAATCATCGGAGTGCTTTTCCATGCCGGTAAGAAACCAGGTGACGGGCTCCATGAACGCATCATAATTCATTACAGAGTCCCACTCATCGCCCTGCAGCCAGGCTTTTTTGTCGCCATAATGCTCTGCCAGTATCAGGGCATTCGGATTGGCTTCCTTTACGGCCTTGCGGAACCTTTTCCAGAAATAGTGATTGTAATCCTGGGAATGACCCAGATCGGCAGCAACATCCAGCCTCCAGCCGTCAGCACAAAAAGGCGCCGATACCCACTTTGCTCCTATCCTGAGCACATATTCAAGAAGCTGGTCAGAGCCCTCATAATTGAGCTTCGGCAGGGTATCATGGCCCCACCAGCCGTCATATGACCCATTATAAGGCCATCCGTTCTCATTATTGAATGAAAAATAATTCCTGTACGGACTTGCGGGACTTACGTAGGCTCCCTTTTCATAGCCCTCTTCATTTTCATAAATGCGCTCACGGTCCATCCACTTATTGAAGGATCCGCAGTGATTGAACACACCGTCGAGAATGACCTTCATGCCGCGCCTGTGCGCTTCCTGAACAACCTTGATGAAAAGCTCATCGCTGGCACTGAGATTGGCTCTTCCCGCAACCCTCCTGATATATTTGGAGGCAAAGCGGTTTTCCTTCTGGTCCGGAGCAAGAACATCTCCGCCATCATCCACGATCCTGCCGAAATGAGGATCTATATGGTCATAGTCCTGGATATCATATTTATGATTGGATGGGGACACAAAAAGCGGATTAAAATAGATGACCTCAACTCCGAGGCTCTGAATATAATCCATCTTATCAAGTACGCCCTGAAGATCTCCTCCGTAAAAATTCCTTACATCCATCTGCGACGGAGGTGTATTCCAGTCTTCCACCCTGTGAACATGCTGGCCTATATAAGTGTATTCATCATTTAAGACGTTATTGGAGGGGTCTCCGTCACAGAATCTGTCAACATAGATCTGATACATAACGGCACCCTTGCTCCAGTCGGGAGTGGAAAAGCCCGGAAAAACAACAAAATCGTAATATTCGTTCGGCTCGGTCACCGCTCCTCTTGAATCAAAAAATACCTTGAGCGAGCCTGACCATATCTCAAAATGATATGCAAATTTTCCGCCGGAAAGTTCTATTTCCGTCTCATAATAATCAAAATGCCTTTCCGTTTCAGCCTTTCGAAGCGAATACCGCCTTCCCCCGGCAACCAGGAGCACGACATCCACATTGTTTTTCGCAGTACGGAACCTCACCGTGACTTTATCACCCGGTTCCGGTTCTTCGGGACTGAGGAAATTAGAAGTTGTATCGGAATAAAGTGCCCTTATGTTAAAAACAGGGCGCATTGTAAGGATATAGCGCTGATCGCCCAACACCTTTTTCCGATGTTCAAGACTGGACATTTAAAACCTCCGGAACACAATACATCAAATAAAAGCTTTGATCAAAAAACCACAACATATTGTAGCTTATTATATTCCCTTATACAAGTAAGGCATTGAAAATATTAGCCATCGCGGCATTTAAAACATAGCCTTTGCGGTCAAAAAGAAAAAAGACAGCCGGGGAAGCTGTCTTTTCTCCAGAGAATCTATCTCTTGGGGTATTTCCAAAACAAAATGTATTGGGGGTACAGTCATATAGTAGCACCTGCCCCTATGCCTTACCATGCCAAAGATTCACAAACTTCACATAATCTCCGGATTCTTTTTGTGCAACTCTTACAGAATTACTGGAAAAGGGCCTCAAATTCTTCTCTTCCGATCTTTTCCTTTTCCATAAGAAGCTCGGCACATTTGTGAAGGATATCCTGATGCTCCAGGATAATGGCTTTGGCCTTAGCGTAACAGTCATCGATGATAGCTCTGACTTCCCTGTCAATCTCGCCGGCTATTTCTTCGCTGTGGTTCTTGGCATGTGCAAGATCTCTTCCGATGAATACTTCATCATCGTCATTGTCATAGCATACAACTCCGATATTATCGCTCATTCCGTACCTGGTGACCATGCTGCGTGCTTCCTTGGTTGCATGCTTGATGTCGGAAGAAGCTCCGGTGGTGATATCTCCGAATATGATTTCCTCCGCGATCCTGCCTCCGAGAGTGACCATGATATCCTGAAGCATCTTTCCCTTTGACATGAACATCTCATCTCTTTCGGGAAGAGGCATCGTATATCCGGCTGCACCGACACCGGTGGGGATGATGGATACGGTATAAACAGGTCCGACATCGGGAAGAACATGGAACAAAATGGCATGTCCGGTCTCATGATATGCGGTGATCTTCTTTTCCTTCTCGGAGATCACACGGCTCTTCTT
This sequence comes from uncultured Lachnospiraceae bacterium, assembly GCA_946531495.1. Taxonomy (GTDB): domain Bacteria; phylum Bacillota; class Clostridia; order Lachnospirales; family Lachnospiraceae; genus AC2028. The sequence goes on along the minus strand of CAMNAQ010000002.1, from coordinate 64,801 downwards.
TTCGGTACCCATACCGACCTTGATGAAGGCTGCATTGATCCTGTCCATGGAAATGAATCTGTCACCGTTTCTTGCGGCACCGATCGCAGCTTCATTGAGAAGATTTTCAAGATCGGCTCCGGTAAAGCCGGCTGTGGTCCTTGCGATCTTTTCGAGATCCACATCCTCGGAGAATTTCTTGTTTCTCGCGTGGACCTTCAGTATCTCCTCACGTCCGGCCACATCGGGTCTTTGTACGGTGACCTTACGGTCAAATCTTCCGGGTCTTAGGATAGCGGGATCAAGTATATCAACCCTGTTGGTAGCCGCCATGACGATAATGCCGGAATTTTCGGTGAATCCGTCCATCTCCACAAGGAGCTGGTTGAGAGTCTGTTCTCTTTCATCATGTCCGCCGCCAAGACCGGTTCCGCGCCTTCTTGCAACGGCATCTATCTCATCTATGAATACGATACAGGGGCAGCGCTTTTTGGCTTCCTCAAACAGGTCTCTGACCCTGGATGCACCGACGCCTACGAACATCTCAACAAAATCCGATCCGGATATGGATAAGAAGGGCACCTTTGCTTCACCGGCAACAGCCTTTGCGAGAAGCGTCTTACCTGTTCCGGGTGATCCCTCCAGCAAAACACCCTTGGGGATCCTTGCGCCGAGAGCGGAATATTTTCCGGGATCCTTAAGGAAATCCACTATTTCCGCAAGCTCTTCCTTTTCCTCCTTAAGGCCGGCAACATCGGCAAAGGTTATCTTGCCGTCGCCGTTTATCAGGTTAAACCTTATCTTGCCGAAATTCAGCATGCGGTTTCCCTGACTCTGATTGCTGGGAGGCCCTAATATCGCGGATAACAAAAATACGATGACAAAAGCCAGAAGGATTATCGGCAGCAGTATGTTGGTAAACCAGTTCATCAGGGTCTTATCCTTGATCACGGGATCTATCCCGGATTCCCTGAGGAGATTTTCAGCTTCACTTATGTCAGTGACATACACTCTCTCGGTCACACCGTTTTTGCCATATACCATGACATAACCGGTATTTCCCGAAGCATCCGGAGTGATGACCGCATCGGTTATCTTTCCTTCGGCAAGATCAGCCTCCATCCTTCCATACGAATAAGTTGCAGAATTACCCTTCAGTGTCTGGGCTACCCATACAAGTACAAGAACTACGAATATCAGCCACAGATATGATCTGAACGGGTTTCTTGAGGTCTTTTCCAATTTTCTTCCTCCAAAATCAACAGATCAGTCGAACTTAACAACTCCGATATAGGGCAGGTTTCTGTACATCTGATCGTAATCGAGTCCGTAACCTACCACAAACTCATCCGGGATCTTGAATCCCGTATAAGTAACATCAACATCCGTAACACGCCTTGAGGGCTTGTCCAAAAGAGTGCACAGTCTGAGAGATTCAGGTCCTCTTTCGGAAAGCATCTTCAAAAGGTAACTGAGGGTTCTCCCGCTGTCGACTATATCCTCGACAACTATGACATGCTTTCCCTTTAACGGCTCATCAAGATCCTTGACTATCTTAACAAGTCCGCTGGACTCTGTTCCGGATCCGTAGCTGGAAGCACTCATAAAATCAAGGGATACATCAAGCTTTATCCTCTTGGCCAGCTCGCACATAAAAAATGCTCCGCCCTTGAGGACGCACACCATATGTATCTGCTTTCCCGCATAATCCGAAGTGATCTGATCTCCTATCTCCTGTATCCTGCGGTCAACTTCCTCTTCGGTAAACATTACTTCAATATGATGATCCGTCATTTCCTTTCACCTCTAATCGTAAAATATTACCTGTGTCATCGGATATCTTGGCAGAATCCCCCATCCGGTATCCTATTACCCAAAGCACCTCGCTTCCGACAGCACATACTCTGACAGCTTCCTTTTCATCCGGTGACATCCTTAGGTCTGTCAGATAATCCCCGAGTGATTTGGTTGCCGGACTGCCGTCGCTTTTTTTTATCTTCAGGTAATCTCCGTCCCGCCTTTTTCTGATCTCATAGCAGGGAGAAGATTTTATTCCCTGCAGGGATGCGATGTAGCATATTTTATCATAATCAAAATATTTAGTGTACCTGTTTCCATCACCTGATGGAGTCATAAGGCTTTCCAGCTCCTCTTTCCCAAGGTCCTTTGCCAAGAAAAAAAGCTCTGTCACTTCAGGCACGGATTCAGCAGGCTGTCCCTGCAAGGCCCTTCTCAAAAGGACTTCCGAGTGGGATATATCGGCCTTGATGCCGTACGGAAGATCGGCATGCTTTCCGCCTTCTCCTTTTGCAAGCCTGAGAACGGCCGATTCATGGACCTCTCCAATATCTTTTTTCATTGGGGTAAGGGCAGTCAGGAGTCTGAGCATGAGCATTGATGCAAGCACATCCGGAAGAGCTGTAAGAGCGGTCCTATCAATCCTGTAAAAGCCTTCTCCGGAAGTGACAAGTCTGTCATATAATGCATCCGTTTCTTTATCCAGATATTCCAGAATATCCCTGAGCTTCGATGATGCAGCCGCAATATGCTCCGGTGCCATATTGCTTACTTCCCTTGCCTGGGGAAGGATCAGATTCCTTATCCGGTTTCTTGCATATGTGCTGTCTTCATTAGTCCTGTCGGTCCTGAAGGACTCTCCTCTTTCCTTCAGATAATCCTCTATATCTCTTCTGGATATACTGAGAAGAGGCCTGATTATCCTTCCCCTTTCGGGCGCTATCCCCGCAAGTCCCCTTATTCCGGTTCCCCTGAAAAGGTTGAACAGAACCGTCTCCGCATTATCCTCTATATGATGTGCCACGGCAATGCGAACGCTTCCTTTTTCAAGAAAGCATTCTTCTTCCCAAAGGGCAGCTTCTTCTTCAAAACACTCATATCTGATACGTCTTCCGGCCTCTTCCTCCGAATATCCCATCTCCTTTGAGATAGCCGGTATATCCTTTCTTATCTCTCTGAAAAAAAGATCTTCTCTTTTGCAGATATCCTCTACAAATTTCGAATCCTCATCGGCTTCGCTTCCACGTATCATGTGGTTGATATGTATCACACGTATATGATCTGCGGGAACGATATCCTTCATCAAAAATAAAAGGCAGATAGAATCTGCCCCGCCCGATACACCGATGACCATGTGCGGATACTGTCCGGCCATCAGTAATTCATCCATATACTTTTTACAAATGGTCTCCGCTTTAAGTCCCAATTTCATATCAGTCATCCTCTAACCTGAAGATGATCTCTCCTTCATTGACCAGTCCAAGCTTTTCATGAGCCTGCTCTTCAGCATAAGCCTTGGTCTGAACGTACTTTTCGAGCTCATTGAGCTCCTCGGCCCTCTCAAGCTCTGCAGCGATCTGCTCATCAAGAGCCTGATCCTGCTCCTCATAAACCGCAAGTCTCGACTTTACATCATGTATCTGTATCATGACAACGGCAGTGATAAGGCTGACGATGACGGCGATCAGCAGATAACCCGAAGCACCGGATCTTCTGCGGCGCTTCTCCATTGCAGTTATTCTGTTTTTAGATCCTCCCTTTGCCATCAGATCTCCTCGTACATTGCGTCGGCTTCTTCCTTCTTAACGGTCTCACGAACATCGGTCACCCTGACCTTGAGCTCACGGTTTCCGAATGAAATGCAGAGAATATCACCTGCCTTAACATCACTCGATGCCTTGGCGGGTCTGTCATTGATCGTAACCCTTCCGGCATCGCATGCGGAGTTGGCAACGGTTCTTCTCTTTATAAGTCTTGAAACCTTAAGATACTTATCGAGCCTCATAGGATAATTCCCCTTATACAAAATTGCACCCGCCCTTGGATGATGGCGGGTGCAGCTATAAATCAAAATGCTATTAGTTCAGAGCGTCCTTAAGAGCCTTGCCTGCCTTGAACTTAGGAGCCTTTGAAGCCTTGATCTTCATAGCCTTACCGGTCTGAGGATTTCTTCCTTCTCTGGCTGCTCTCTTAACAACTTCGAAAGTTCCGAAGCCAACAAGCTGAACCTTGTCACCCTTCTTAAGAGCCTTGGTAACTACATCAGTGAAAGCCTTAACTGCCTTCTCAGCGTCCTTCTTGGTAAGATCAGCAGAATCTGCGATAGCTGCAACCAATTCGGTCTTGTTCATGATATAACTCCTCCTGTTATAAATAAGAATGTGATCGCGATTTCTCTTGAAACCACTACAAATATTTATAAACAGTAAGTGCCTGTTTGTCAAGATATTTAGGGCATTTGAACGATTTTATCACGTTTTTCGGCCCTCAGTCCAAAACGCCCTTAAAATGCGGATTCCTAGGGATTTGAGGGCACCAGATCGGTGAATGAAAATGACATGTCTCCGGTACCGTTATCCACGCTTATCGTATAGCTCCTTGTGTTGTATCCGGACAGGCTTAAGGTTATCACATGGGATCCCTCAACCCTTCTGAAAGAACAGGGAACTATGCCTGTATAATTACCGTCAACATAGCACTCAGCTCCGGCGGGAGCATTGATATACACCTTGTAATAGGTGCCTGTTGTTGCCTGATCGTTTGCCTGGCCTGATGATGACTGCGATGCAGCGGATGCGGCATCGTTACCGGATACATCTGACGTCTCCTTCTCCATCGTGATACTGATGCCGGCACTTTCTTCACCTACGCTTAAGTATCTTGTAAGAGTCTGATATCCGTCACAGGTTGCCATCAGCTGATGCAGTCCGTAGGTAAGACTTACAGGTGATGAGATATCTGTTTTCTCTCCGTCTATATAGAGAATTGCATCTGCGGGTGTAAGGGAAAACAGAACCGTTCCCTCCTTGGGAGTCTCGGGCACGATATCAGACAGATCAAGAACCGTTTCAAGACCTTTTTTTATTGTCACCACACGGTCCACAGTCATTCCGCTTCCTGAAAGGGCGATGTTGTATGTGCCCTCGGGAACCGTAAGGAGCATATCCTCCGTGATCTTCTGAATGAATTTCGTTCCGATCTCTATCCAGCCGCCGACAAAATATTCCTGTCCCGTAAGCCTCAGATAGCCGTGTCCTTTATCCACATTTATGCTGAGCACCGTGGTGTCTATCCCGTGAAATGTAAGAACATCCACACTGTTAAGCTCCTGATACAACAGCTGCTCTTTGCCCGAATAGCAAAAAAGTGAATCGGAAAGCTTATATATTTCCGAACCTATTGTAACCTCATGCCTTACACTGTCAAAAACATACTGGTCCGTGGAAGTCTTGATCCAGGCATCCGGAGAAAATGACGCCACTGTCAGATGTCTCTTTGCTTTGACAAACCTGATATCAAGTATGTCCCCCTCCGCTATCTGTCCGATGGATATCATCTGGCCGTACTTGTCATAAAATCCGGTCGTACCGTCATATCCGAGAGTATACTTTCTTCCCAGCTGAGTGTTCAGAAATGTCAGAGTCATCTCCTCGGTATTTTTATCAACCAAAACCGCAGTATCCACGGAATCATAATCATATGTTCCGTACACAGTAAATCCCGTTTCCTGCACCTGACCCGGTGCTGCAGGCTGTGATCCCGCATTCGGAGTGCATCCCGAGGCGGAAAAAAGAACCATCACACAGATCAGGATCTGCGCAATACATCCGGCCATTCCTGTTTTAAATTTCCAGTTATGAAAAAACACCCTGTCAGTCATTCCTCATTCCGGCTGCAATTTTGATCAGTTCATCCCGGGTATTTTTTTCCGGGTCCTCTATCACTATATCAAGAAGAGCTTTTAATATCCTTCCCATTTCCGGACCGGGAGTTATTCCGATCGCTTTAAGCTCCGCTCCGCCGACTGCCAGATCCTTCATACTGCAGCATTGGTTCAGCCTGCCAATTTCATCAAATGCCTCAGCATATTTTTTTATCAGCTCCAGCTTTTCCTCGCGCATATACAAGCTCTGCGCGAGAACATCGGCTCTTTTTACATCAAGGAACAATGCGCAGTCATCTTCAAGTACCGAAACAGCCTTTCTGGCCTGGGACATGGTGCATGCTTCGTTGCAGTGATCATGGTATCTGATAAGCCTGCATACCCTTCTGATAGTATCGTTATCAAGCTTCCACCGCTTCATTATCTCTTCACCCATTTTGGCACTGACATCCGGATGGCCGTGAAAATGGGTTATCCCTTTCTCATCCGTAGTCAGCGTCGCAGGCTTTCCGATATCGTGGAGCATCATTGTCAATCTGACGATCCTGTCATTTTTTGAGACGCGTACGGATTCGATCAGGTGATCTCCCACATTGTAGCAATGATGAGGATGGTTCTGGGGAGTGACCATTGCCGTGTCGAGCTCCGGGAAAAATACGGCTGTAAGCCCGGTTTCATACATGTCCTTTATCATCTCGGGGTGATCGGATGTCAAAAGACCGATGAACTCTGACGTTATCCTCTCCGCGGAAACCTTCGAAAGAGTGGAGGAAAGCTTTACTATGGCACTTCTGACATCGGGATCCATGGAAAAGCCAAACCTTGCCGCGAATCTGATCGCTCTCATCATCCTGAGGGCATCTTCGGAAAAACGGTCTTCGGCCTTTCCGACACATCTGATCCTTCCGTTCTTAAGATCATCGGTACCCCCGAAAAGGTCCACCAGACCTGCACGTTCATTATATGCCATCGCGTTGATGGTAAAATCCCTTCGCTTAAGATCCTCCTCAAGATTAGGGACAAATGTAACCTTATCCGGGTGTCTTCCGTCAGAATACTGTCCGTCAGTCCGGTAGGTGGTTATCTCGTAACCCTCATCTCCGATAATTACGGTAACCGTTCCATGCTGAAGTCCCGTATCAACAGTCCTTCTGAACAGCTCCTTGACCTGAAGCGGAAGTGCATTGGTAGTGATATCCCAATCGTGAGGAACATCACCAAGAAGGCTGTCTCTTACACAGCCTCCCACAACATAAGCCTCATATCCTGCATCTGACAGCTTATCCAGTATTATTTTTGCGCCTTCAGGGATATTTATGTTCATGGGTAAAATAAAACGGCCGCGCAGATCCGGGGTAAACCTCAAATCTCACGGCCGTGGTCTTTTAATATTGGTCCGAGGCCCTTATTCGGCAGGGACTGCTACGGCATTCTCAACATTTTCCTGAAGCTGCTGCGCAGCTGCCTCAAGTGCTACATACTCCAGATTGCCCTTGGGATCCTCTACTGTAAGAGCTGCGGTCAGTCCCGAAAGATAATCATCCATTTTCTCTGACTCAATGAGATTCTTAATATTATAATACCACGAAGGCTTACCTCCGCCTACATAATAACATACATAAGTAAGAGAGATGGATTCGTCAAAATAATAATTTACATCGCCGGTCTTACGTGCACTGTCCTTTACCCATGTTGAAAGCTCCCCGGGAAGCTCTGCTCCGGTAAGTCCTTCATAAAGGCCTCCGTTTCCGTTATCGGAATCGGAATATTTTCCTACAAGATCAATAAATGCTTCCTCTGTGCTTCCTGCGGCTCCGAATTCCGAAACGATCGCAGCTCCGTTGTCCTCGGATGTGGAAATGATCCTGAGGCTGACGGTTTCCTTTTCATCTACATATCTTCCGACAAAGCCGACAACATAGTAGCAATTGCTCGTATCGGATTCTACAACGGTGGAATCCCCGTTCTTTCTTGAGCTGTCAAGCATCCAGTTACGGATCTGGTAGACCATGGAAGCGGATGTTTCTCCCTCATGAAGATCTCCGTCATCAAAAACATTGGACTGTGCTTCGTCAGCAAGCTCCTTGGCTGCATTCATGGCTGCCTCTTTCTCTGCCTCGGAAGGAGTATAGCTTCCATCCTCCGCAACAGCTGCGCCTTCATCTGCAAGCTCGGTAGGCGCTGTGGGAAGCTCTGCATCTATTCTGGTAAGTCTGTAATCAAAGAGATCATACTCATCCGCCTCCTCTGCATAACGGGCATCTATATCTTCGTCAGTGGGTGCAAATGAATTCTGCTTATAATCCGAGAACTGCGCAACAAGAAGTGATTCTTTTACTAAAGGCTCGATCCTGCGGGGAGTTGCAAATTCACCGAGTGATTCCTTGTAAAGCTCGCCGAGACTGAGTCCTGCCGCATCGGCACTTTCCTTCATCGTATCAAGATAATCCTGATAATCGGAAGTGATATCTGCAGTATAGCCTTCCCTCTTCATCTCCTCGGAAAGAGCTATTGTCTGCTTGATGCGCTCGACAGTTTCCTTTTCAAAATAATCCCTGAATGTGAGGGTGCTGTCATACATCTCATCCTCGATATGTGAGCTGTCCATTCCGTAATATGAAAGATACTGTCCGTAGCTGTTCATATACGCATTCTTGACCATATGATAGTTATAATCGAACTCAACCCTGCTTATTGCACGTCCGCCGATCGTACATACGGTCTCATGTACCGCAAGGTACTTTCTTACAGGAAATGAAAGGATAAAAGCACAGATCGCCGCAGCGATGACAATGCCTGTGATCTTCCATATCGTCTGCTCTCTCTTTTCGCGCTTTTTAGCCTTTGCGCGCTCTTCCATCTTAATATCATAGTGAGTTTTGACAGTTTTCTTATCCGTCTCTTCTGCCTTTACCGCACTTTTTTCAATATCGGACATGAGAATCTCCTTTCAACGGGTCATTACTTACCGGACCCCGAACATTTGCCTATTTTATCCCATTTTCGCCGTTTTGAAAAGTTTTTTCATAAATATGTCTCATGAACTCTTCAGCCGCATCGGTATCGGATACCTCATAAAGCATTCTGGCTCCCACGGCATCCTCGATCTCGTTGAAGACAAATCCGCCGTCGTCTCTTATCACATCTATTCCTATATAATCCGCACCAAGTGCTTCCGAAACCTTAAGCGCCTGCTTGCAGATGCCCGGATCCGGGATCACAAGCTCCGCTTTTCCGCCAAGGCTGAAGTTACTCCTGAAATCATCCTCCGATCTTCTGAGCACTCCCGCAAGGACTTTTCCCCCCAATATATACAGCCTCATGTCCATTCCGGGTTCATCACACATTTTCTGTATGATCCATTTATTTTTTTCACCCCGGGGCATGATCTTAAGGGCTTCTTCGTAGGAAGATGCCTTAAACACCGCGCTGCCTCCGTGCCCGTTTCTGTGCTTTACTATAAACGGAGGGCCAAACGGAATCTTTTCCTCCGGAGTATCACCGCAGACCGTATCCATGACGGGCAGCCCGAGTCCCCTAAAAAGATCATACTCAAGGAATTTATCATTTCCTATACGCACCGTGCCTGAATTATTGAAGGATCTGATACCGCATCCTTCAAAATGCTCCGAGATCCTGTGATCCCTGGATCTGTTGATTATATATGAGACGTTTTTAAGGGCTTGATCCCTGCAGGGATCTTCCGACCCGCATCCCAAAGCTCCTTCCGGGCCGCAGGAACATAAAGTCAGATCTTCGGCAGAAATAAGCCTCATTTCAGTGCCCTGTTTTTTGGCCAGTTCAATGAGTCTTCCCGTGAACCACTTATTCTTTTCTATGTCCTCACGTGCGTAAATAAGGAGTGCGTTTTTTTCCATTATTTTGCGATAACTTCCAGAATATGAGCCATTATATGCTCTGCCATGTTGATCCCGGTGCATTCAAGAGTTGTCTTAAAATGTGGATTGGAATTTACCTCGCATATGATGGGACCGTCTTTTCCGAACAGCACATCCACCCCGGCAAAATCAAGACCTATGGCTTCGCATGCCATTACCGCGATCTTAGCCTGTTCGGGATCCGCATCGTATTTTTTCATGCTTCCGCCGTTAGTGATGTTCGATCTGAAATCATTGTCATTATAGCGGTACATGGAAGCGACCACTTTTCCGCCCACAACATTGATACGTACGTCACGCCCGCCGGATTCTTCAATGTATTCCTGCATGATAAAAGGATGTTCCTTAAAGCTACCTATAAGCTCTTCGGCTTTTCTTCTGTCATGGACAAGGTGTACCTGCTTTCCGAAGGATCCCCTGTTTTCCTTGATGACCATCGGATAGCCAAGGGCTTCCTCAGCTTTGTCCAAAAATGTCAGATCCGTGCATCCAAAGCTTGGATACGCTTTGGGAGACAGGAATGTGAGCGGAGTCCTGATCCCTTTTTGACGAAGGGCAATGGCTGTCTGTCCCTTATCGTCGCACACCTCGATACTTTCCGAGGAGTTGAACAGTCTCAGCCCGGCCTGCTCGAGACGCCTTGCAAGAAGTATGTCCTTGTCCCAAAAGATCACAAAATCCGGAAGTTCCATTCCGTCAAAGCCGCTCTGCACACTGCAGAATATATCCGAGGAAGACTTCATCTCAAGGTCCACACCCTCAGATCTGCCGGCTTCAAGAAGCAGCTCATATATCTCACTGAACTTATCCCATTTTACAAATGAATTAACTACCAACCAGCCCTTCACGTCATTCCTCACATTCAAAAAAAAGATCAGCTTTCACATTTTCGTAAAACCCGAGAAAACAACAGACATGTCTGATGATACTTCAATCAGACATGTCTGTAAACCATCGATGCTCAACCCCCGGGCTGCAATACCGGTCAGCACCCGGGCTACCGGGACCCGGCTGAGTGTTTCATCAGCTCTTGCGGTACTGGGCGGGGGTCATGCCGTACGTCTTCTTAAAGAGCCTGTTGAAATGCTCAACATTTTCGTAGCCGATCTCCCCTGCAACAGTCTCTATGCTCTTTGCCGTATCCTTAAGAAGAGTCTTGGCACGCTTGAGTCTTTCTATACGGACAACATCCTGGAATGTCTCTCCTGCCTTATCCTTTATGTATTTTGAAAGGTAAGGTCTGGAAAGATGGAATTCATCGGCAAGTCCGTCAAGAGTAACATCGATATAGTTTCTCTGGATATATGTCAGGATCTCAACAAGTCTTTCTTCACGTCCCCTGTTTACATGCTGGTCCGTAGCAACCTTGTTGATGCAGCTGACAAGTGCTGCGGTAGAAGCCTTGATGATGTCCTCATTTACGCCAACGCCCCAGTAGGTTTTTCCCTCGGATACAACACTGACGTAGGAAGCAGCCTTGGAAGAACTTGTCTTGGATATGGCATGCTCCTCATAACCTGTAAGCTCATAATCAACGCCCAGATAAAGCTTAAGGGCATTGCTGACAGAGTCCAGTCGTCCGTTTCCTATGGTGGAAACATCCATTTCTCCGCTCTTATCCTTAAAGCTTACCGCAGCTTCGATACCGCCTTCTCCGAGCTGTTTGTAGTGTACGGCAGTTACATCGAAAACAGGTCTTGAAGTGATATATACATCTTCAAATACCTGGAACATCTCATCAGGCTTCAGCTCCTTGTGCTTTCTGTCCGATACGCCCTTCATGAGATAACCGACCTCTTCCTTCATAGCAGCAGGAAGGCTGAATCCAAACTGCTGCTTGAGGACAAATGCAACTCCTCCCTTTCCGGAAGTGGAATTGATACGGATAACATCGGACTCGTATTCTCTTCCCACGTCTGAGGGATCGATGGGAATATAAGGAATATCCCAGCGCTTTCCGGTCTTGCCTTCGGCGCGGTAATTCATACCCTTGCTGATAGCATCCTGATGAGAGCCCGAGAATGCGGTAAATACAAGATCTCCGCCATAAGGAGTTCTCTCATGGACCTTCATATTGGTGAATCTCTCATAATCATTGCGGATCTTCATTATATTGGAGAAATCAAGTCCGCTGTCCACTCCGTGTGTGGTCATATTGAGAGCAACTGTCACAAGGTCCACATTACCGGTCCTCTCACCGTTTCCGAAAAGAGTACCCTCAACCCTGTCGGCACCTGCCAGAACTCCCAGCTCCGCATCGGCGACTCCGGTTCCTCTGTCATTATGAGGATGAACAGATACGACAACGCCCTTTCTGTACTTCAGATTATCCGACATATATTCGATCTGGTCCGCAAAAACATGGGGCATTGCAACCTGAACGGTAGAAGGAAGATTGATGATAGCCTTTTTCTCGGGTGTGGGCTTCCATACATCAAGTACGGCATTGCATACTTCAAGAGCAAATTCCGGCTCCGTCTGTGAAAAGCTCTCGGGGCTGTATTCGAACATGAAATTTCCATCCGTCTCGTCCGCAAGCTTTTTGAGGAGCTTTGCTCCGTCAACAGCGAGCTTCTTTATCTCGGACTTTTCCTTTTTAAATACCTGCTCTCTCTGCTCAACAGAGGTTGAATTGTAAAGGTGAACGATGGCCTTAGGGCAACCCTTTACCGCATCAAAGGTCTTTCTGATGATATGCTCTCTTGCCTGGGTCAGAACCTGGATAGTTACATCATCCGGGATCATGTCCTTTTCAATAAGTGCTCTGATAAATTCAAATTCGGTATCGGAGGATGCCGGGAATCCTACCTCTATCTCCTTAAATCCGACATCTACAAGCAATTTAAAAAATTCGAGCTTGGTTTCAAGACTCATGGGATCGATAAGTGCCTGGTTGCCGTCTCTTAAGTCAACACTGCACCAGATCGGAGGCTTTTTTATCCTGTCCTTCTTAACCCAGTTATGCTCACATATCGGGGGCATATGATATGTCGGTTTGTATTTTTCACTGATCTTAACCTTGCTCATTGCATCTCCTAACCGCGGAAATTATATGTCCGCATCTGCTTTTTAATAAAGCAACCATATCACTATAAAAGTGATAAATCAAGAGCGATTTTAATCTATTTTTCGTGGTGATTTTATTGTTATTTTAATAAAACCTCCCGTATTCTTGGGCTTTATGCATAAAAACAGGCCAATTTTACGAATTTAAAAAATTGACCTGTTTTAATATTTACTATTGATTTATCATTATAACGATCAGAAATTATTCAATGCATCAATCACGTAGTCCTGCTCTTCTTTTGTCATGCCATTATACATGGGAATGGACAGTACTTCGTCAGCATATTTTTCGCATATGGGATAATCGCCCTTATGATGCCCCAGATATGCATAAGCAGCCTGAAGATGAGGGGGAACGGGATAATGAATGATCGTTCCGATCTCTTTTTCCTTAAGGTATTCTATCAGCTCATCACGCCTGCTGCTTCTTATAACGTACTGGTGATATACGGCATAACCGCCTTCTGTCTGCACCGGTTTGATGATATCCGGATTTGTAATGCCCTTATCATAGGCAGCAGCTATATCCCTTCTTTCGGATGTGATCTCATCTATATATTTCATCCTGACCCTGAGAAGAGCCGCCTGCATTTCGTCAAGCCTGCTGTTTACACCGACAACCTCATTATAGTAGCGCTTTCCGGAACCGTAATTTCTCAGTACCTTTATCTTCCTGATAAGATCCGGATCGGGCGATATGCAGGCACCAGCATCGCCGAAGGCCCCGATATTTTTGGACGGATAGAAAGAAAAGCATCCGACATCACCGAAGGTTCCCGCAAGTCTGCCATTCCACTTTGCACCATGTGCCTGTGCGCAGTCCTCCACAAGCTTAAGAGAATGCTTTCTGCATATATCCACAACCTTATCCATATCACAGATAAGTCCGTAAAGATGAACGACCATGACCGCCTTGGTTTTTGTGGTTATGGCATCCTCTATTTTGGATACATCTATCTGGTGATGCTCATCAGGCTCTACAAAAACAGGTGTTGCACCGTTTATGGAAGCTCCCATGACTGATGCGATATAGGTATTACCCTGGACTATGACCTCATCGCCTTCTCCTATTCCCAGCGCTCTAATTCCGAGTATAAGTGCATCCAGTCCGTTTGCAACTCCGGCACAGCTAAAGCCATCTCCGTGGTATGAGGCATATTCCTCCTCAAAGGCTTCAACCTCCTTACCGAGAATATACCATCCGCTGCGAAGTACCCTGAGGGCTGCCTCTTCATATTCATCCCGGTGTTTTTGAAACCCCAGATCCATTCGGTTTGTCATTATCTTCATGGTGTCTCTCCCTTTGGTAATGCTTAAGACCCTGCAGCACTAAAGCATTATACTACAGATCCGTATCAATACAATTCCTTCAGAACGAGTATGGTCACGCCCTGATTATCGCCGGGCATTATCCTCTTTATCCTTTTGTCATATCTGAATTCCTCACAGATCATATTCTTTAACGCGGATCCCCTGTTAAAGCCGTGTATCACCCTGATCTGATATGTTCCCGGGCCCGCCGCGGAAAGAGCCTTATCCACCGCCTTTTCGGCTTCCGTCAGATTCATGCCGTGAAGATCCAGTTTTACAAATGGTTCATCCATATATTCCTCTTACCGTCTATCTGTTTTTGGCCAGGTTCAGCATCACGCATGCAAATGATCCCGCCGCCAGATATATGACCATATTCATCAGATATCCCGGATCATACAAAGCCTTAAGATAATAAAACGGAGGTAAAATTCCCCTGACTGCGCCCGCGCTTCTTAAGTCAAAAAAGACAGGGCACAGCACTATCATCAAAAGGATCGCAAACGGAACAAGCATTCCTATCCCGCGCAGATCATTTATCAAAAGTCCAAGGATATTACAAAATACCGATATGCATCCTGCAAATAATATGAGATATATTATCTCCCTTACGGGGTCTGTCAGGATCCCGAGAATGCCGCATGCGATCAGATATATGATCCCGCAGTCTGTAAGCACCACGGCCTCAAGCGCGAATGCCCCGGAAAGTCTCCTGCTTACGGGCACCATGTCATGAACGCCTTTTTCCTCATCATTTTTATAATACATCAGAGCGGCGAATCCTGCGAGCACCATCCATATGGCAAGAAGCCCTCTCATGGGAGCGGTAAAATATGTCTCTTCCTCGAGCGCTTCAGACACATCTTTTCCCAGCACTCCCGGAGCAAAAAGATTTCCCTTCCGGCAAATGCTGTCATATACCATACGAAGCGTTTCATCATCAGGTGCATCCGCGCCGATGTGATCCGATACGTAATCCGTATAAGCATCATAGGCAAATCTCGGAAAAACCTTGCTGCAAAGAATTTCTCTTGTAAAGATCAGAGCCACGTCATCCTCTCTTTCGATCACTCTGATCAATGGCTTGATCCTGTTTCTGTCCGCAAGCTCCAAAAGCAAAGCATCAAGGTCCTCCGGCAGGATCCACAGTGCATCTATCACACATTCCTCCAGCGCCGCTATTCCTTCTTCCTCGGACTCATATTCGGAATAAAGAAAAACACTTTCATCCTCAAGGAATCTGTCTATTATCTCATCGGAAAAGGATCCTTCCTCATCAGGTGTATAAAGGCCTATCCTTACCAGGCCGGATTCCTCATCAGCCCTGTTTTTGAGTCCCGCAACAAGTACCGGGATCATGAGAAGAACAATGATAAAGCTTATTTTCCTGAATAATCTTTTTTCGGTAAGAAAGCACCTGACAATGATCCTGTTCATCTACTCACCGCTCCTCATCACGATCCATCTTCTCATCATGACCGAGACCATTAAAAAGATGATCGAATAAATCATCATCATGGCTGTACATTTGATACCAGTTTCCGTAAAAAGCATTCCGGACAGATGATCCATCGCAACTCCGGACGGAAGGATGCGTCCGAATGCAGAGATGCTTTCGGGAAGAGAATCCGCAGGAAGAAAAAATCCCGATACATATCCCATCCCCATTATCATGACGAACTGAACAAGAAGATTTGATACCGTGTTCCTAACGGTTTCATATATCATAAAATGAAAAGCGCAGATCATCAGCATTATCGGAAACAGAGCAAAAAACAGCTGACCGGGATATACCTTCTTATGCAAAAAGGACATGTTGTCCGTTACCCTTCCAAGTACGGCCAAAGGCACATACACGCATATCAGCATAAGAATAAAATATGCAAAATATTCACAGACCACCTGAAAAAAGGGCCCGATCCCACGCATCTTCATCCATTTTCCGAATTCATCATTTTTCCCCGAAAAAAGCGGTGCGCTGCTTATTCCCAGCAAAAAGCAGAACAAAAGGATCATTGTGCAAAAATAATACTGCCTTATCAAAAGTCCCTTTGAGATCCCGAGCTCTTCCAGTTCCGCAAAGTCCGTACGGTTAAGCACATATCCGATAAGTCTCAGGTTCAGTTCCTCCGTCCACTCACCCAGTTCATCGTTTTTCCCTAGACTCCGTGCCACGGATTGCATGGAATAGATCGAGGCCTGCGAACTGGTAACGATATCGGATATGACTACGGAAAACTCATCCATGAGATATCCTTCGATACCCTTATGTCCTTCCGTCGATACATAGGTTATGGGCACATCGTTTCTTCCGTGAACGACAGAGTCAAGAAATTCATCCGGCACCACAACATATGCGGTAAGCGTTCCTGCCCTGAATTCCTCCTTCGCTTCTTCCTCGGTCATGGGAATAAAGTCCACCATATATTTTGAGACATCCATAGTTCCGATGGCATAGAACCCGAACTTAAGATACGTCTGATCTGTGTTTCCGACGATCCCTATACGGTATTTAGTGTTTGCATCCGTGATCCCGCTGTATTGAAAAAAGAAATACACAGCGGCAGCAATACACGAAAATAAAAGCATGGCAATTGGCAAAACCGATGCAGCATGCTTTATCATCCTTTTTATCTGAACCGCGAAATACTTAACGAGGATCATCCGATACACCCCGCAAGTTTGTGTATATCTCCGTCATAAATATATTTATCAAGCTTTCCGTTTTTTAACACATAGCACTCATCGCATATTTCTATTTCATGAACATCATGTGTGGCAAGAAGGATGATCCCGCCCTTATCCTTAAGCTCCCCGATATATGAATAAATATTGTCCTTACAGACAATATCCAAAGCGGACGTGGGTTCATCCATAAGAAGAATATCAGGATCTCCCGATACGGCGCATCCTATGGACAGCCTTTTCTTCATTCCGCCGGACAACTTTCTGACTGGTACATTTAAAAAATCATCAATGCCAAGAAGCTTCAAAACACCGTTTTCAAGCTCCTGTTTCATCCTGCCGGAAGAGTACCACAGTCTGAGATTATCCTTTGCAGATAATTCCTCGATCAAAGGAGTTCCCTGGGGCACATATCCTATACGCGCCGAAGCTCCGTCTTTTTCGGAAGTGATGCTTCCGGAATCCGGACGAAGTACTCCCGCGATCACCGACAAAAGAGTAGACTTTCCGCTTCCGTTTCCTCCCAGGATGCCGATGCATCTTCCTCCTTCGGCGGTAAGATCTATCCCATCCAGAACGATCTTTTTTCCGTATTTTTTTCTGAGATCTTTTATTTCAAAATGCATATATGATCCGTTTTTTTGCTTTCTTTGTTTTATGCCTTCACATGCATATACCCCGGAAAAACTATTTCAGAATTTGTAAACAAAATCCGAAAATTCTGCAGAGCCTCCGGCTTCCTTTGTGCTGAATACAAAGAGTCCGAATCTTACACCGGTAAAATGATCCAGCTTAAATACAAGCTTATGAGGCATGCCTATGGAATGCCTTACTCCCCCATCTTCCATAAATCCGAAATAAACCGTATCGTCTGCATCAGGCAGCCTTGTAAGACTAACCGTCCTGTCGGGATCTGCTGAAGAACCCAAAAGAGTATGGTCAAAGCATATGACGGAATACAGCCTTACCCTTGGAGATGACAGCTTTACCTTCTCTGTTATCACTGCAGGCTCAGTGTCATGCCTTTCTCCCCATATTCCTCCGTCAAGTGTCCTGCTGCACATAATGGCATAATACTCACCGTTTTCCTTTGTGATGCCTGCAAATGCGTAATTACTCTCAAGAGTGCAAAGCCCGGCAAAATCACCCTCGTTTATGCATGATGCATTGATCATGATATTACATGTACAGCCCGGAAAGTATGTGCGCTGGGTCAGGACGTTTTTGGCCTGAACAAGATTGACACATATCTTATCTGTCTTAACCGTAACGGTTCCTTTTTCAGTATCTCTTACAACAAGGCTCAGGTCAGGTTCATGTGAAAACTGCCAGCGGCTCTTAAAGCCAAAGGAGTCATAATCTTTCGATGCTTCACCTGATCCTTTAAAATCATCGCTTCCGACAAGAGCTGTATATATATGATCCGGAGCAAGGTCCAGGATATCAAAGTCTTCAGGGATACGTCCCTCATTTCCGAAAACCGGAAAATCCGCTTCCATTTTTCCGCTAAAGGGAACTATCTTCTTATCTTCATCCGATGTGACATATGTGTCAGGAGCTGATCCAAGATCCGTATATTCCCAGGTCACGGGCATCAGCACGGGAATTCTCCCCACCGCTCCGGAGTCCTGAAAGAGAATGGCATAATAATATCCATCCGGGTCATCAACTATTCCGCCCTGAGCTACTCCGCTTTTTCTGTAGCCCCTGTCATCATCCATAACATCTTTTCCGTAATACGGACCAAAGGGGGAATCCGATACATAACATCCTTCCGTCCTCTTTGCGGTGGACTTTGGCATATGGATCATAAACAGATAATACTTTCCGTTTATCTTATAAAAATGCGTTCCTTCATATCCAAGATAAACATCATCACTGTCACGGAGTATGAGAGTGCCTTCATCAGTGTCATCGCTTAATCTGATTCTTCCGTCCTCTTCCGGTATTCCGCGAAGCTCGCGGATATAGATCTCCTTGTTGCCATAGACTATATATATCTTTCCGTCATCATCAAACAATATGGAATTATCATGATAAAATCCGTCAAGATTATATTTTTCCCACGGTCCGTCGATCGAAGCTGAGCTGTATATATATGTTTTATGAGTATCATTTGCGACAAAACAGATATAGAAAAATCCGTCATGATATCTTAATGATGCCGCCCACATACCCTGACCATAGATATTTTCCGTTCCTTCCATTCGCTGCTGGGGCGTTGAATCGAGCCTGTCATATACATATGCGGCATGCTCCCAGTTTATAAGATCGTACGATCTTAAGATCTCGCACCCCGGCATGAAATACATCGTTGTGCTTACCATGTAGTAAGTATCATCGACGCGGATAACATCGGGATCGGGATAATCAAGTTTTAAGATAGGATTAACGCTCATATATCACACTCCTTCAGCCTTTGAAGCTTTGATCCTCTCGATCTCCGCTCCGATTATATCTCCCATTTCCTTCTCATCAAGCTCTATGCTCTCTTCTCCTGCAACGGACTTGTCTGCGAAAGCATCAAATTCCTTCTGCTTTCTCTCAAGGATCTCAAGTATACGTTCATCAACGGTCTCATCGCTCAAAAGTCTGTACACGATCACGTTTCTGGCCTGTCCCATCCGGTACGCCCTGGATATTGCCTGATTTTCGGTTGACGGCTTATACTGCGGCTCACATATAACAACAACACTTGCAGACTGTATATTCAGGCCCGTTCCTCCGGAGATTATCTGTGCCGGGAGAACGGATCCCGCAGGTGCTTTATCGAATTCGTCTATGATCTCCTGTCTGCGCGTCGGAGGAACAGATCCGTTTATAGGCTCTGTGCATACATCGCCGAGAACATCACAAACAGCCTTCAGCGTATCGAGGAAGAAAGAAAATACAATAACCTTACGTTCATCTTCTCCTGCATCCCGGACGATCTCCTTAAGACGGTTTGCCTTAGATGAATACTGCAGATCCTCCACATTCCACGATACTCTTCTTACAGCCATAAGATTCCCGGAATAAAGTGTCTTAACATATACCTCTTCTTCCTGCGGTGTCATGGAACACCATTCCATATTTTCGATGAGATCGGGAAGCTCGGAAAGAACCTGATCCCGTTTTCTCCTGTAGTAAACAGGTGCAACCTTTTCCCTGAACTGCGGTGCATTAGACATAAAGGCCATGTTCTTTACGGAAGATGCTACTTCGGGCTGCAAAATACCTATCAGAGAGATCATTTCGTCAACATTATTTTCAAGTGCCGTGCCGGTCATGAACAGCATTCTTTCCGCATGGGCACTCAGTTCCTTCACATTCCTAGTCCTTGCGGCCGAAGGATTCTTTATATAATGCGCCTCGTCAACGACAAGCATGTCATATTTAAAATCCGGATCAAGCTTAAATCTCGATGTTGTCTCATAGGTAGTTACCGCAACATCTCCAAGCTGCATCCATGATGCAAGCGCCGCATCACGTTCATTTCCGTGCACCTTTGTCACGGAAAGAGTAGAATGCTTTCTTATCTCCCTGCACCAGTTTGTCAGAACGCTCGCGGGACATACTACGATAAAATGTGTTGCCCCGGTGTTTTTTAGCGAGACCATTGCCGCAATTGCCTGAATGGTTTTACCGAGACCCATCTCATCTCCAAGCAAAACCCTGCCCTGATGGAGTACATATTTAACTCCCCATTCCTGGTATCTTCTAAGTGTGCACAGAAGTCCGTCATTATGATAATCTTCTGCAGATATTTCTTTTGCCAGTTCCTCGGGAAGGCCATAGACTTCCTCGGAGCTTCCGAGAAGTCCAGGACACAGATCCTCAAGAGTTGTAAGATACGAGATGGAATCTTCTTTGAAATCATTCCATGCAGTGCTTTCATCCGTGTTATCAAGCTTACGCTTTCTTTCGCACAGATCATACGCCTTTGTACCATACTCTGCGCGAAGCATTTCGGAAAGTTCACTATACGAGCTTTCAGCCTTTTTCTTTGCGGCAGATGATGAAAAGATCCACTTGAATGTACCCTTCGAAGGCTCAAGATCATCTATATCGTACCCGATCTTTCTTGAGTTCTCATATACAAGACCCGACGCTTCATCTGCCAGAGTCTTACAGATCCTGTATTTATATACAGAGCAGATAAGCGATGTGGTTTTTTCCGTTCTGGAGTCGCTGCTTATCTTAATACGAAGATCCTTTCTTGCACGATCGGTAAATTCCTGAGTCATCCGTTTTATGACACGTGCTCCGTTCTCGCTTATCCCGTCAACTGATGCAAGCTGGTATGTGCCCTCAGATGCCACATCCGCGATCGTATAAAACCCGGAATCCTTCAGGTTCTTGATGCGAAGTCCCGCGCCCTCACGGTTCAGTTCATCTATCGGAATATCTTTGAGTATCTTCAGCACTTCATAGACAACCAGTTCGTCCGCTGCCTTTTTTACATTTTCCTTATAAAGATCCGTGCAATTTCCGATGCTCTGCAGCTCCTCCAGCAGCCGGCTGTGCTCAGCTGTAATACGAACCGCATCGTTTTTAGTAAAAGATCTTGCCATATCTACTCCAAAATTTTTATTTCGTCTTCCGTGTTTTTTTCGGTTTTACTAATCTACAGGAAACAGCAATTCGGTACGGAATTCATATCCGTAAGGCTTCTGAAAACATTCCAGCGATAATTCTCCGCCATAGGCTGCAGCCGCATCTTTGATGCTCTTTATTCCAAATCCGTGATTCAGAACGTCTGCTTTTATTGTCTGTATGATCCCTTCTCTTATGTCTGGCTTTTCTACGCAGGGATTTGTCTGAGTGATCATAAAGAACTTCTCGGTTCGCTTGAACTTAAGATCCACTACCTTGTAGGATGGATCAAGATCGCAGAATCTTTCATCGGAAACAGCCTCGATGGCATTATCAAGCATGTTTGCAAGTATCTTACACATATCCACCGGAGTAAACTCCACTCCTGTTATGGTGCCGGAGACCTTTAATGTGATACCCTTTTTCTCCGCATCGTCCTTCTTCTCCGAGATGATGGCGTCGGCAATGGTATTGCCTGTATGAGCGCTTATATCCGCACTGATAATATTTTGTCCCATCTCCTCCAGGTATTCACGCATCTTGTCATATTCCCTGTTTTCAAGAAGCAAAAGAAGCACCTGTGTATTGTTCTTCATGTCATGCTTCATGGCACGGATCTTATTGTTTGCATCGGCGGTGCTTTCAAAATATCTGGTCTCGGATTCGATCAGTTCTTCATTGATGCGGTTCATCTCAGCCAGATCGTCCCGTTCCTTTCTGGCAACTCTTATGTAAAAAACAAGGGTGACAAATGCCAATGCAGAAAGCATCAGAACAATACGAACAGGTCTGTCCACCGGAAGGACATCATCTTCAGCAAACTGCTCCGGCATGAACATGGTGAAGATGTTCAAAAGCATGCAGAGGCCTATGATGATCGAAAGCGGCAGTGGAACATCATCCCTCTTCCTTCGCATTCCTGCTATAAGAAAAAACAGCAGAAATTCCACAAGTATGGCAGGAAGGGAATATACCGTCTCAGTGATCATTAACCGCAAGTTCCCATTCCACTCATATTTTCCGAAGATCACGGTCCTCAGTCCGCCGATCATGGTATTCAGATCAGTCAGTATATCCATTGAAAAGAAGACCAGAAGGAATCTCTTCCACTTCTTCTCAACCATGTTAAAGCCAAGATATATGAGGAGCGTAAAAGACGAAAAAACCATCGCAACTCCGGATATTATGCCGGAGCCCGCGTCCTTCGAAAATCCCGTTATCGCAAAAGCTACCCCGGCCAATCCGCCGAGAACAACTGAAAGGATATATGCTGTCGTCTTTCTCTTTATCTCATACCTTAGGACATCGGATATGAAATACACATTCAAGGGAGCCGCCAGCATCGTGGGAAGAGCGACAACTATGCAATAGCATATATTCATGATAAGAGGATCGTTCATCTTCCGGTCCTCCTTATATATTCGAAAAGCTTCTGTTTTGCCACTGGGCCCAGCCCCCTTGAAATGGGAATGATATCTCCGTTATCCATGAGAACCTCTGCAGTCCCCATCTTCTTTACATGACCAAGATTGATATAATAGGATCTGTGGCATTTGAAGAAATCCGCCGAAACGCTGTCTATAAGCGATGCCGCATCGGCAAATTTCATCCTTGTCTCCACCGTATCTCCGGAAAAAACAAATCTCACAAAGTTATTGGATGCCTCTGAATATACAAGTGAAGAGACCGGATATATAACCTCTTCTCCCTCCACCTTAAGCGCGAGCTTTTCTTCAACCTTCAGTTTCTTTTCAAGATCCTTAAGAGCCTCCCTCAGCTTCTCCAGCTCAACTGGCTTTCCGAGGAATCTGAACGCACCGACCTCATATCCGTCCATTGCCATTTCGGTATGGCTTGTCATAAAGATTATCGGGATGGAATCGGAATATGTTCGTATGGCTCTCGCTGTCTCCATTCCATCCATTTTTTTCATCTCAATATCCAGAAATACGGCATCAAGCTCAAAGCCGTTCTCAAAGGCGGCGATCAGTTCCTTCCCGTCCGCATAGTGAAAGCAGCTTACATCTCCCTTTCCGTAAAGCGAATAGATCGATTCCGTTATCTGTTTTCTGAAGACACTTTCATCATCGACTATCGCGATGCGCATAATAGCTCCCCGCAGGCCTGAGGGCCCCATAAGTTCATTCATGACCTGATCCGTTTTAAATGATCGGACATGTCCGTATCACATCAAAAATCGGCAGCCACAGATCTATATCCGTCATATGGCTGCCAATCGCTCATCCTTTCAGAATCTGCCGCAAATTAACAGCTCCTGATAAGTTTATCATATTTAGGTAAAAAGAGTATATTTCACCCCACCGTTTTGCCATTTTCAAGAACTATGGTCCTGGTTCCGTAGGATGCACACTTTTCGGAGTGCGTCACCTGAAGGATGGTCATCTTCTTTTCCTCATTAAGCTTTTTAAACAGCTCCATGATCTCCCTGGATGACTTGGAATCAAGATTACCTGTGGGTTCATCGGCAAGGATCACTGCGGGACTTCCGAGGATCGCTCTTGCGATGGCCACTCTCTGCTGCTGTCCTCCGGAAAGCGTTGAGGGCATTGCCTTTCTCTTTTCGGTAAGACCGGTGATCTCCAAGATCTCGTCAAGCTCCTTCTTAAGCTCGCTTTTCTTTCTGCCGTTTATGGTGGCAGGAAGAAGAATGTTGTCTTCAACATTAAGATTCATTACAAGATTGTAA
Source organism: uncultured Lachnospiraceae bacterium (assembly GCA_946531495.1). Taxonomy (GTDB): domain Bacteria; phylum Bacillota; class Clostridia; order Lachnospirales; family Lachnospiraceae; genus AC2028. The sequence continues at coordinate 40,899 of CAMNAQ010000002.1, read as the reverse complement.
AACTGGAACACGAATCCGAGCTTGGAAAGCCTGAGCTTGGAGAGCTTATTTTCCTTAAGCGCTCCGATATCCTCTCCGCACAGAGTGATCTTTCCCTCAAAGTTTCTGTCAAGCCCGCCGATAAGATAGAGAAGAGTCGACTTGCCGGATCCCGATGCACCCATGAGAGAGACAAACTCTCCCTCGCTCACATACATGCATGCCTCGTCCAAAACCTTATTTATATTGCTTCCTTTTCCGAATGTCTTGCTTACATTACTTACTTCGATTACGGTATTCATATATTGATCTCCCTGATAAAAATGTGATGTTGAAATTTGTGACATATCCGTCATTATTCGTATTTAAGCTGTTCCGACAGCTTCATCTTCCTAAGATTCTTGATCGGGAACAGTACTGTCAGGGTAAATACGATCGTCATCAGTATCCAGAATTTAAATACGACTCCGGGATTGATATCAATGATCAGATAAACATTCTCGGCCATTTCAAAAGCCCTCTTTAATACCACGATCAGAAGAGTTGAGACAGCTACTCCAAAGGTCGATGCCGTAAAAGATGTTATTAGCATTTCCCTGAGCAGGATTCCCGAGAGCGTCTTTCTGCTCATTGAGGTAGAGATCATTACCGCGCACTCCTTCTTTCTTCCTTCGAATCCGATGATCTGATTACTGATCATACCGATACATGTCATGATCATCGCAATGGCAATGACTACCGAAAGTATCCTGTTTGACTGGGCATTATCTTCATTGAAATCATCCACTATATCCTGCACGGTTCTGCTGTCTGTACAGTTTCCTACAGCATATCTCCTGATCTCATCTCTTGTTTTTTCCGGATCATCACTCCTTACCATAAGATATCCGGGAGAATCATGATATATGGAGATAAAGTCGCTTTCAGACATGGCAAAATTGTTCTTCATGGCTTCATAATTTTCAACTTTGAAAAAGCCTGCAACAGTATAGACCTTTTTTATAGGAAACACTCCCGATGGATGGAATGTGATCGTCAGCGGATCTCCGACGGAATAACCGTTATTCCTGGCCCAGTTTTTTTCTATATAGATCGTTCCGTCTTCTATGACATCCGGAAGATCGTATAGTGCAAGGAACATATCATATCCCCCCTCAGGGATACCGAAGAACTGGGCAGTCTTCTCATACTCCACATCCTCAAGATAAACGTAGTCCAGCATCTGATAGACATATTCCGTTTCCGTTACGCCATCCAAGTGTTCAACAAAGGAAAAGTGCTTGGGCATACCGGTTGAAGCAACATCCACAACGACATCGCAGTCATATATATCGGACACCAGCATTCCGTTCATTGATGTTGCTACAATGTAGACAAGAACGCACATGGTGACCGATGTTGCACAAAGCACTCCGCTTCCCACCGTGCTCTTTCTTGAGATAGCTTCTCTTGATGCAAGGGACATCTTCTCTTTACCCAGTTTTTCGGAAAGAGTACATATTCCGTTTGCGGCGCCCTTTAATACCACAGGGAAGAGAAAGGCAACAGCCATCACGGCTGCGATAAGGCATACAGCCGCACTGAATAGTCCTCCCGGGATCAAAGCTGCTATGAATGCCACGACTGCCATTACGCATCCTGTGATGATCCCGCTTTTGCTGAATTTGTATTCGGTATCTCTGTTATCAAAGATGATATCTCTTATGGATATCTTAAGAGCCCTGAGAACGGCTTTGAGAGGGATCAGGCACTCTATGGCTATTGCACCGAGAATCGTTCCGATCACAAGTGCTTTGGATATAGAAGGAATTTCCAGCTCCATAACCATACCCGTGGCGGTTGATACATCGAAAAGCACCGACATCATAGGTCCCCTGATAGCCAGATACAGAAGTACTCCGGGGATGCTTCCGAGAAGTGCATACATCACATTCTCAAGGAGAAGGATTCCGGCTGTGCTGCGGGGGCTCATACCGAGACTCCTGAGCGTACCGATATATGACATTCTCTCGCTGACTATCCTCTCACATATGGAGAAGGTTATAAAAATGACCAAAAGGAATGCGATGGCAAAGAGTATGAAGAGCAGTCCGAACAGTTCGTTCATCATATCTTCCATATCATCGGTAAGCGCAAAACGCTGAACATTCTCCGATTTGAATTCTTCCTTAAGCATTTCCTCGGCTGCATCGATCCTCGTATCATCAAGGATATTGATCATGAATGCACCGCTTACAGGCTTTCCGCAGGAAAGGATATCTGCCGTAGCATCATTTACGGCACCGCTGTAACCTCTGAACAGGAGATTTTTGGCATCATCACGGGCGATTCCCACAACAGTAAGTTCAACAGGGTTACCGGCCATATCATATACGCTTATGGTGTCACCGACTTCCACTCCGAAATCGGATGTATACTTATCTGTCAGAACGATCTCCATATCACCGGGGATTACATCCTTTATATATCCCATGGATGACGCAAGGTTCGCATCCACACCGTATATGGTGAGTGAATCTGAAGTGACAAGATAATATGCATCGGGAACATCCAAATAAATAGGATTGGTGAAAGATCTCACTACCAGAGTCTGACTTTCGGGAAGCTCTTCGGGAAGAGCCGAAATATCTGCGGTATATGAATAGGCCATTATATCAGCCTCTCCGCTCATTGAACTGAACAGATAACCCACAAGGCCCTTTTCGGTCTGGGCCAGGTCAAAGCAGAACAATGCGGCAAAGGCGCATACAAATATGGAAAAGATGACCAGAATGGATCTTAGCGGTTTTCCGAATGTATTTTTAAGTGTTGTTTTTAATATTATGTTCATTTTACTCCCCTGCCTTTAATGCCATCTTGAAATTCTGTCATTGGGCGCAATATACATGCCGTCGCTCGGTGAGACCTGGTATGTGGTATAGAATTCATCTATCGCGGAAAGAATGGCATTAACTCTTATGACTTCGGGACTGTGCGCATCATATTCAATCTGGTCAAGCAGCGCGGAGGCTTCCTTCTTTTCACACCAGATCCTTGCGTAGTTTTCAAAAAGATGCTTTCTCTGATCGTCATTTTCCGTAAGGGATACGATGCATTCCATACCCCCAAGGTCTGCATAATTCTCACCCAGGGTCTGCTCACCGTCCACGTGATAAACGCCGAATACCGTGAATTTATTCTCGAAATAATCTATTGCCTGCACATTTCTGTCATTAAGCTTATCTACATCAGCACTTGATATCCAGGAAGGGTTATAGGCTCCGTCCTGATCGAACAATATGCAGTTACTGTCAAATGCATGTCCCATCTCATGAGCGATCACCATTCCAAGTCCTCCGAGATTGGTATAGTAATCTGCCTTCACATCAAAGAAGGGTGCATTGGTTATGGCAACTGTTATGGTTATATTATTAAGAGAAGGATCATAGCATGCATTGAACATCTGCATCGGCATCTGTATGTCCTTTCTGTCCAGCGGCTTGCCAAGAGATCCGATCTGATCCCTTATGTCCTTGATCTTATATGCAAGGTAGAACTCAAAATAATCCCTGCCCCTTACTTCCTTATATTCATCCGGATCCTGTCTTGTCATATCACTTCCGGTAACATATATGATGTTGTCCAGCTTCTCAAGAAGACTGCTCCTTGATCCGCTGCTGAGCCAGTCGGCAGAAGATATCAGCTCTCTGTAGCCTTCCTTTATGTCATCGCACATTGAGATAAGTGCGCTGTCTGTAGAACTTGAATAATAGCTTTCCACATACAGAGGATCCGTCTGTGAGCTGTAAACCATCAGGATCTCATTCATGACGCGGTCTTCGTCGGAAGAATAGTCCACTGTTTTATACTGGGAAAAGGAATCATATCCGTTCACGATAAATCTTTGAAAGGTATTGCATACACTGCACAGTTCCCATGTTTTCAGAACATCAATATTTTCAGCCACAATGATCTCATTCAGCTTGGCAAGCTGCCCTGGATCCATCAATCCGAATTCATCGCAATACTTAAGGTCAAATCCCAGGCTATTGAGATAACCGTCAAGCTCCACATTTGTGAGGATATCCTTAATGCTGTCAGCAGAATAAATCTTAAAGTATTCATACTGATTGGCTGTTGATCTTACTATATCCATATCCGTGGCATTGTACAGATCCATAACGATATAAGCAAATTCCTTGCCTGTATTTTCGGAATAATCCTTATCATGTCCCATAGCCTGCAGAACGATGCTTGCCTTTTCCTTGAGAGAATCAAGAGAGCTGTAGGATTCATCCAAAGATTCAAAATCCGCATCAAACAGCCCCGAATACTGGCCGAAGCTCAGCACGTTGGTCCCGGACTCAAGATAATTGGGAGTGACGGCAATGTTCAGAATTCCGTTGCAACCCCAGTCCCTCTGGATCCTGACATCAATCTCGAGAAGCTCATCGATGGTAGATGCTTCATCAATCTCATGAAGGAGACTGTCAAGGGATGCCGGAACAGCTGCGTTATCAAAATCATATGAGCTGAAAAGATCATATGCCGTCTTGATGACATATTCTTCGGTTCCGACAGGGTATCCGTTTCCGGATATGACATCGTTTATCACGCTCTTTACCTGATCTTCGATCAGGTTCTGGTCAAATGCAGATCCCGCAACCGATTCCCCGTATTTGAACTCTGCATTCCTGAGTGTTTCAAGATTCACATAGCCGAAGAAATCATCCTGAGCCCTGATGTGATCCGGAATGACTGCAGTCTGTTCTTCATCACCCGTACCTTCCGGCATCTCCGTTATCGCCGCGCCGCACCCGGAAAAGACCGTGATCGACGCTGCACATAACAGTGCTGTCAGCCTTTTTAATCTATTCATACTTCCTCCTCATTTACCTGTGCCGCTCCGTTATCAGGCATATAAACATGAGCAGTCACTTTTGATGTTCACATACTATCATCGATCCATGGTCCCGTGTGAAATCTGTGGCGAGATGTATCAAATCTGTGGTGAATTGCAAAAATGTAAACAGGGGGACGGTTCCTGCGTTCACAAAAGTTTGTGAACGCAGGAACCGTCCCCCTGTTTACCCAAAAATATGACATATGCGTCAGATCTTCTCCACTCCGTCGCACTTTGAGATGGTGTCCATGGTGCCGTCTTCATTATATTTGAATTCCGCAACGCATACGCTTCTGTGGAAAAGGCTTCCGCCCGGAAGTTCATCGGTATGATAGAAGAGATAGGAATGTCCCTTGTAATCGCATATTCCGGGATGATTGGTAAAGCATGGTCCCTCTTCCATCAGCACACCCTGATAATTCCAGGGACCTGTGGGCGATTCTGAGGTTGAATATCCGAAATGCTCATTGCGGTGTTCTCCCTCTGCAAAGCCTGCAAATACCATGTAGTATAATCCGTTTCTCTTATAGAACCAGGGGCCTTCACCGTATGTGGTTCCGGTCATATGGCTTCCCTTTCCGAAGGATTCAACGGTCATGGGGATCTTAACTATTCCGATACTCTCGTCAAAAGAGACCATATCATCATTAAGAATCACATAGCGAAGCTCGGGATTTCCGAAGTACAGATATGTCTTTCCGTCATCATCGGTAAAAACCGTGGGATCGATATCATTCCAGTCGCCCTCATCAACGAGAGGATGTCCCAGATCCTTAAAAGGACCTGTCGGAGAATCGGAAACACCTACCGCTATGGCCATTCCGCTGTCCTTCTTATGAACAGGGCAGTAGAGATAATATTTTCCGTTCTTCTCGATAGCCTGGGGAGCCCATGCTCTGTCGTCAGCCCACTCAATATCATCAAGGGAAAAGATCCTGCCGTGGTCGGTCCAGTTCACCATGTCGGTTGTGGAGAAGCATCTCCAGTCATACATGGTGTAGAAATCGTTCTTCAGTTCATCCTCATCATGAGTGGTGTAGAGATACAGTGTATCTCCAAATACCGACGGCGCAGGATCTGCAGTGTACATATCCTTTATTATCGGATTTTTGTGATAAGTTTTTTCTTCCATAACTTCCTCGCTTAATCTGTTTATCAGACCGTATCCCATGCCTTTTGATCATGTCACTAAAAAGAAGGGAGTGCGGTTTATTGATCAATCATGACTAACCAGTTTATCCTTAAGGATATCCCTTGTCATCTCTATCTGATCTATAAGCTCATCATTGCTTTTTCTTGCTTCCCTTATTCTTTCCCAAACAATGTAATCGCCCGCAAGGCTGTTAGTCCATACATCCAGTATAAATGAACTGCATGACGAATCCGCAGACACCATCCCTCCGCCGAATTCTTCCTGGCGGAATCCTGGAATATCATGGAGCTCCTTATTGAACTTTCTGACTGCGGGTTTAGCCTGACGGAAATAGACATTAGCCATCTCGATCCTTTTATGCTTGGTCAGGTTGATAATAAAACCGCCTCCCAGAAAATCCAGTATTCCGAGTCTTCGGGATTTTCCGAGATATTTTCTGACTTCATAGAGATTCTCAAGAGCTTCGTCCGCTGCAGCTATTGCTTCTTCGATCTGCTTTTTTGCATTCTCGGTCATATTCCCTCCTCATTGAATTATCACAGGTACTGTGTCCCGCCAAAGATAAGCATATGTCATCGCTGTATAATTTTGATTTTCACCGAGGTATCTGCTGGAAATTACCACAGGCCATGTTTGTAAGATAATCCTTGTACTGCTTATAATCCACAAAGCCTGTAAGAGTCAGTATTTCATTATATCTGGAGCTGTATTCCCTGCTGAATACGATATGGGAATATTTCGGAACCCTTTTAATCTTCTTAACGATGTTTTCCTCCGAACCGTAAATGTTGAAAACCTCATGATATGTAAGGAAACTGTTTATAAACATCTTCTGCGCAGGTGTATGCTCAAGAGGAATCTGCACACACTCTTTATCAAACAGATTCTTTTTCACCATATATGTCCTGCCATTTTCTGTAACCATCCACCATCTTTCCCACTTGTGCATAGCCTTGACATTCGGTATGGGAATGAGCAGATATACGGGAATGAGCATTTGGATATTACGGCCGCTTAAATAATCTCCGATGGGTTTCGGAACTTTCGGTGTGATCAGAGGTATATTTGGATCGAAGCCTTTAAATATCCTTCTTACAAGAGGCTTTGCATAAATGTTCTCAAAATATCTGATCGCCATATATGCAGTTCTGAACATAAGAGCTGAAATGAGTATGATTATTGCCGCAACCACAAAATACATCCAGGGAACATATTTTGCCATAAGTATCATGAGAACTATTCCGGCAAGCTTTGCCATGACCATAAATGCAGAAGCAAAAGGAACAATTGCACAGACAGGGATCATGACTATATCGATAAAAGCAAATAAATATCTTACAAGAAAATAAACCATCAGCGTAACGATCAGTACTGCAAAGCACACTAAAAAGTTAACACTGCTTTTGAGTACAGATGCTGCACCGGATGCTGCACGGACCTTGACCATGGTGGTTGTATTGGAGATCATCATCGACATGGATATGAAGGCAATAAGCACTCCGTTCATCTTCTTCATATTTTCAATTGCGATACCAAGTACCTGGGTTTTCCCCATAGCCTTCATGATAAGCGGAAGCCCGAACCATGCAAGCAGGAATACACTTATGAATGTATTTTCAAAAACTCCGTATGAAAAACCATCCAATATCTCCAGCTGTCTGATCCCGATATTATGACCTGCTTTTGCCAAAAGGGAGGTTGCACTTAATATCACCATTGTCCAGGATGTATCGATCCCGCCGATGTATCCGACACTGATGACAGGAGCAACTATCTTACCAAAGCTTCCTCCGAAACTTACTGCTATCTCCGTTCCGCTCATATCGTCGGCATTTGTGGCAAACGAACCTCCATAACATAGCATCGAAAAGACGAGACACACGGTAATGCAAAAGAGGATAAATCTCTTATTATTTATATATATCTCAGAAAAAATCTCTCTATAAGTCATAATCTCCCCCCGGAGTTTATACTGTTTACGCCCCTGCTCTGATCAGTGCCCTGGCAACACTGAGAATACCGACACACATAAGTATCAAAATACATACAAGCATGATATATGCATATTTTTTTCTTTTTTTGATATTACTGCGGTCCGTGATCAGGACAACGATCCATCCGATTATGGAATATAATTCCACCAGAATGATCGCAGAGAAAAAACAAACATACAGCTTATATAAAAATTCACTGTTCATTATGCACCAGTCTCATTCATCGGGATTTGCAAGTTTACCGTTAAGATAATCTCTTATGATCTCTATCTGTTCGATAAGAGTATCTGTTGATGCTTTTGCTTCCTTAAGCTTCATGGGATTTATCTTGAAAACGGTTGATGCATCAGTTTTTACCGATGATATTCCCATACCGTTTCTCAGATTTTCGGGAATATCCCGCAGCTCCTTGTTAAGCCTTTCAATTTTAAAACCGGCGCTTCCGAGAAGATTATTGGCCATATCTGTCATCTCGCGCGGGGTCTGTCCTGCCATAAAGTCCTGCTTTGTGGGCACACTCTCCGGAGCGGTCTTTTGTGAATTTTCAATATACCTGTTTACCTCATACAGATCACTCAATGCACCGTTTGCCGCATTGATAGCCTGTATTACCTGAGTCTTTGTATTGCCCTCCATGATCTGCCCTCCTTTACGGAAAACTGATAAGCTTCTTCTATCCGAATAAGACTTGTCTTAAAATGTTATATCATATGTAAAATATCACATTATGAACCTTCCGATGTCAGGAACCGTCTCAGCTATGTATGTTGCTCCGGCTTCCTCCAGCTCCATTCTGTCTCCGTAGCCGTACAGCACACCTACAGAATCCAGACCAAAATGCCCGGCCCCCGTTATATCGTAATGCCGGTCTCCCACCATCACAGTCTTTGAGAGATCCGCAATGCCGCATTTTTCTGTAACATACCTAAGGACATCTATCTTTGTCTTCCTGTCGGAGGTCGATGCCACAACCTCTTCAAAAAACTCCGCAAGTCCGAAATGATCCACCACAACCTTAGCCATCGGTTCCGCTTTTGTTGTGGCAATATACATTTTCTTGCCGCATGATCTAAGGTCGGAAAGAAGATCTTTTACTCCCGGATAAACCTCATTTTCATATACGCCTTTTTCAGCATAATACTCTCTGTAAAAAGCAATTCCTCTTTGCACGTCTTCGGGAGAAAAACCGAGTTTCTTCTCCCATGATTCTCCAAGAGGAGGTCCCACAAACTGCCTGAGGAACGCTCTGTCCGGGATTTCCACTCCCATCCTTCCAAGAGCATATTCATATCCGTTCATGATACCCGGGCCGGAATCCGTCAGGGTCCCATCCAGATCAAATAGTATATATGAATACTCCGCTGCGGTTTTTTTGTTTTTCTCAGTCATGATACAGCAAGCAGCTTACGTCCTTATCCGTTTTTTCGTCTCCCGGATATTACGCAAGTATCCTTTCTCATTATTTACCGTAAAAACACTCTAAACTGATTTTATCCGAAACCGTCTGTCTTCTCAATGAAAACAGACCTTATACCGGAAAAATATCTTATATTCCGGCACTCCTTCTGTATCCGGCTTCAATGAGCACACATATCAAAGTAATTATCCATACCGCTCCCACCCCGATCCATCTGTATTCAGAAGAAAACAGTCTGTCAAAAGGTGGCTTTATCAGCTTTATGAACATCACTGCCATTAGTCCAAACAGACAGCTGCTTACCGCTGAAATTCGGTTTTGAAACGAAAAAGGCCAGCCTTCATATGTCCATAACACCATGTTAAACCGATATTCAAGTACATAAGAGGAAATCAGCTCTACCGCCGTAGTTACATAAGCACTTCCTATAAACAGGCCTATCGGATTTTTTATATTTCTGAACAGGAATATAAGTATCAAAATTCCAAAACCGTAAATCGGACATATCGGTATATATAATATTCCTCTGTCATAATATGTCCTAAACAGTACCCAGACACATATGATCTCATAAAGCCAGCCAATGAATGAAGCCAGCCCAAATAAAAGCAGATATTCTGTTATAAAACAGACGATATTTCTTTTCATTCCGGTGCTTTCAGTCACTTAAGATAAACCTGTCTGCATTTTCCACGCAGCCCTTTGGATCTATTCACACATATTTTCACCGGTTCGTTTCAAATGTACACGAATACGGCAAGTGTCTTTTAACAGATAAAATTCTACTGTATTTTCACAAATATATAAAGGTCGCCTTCCGGGAGACCTGTGAAAAAATTTTTTTCGATACAATGTGCTCGTAACCGGGAAGGACAGGTAAATATCTCTTCCCCAAAAAGCAAAACAAAATATCGGAGGATCTTAATATGAAAAAAAATTTAACAGAAGTTGTATTTATCCTTGACAGAAGCGGATCCATGAGCGGTCTCGAATCCGACACCATCGGCGGTTTCAATTCAATGATCTCCAAGCAGAAAAAAGAAGAAGGAGAAGCTCTTATCACAACAGTTCTCTTCGATGATAAGATTGAAACTCTTCATGACCGTATCGAGATCGGAAAAGTAGAGCCCATGAACGAATCCCAGTACTATACAAGGGGATGTACCGCACTTCTGGATGCCATCGGAACAACCGTAAATCACATATCGGATATCCACAGGTATGCAAGGAAGGAAGACATACCCGAGAAGACACTTTTTATCATTACAACTGACGGACTTGAAAATTCCAGCCGTGAATTCAGTTATGACAAGATCAAAAAGCTCCTGTCCAAAAAACAGGAAAAGGACGGATGGGAGTTCCTTTTCCTGGGGGCCAACATCGATGCAATCGAAGTTGCAGGAAGGATGGGTATAAGCAGGGATGATGCTTGCGACTATGTCTGCGACGAAGCAGGTACCGCTCTGAACTTCGACGTAATGTCAAATATCATCGGAAGCGTAAGAAGATCAAAGAGCCGCAGTGAAGCAAAGAAAGCAAAGATGGCGTGCTGTGCGGCAATAAGGGAAGACTACGCCAATCGCGGATGATCTAAGCTATTATGCATTCGAGTCCATGCTCCTCAAGCTGAATATCAAGCTCGATCATGTCATAGATCCCATTTTCTATAAAATATGAAAAGATGATATCCGTCTTATCGCTGGGAGACAGGGCATATCCTGCCCTTGCAAGCAGATCCCTGGATTCATCAAGATTGAGCATCGCACCTATGCACAGACACATTGCCGTAAGCTTCTGGGGATGATAATCAGGATTATTCTTGATCTTGGAGAAGACCTTTTTATCAACAAGCGCACGCTTGTAGACATCGGCATTACTCAATCCCTTTGAGCCTATAAGGAAGAGTAGATAATCGGAGAATGAGTCCTCCACATGACCTACTCTCTCTGTTAGCTTACTGTACAGATCCTCGTCGTAGTCATAAAAATCGCTACCCTCTTCGCAGGAATCTTCGTATATCTCTTCTTCAAGGGTATCCTCAGGAAATACCTCCTGCTTTTTCTTAGCAGAGCCTGCACGTTTTTTTGCAGGCTCTGTTTTACATTTTTTCGCATATATGTGCGCGGGGCTTTCTGCAGGTAGCGAGACTGAGCCATCTTCCGCATCTTCGGATGCTTCTGCGCTCGTTTCTTCTGCAGGCATTGATTCGCATATTGCATTTTTACCTGCTCCACAGACTATCTTTCCGGAGATACTTTCAAGCAGCCCCGGCTTTTTTGATGGTCTGGCAGATTTCTGATCAACTGATCCGTCTTCCCGGGGCAGATATTCTTTTGCGCTAAAGGATCCTGTCTCAGCAGACATTGCACCGTTCATCATATCAGCTTCAACGTAGTTGCGCTGAATGTAGAGATCGAGTTCTTCTCTGTTAATTATGGAATTGCGTCTTAGTTCTTCGCTGTATTTCATCTGTGATCTCCGTAAATACTCATTGTTCCGTTTTTTTTCCGGTGCTCCTTTAAAATATTTTCAGCATTTACCGGTTTTATACGTTTCCCAAAAGCACTCTGTTTAAATATTTTTCCGCAACCGATCTGAGTTTATTCATAAGATCTGTATCCGTTGCCTTTTCCGACATCTTATATCTTGGAAAATATCTTGTGATATGAAGAGGTATGTCCGGACTTATCTCAGCGATCCATGCAGCTTCCTTCTCCATTTCCTCCGGTGAATCATTTATCCCGGGAACGATAAGAGAAGTGATCTCTATATGTGATTCCTCCGCACTGCACGAAATGAATCTCTTCACCGTATTCAGATCCCCGCCAAGCTTTTTATATGCTTCCTCCGTGAAAGCCTTGAGATCTATGTTCATCGCATCGATGTATGGAAGTACCTCCCCGAGAACGGGTAGCTCTGCCATCCCGTTTGTGACAAGAACATTCTTCATCCCGCTTTCGTGTACAAGCTTTGCACAGTCCCTTACGTATTCATATCCCACCATTGCTTCGTTGTATGTATATGCGACTCCAATATTTCCTTCCGAAATATGGTCCGCTGCAAGGGTCACGAGCTCTTCCGGTGGAAGATGATACAGCTTCCTGAAAAAATCTTCTCCCACAGTGGAAATATCATAGTTCTGGCAAAATGGACAGGACATGTTACAGCCAAAGCTTCCTACGGACAGTACAAAGCTTCCCGGATGGAAGAACGCAAGAGGCTTTTTTTCGATGGGGTCCAGTGCTACCGATGTTATCTTCCCATAATTAACACTGACAGTAGTGTCACCTTTTCCACATCTTGCATGACATCTTCCGAGCTTGCCCTCTTCAAGTCTGCAGTGATGGGGACATACCTGACAGATGATCTGCTTACTCATGGCGCACTACCTCGAAACGGTAAAGCTGTACTCCCTTCTCATCAAAGTCTATTCCGGCCTTCTGCTTTGCAATGGCAATCTGATACTCCACGGTATCCACTCCGTCAAGGTCGGGAAGAAGAAGTCCGCGGCGATATCCCTTTTCCACAATAACACCGTACCTCTTTACATCCAGCATATCAGGTGAATCAATGGCTTCAGGCTCCCCGAGCACATCCACATTGATCTCAAGATCACCAAGTTCATCCGCGGTGATCGCAGGAAATCTGGGATCCCTTGTTGAGGCAGCTATCGCATTGCCTATGATCTCCAATGCAAGATTTTCCTTTGTGGGGCCTATGGTTCCGATACAACCTCTTAGTTCACCCTTTTTATGTATTGAGACAAATGCCCCTGCTCTTTTTGAAGTCATCTCCTCAATGAGCTCCTCGTTTCCCGGAGTATAGACACTGCCTTCTCTTACATACTTATCGATCGTATTTTTCGCAAGCATTACATATGCATCCATATGCTGTACCTCCTTAAAACAGGGGGACGGTTCCGCTGTTTCACTCAGTCGATTGTTCGCTGCGCCAATCAAAGTGAAGTGGAGTCTGTCCCTTTATTTAAGCGCCCTTCAAGGCAAAGTGGAGTTTGTCCCCTTATTTAACGTCCATCAAAGCAAAGTGGAGTTTGTCCCGTTATTTGAGTGCCAATCAATGCAAAACTGAGATTATCCCGTTATTTGAAACAGCAGAACCGTCCCCCTGTTTCACCCCTGTTTCATGGCAAGGGATGATAAATGCAGAACCCGTAACCCACTCCGAAGGTTGCCTCGTGAGTCAGTTCTGTTGTCTCCACATTGATCCCTTCAAATGCACCGCCCATTATGGTAAAGGATCTGTGTCCGCATTCCATGGACTTATCAAGAAGTTCTTCATCAAATGAAGTCAGCGCTCCAAAGTCTCCTGCTCCCATCACCGACATGATCTTCTCATCATATACAGGTCCCTCGGGTGAAAATCCGTAAGGCCCGTCCTCCTTCTGGCAGTGACTCAGGTCTCCGCTTGCAACAAACACGCACCTTCTTCCGGTTCTGTCTACAGCCTTCCGTATGGCTTTACCGAATTCATAATGTGTGTTCAGGTCAAGTCCGGAAAGTCCTATCCTTACCAGCTTATAATCCGTATATCTCTTATTGATAAAATACATGGGAACAGTTGTGCCGTGATCAAGCGCAGGGTCCCTTTCTCCCAGGGTTCCTGCAGGGATCCCTTCAGCATCGCATACACTGCAGATATCCGCGGCCAGTTCATCATCGTATCCGATATCGAACCTTACGTTACGTGCACCGAATCTTCCGAAATCACCCACAGCTCTTCTTCCGGGGGATATGTGAAAGTAATCTCCATACATTATGGAATGCGGTGAAGTAAGTATTATTGTGTCAGGCTTCATTGCAGCTATATCCCTGGCAACCTCGTCGAACGAATCCAGAGTATCCTGTATCTTCAGTTCCTCACCACGTCCTATCTCCTTTACCGCAATTGGTGGATGAGGAACCATATATCCCGCTAAGATCGGCATAACCCGCACCTCCTTATGAATGTACGCTATGACAGGCAATGTCCGTTAATTTCAAAACAGCCCGGGTAAAACCCGGGCTGAATACTTTGAATGATGAGAACGCCGGTGAACAAGGTCGAACGTGGAAACAGTTCCTGTGATCACCATACATTATATCAGTCTACTGCAATATCGATATTCTTTCCTACAAGTCCAACATAAGCACCTGCCGCAGCTTCGCTTGCATCTGCGTGAGCGATGAGCCACTTATTGCGTGCCCAGAGGAGCTTATCCTCGTCATTGCCCTCCTTAAGAGCGGGCTTATCGGTATTGGTGTTTTTGGGAAGAACAACGCATACACGGAAGTTGGACTCTCCCTCTGCGTTGCAGGGTGCATAGTGAAGGGTATCTTCGTAAACGACTACAACATCTCCCTTATCTGCAACGAACGCCTTAACCTTGGAGGTATCAAGCTTTCCATCTACGATATCATCCATCTTTGCAAGAAGAAGGACGAATTTGGAAGTTCCGATGTTGAGCTCGCATCCTCTGTGATACTCAAGGCAGTTAAGCTTGGTGTTGTTTCCCCAGCACATTCCTATCTGGATGGGCATTCCGCCATAAGCTCGGTCTGTGAAATCGTTATAAAGATCCTTACAAGCCTCGAGGCTGTCGATAGCGGGCTCATAAGCCACTCCGTCTGCGGGAAGCTCGATCTTCTCCATTGCATCAAGAAGAGGTGCTACATCATATCCTGTAAGAACATGTCCGTATCTCTTGAATTCTTCGCTGTGAACTGAAATAAACTGCATGACATTACCCTCCATTAATTATCCGTTTTGTGATTCCCAAAAAACATCCGTTTCCGGAGACTGCCTCCGGTCCTTATAAAAACATACTATCACTTAAAGGTCCCGTTGTGTAGAAACTGTTTTCTTTTGGCAATTATTAAAAACCATTTCGCAAAATCTTATAAATAATCTCTGAATATGATCATAAGAAGGTATACGACAAACGCGATCGTCGATATAACACCTGTGGTCAGAAAATATAACCTTGCGGATTCAGCCAGACGGTCATATATGATCTCAGGCTGCCCGGGACAGATGCTTATGATCGAGGTAGTGCCTTCTCTCAGATCTCCAAGCGCACTTTTGCTTCCCCACAGCCTGTGTCTGCAGGAATATGTCCTTCCGTTATAGTCATACCTGTAGGTAGCGCTATATCTTTTATATCTGGACCTGATGTGATCATCCACGGATCTTGAAGCATCTATCCTTACAACCAGTGCAGGTATCTGCTCCACACATACTTTCCTGATCAGACCGACTTTGTATGCCTTGTAATAATGAAAAAGCGCTATTCCAAATATTACCACCAAGGCAAAGATCAGCACGGCCCATGAACTCTTATCAAGCGGAGGTCCTCCCTCGGTATAGTCGTTGTATATATATGTATGAGTAACTCCGTTTTCATCAACATAGGTCTCTGTATACCCGGTAAGCAGCATCCCTGTCTCCCCCTATAACATCTGCACTCCGATACTTTATTATAAATTGCGAACTCTTCAGAAGTCCTGCAGTTATGCACGGTTTTATTTCTTTTTCTTTATGATGGGCGGGATCATTATAGCTATCATGAATATAAAGAATAATACCGGCCAGCAGAATACTGTAATGAACTGAAGAAGCTCGGGAAGAATGTTATTATCAAATCCGAGTATTATAAGCACCTCAATAAGCAGGACATAGAACATCACTCCGGATAAAATCAGCGCGTTCAGAATATAGAAAGCCGTGAACTTCCATCCGCATTTCAGAGTCCGGTCTGCAAATTGTTTATACCATTTATGATATGTAAAGCCGGCAAATCCTGCAAATAACAGCGCTCCGGCAATATATGCAACCGGGTTATAGTTGTAATCTATACCAAAGCCTGCCGCTTCGGATTCCATGCTTATCATTTTTTTCCCAAGAAACTGAATGGGATTTGCAATTGTCGAAACGATCAATACCGACAGCATATACAGGAATTCGATTCCTAACAGTTTAATCTTATCCTTCATCAAAATAAACCTCTGCAAGCTGCAAACAGCCTCTTTCAATCATCCCTGCTATTATAGCATTTATCTCATTTGTTTCCGAAAAAAAAGCGATATCCTGTTACAGATATCGCTTTCACGTTCCTGGGCGGATTCGAACCGCCGACCTTTCGCTTAGGAGGCGAACGCTCTATCCTGCTGAGCTACAGAAACATCAACCGACTGCATCGTCATCATCCACCGGATAATTGATCCTTCCCTGGAGCCAGACGATACCTTTGAATCTTCTGCCCGGCTTCGGCTCACCGAGCAAATCCATTATATTGATGGCAACGTCAAATGTCAAATCATTAACATATAAAGTCAGGATATAAACTTCCTCTTTTGAAATATTGTTCAGTATCCTGCGGACTTTGATGATCTCTCCGATGATATTATACTGATCGCATTCAACACCATAGGGCATCAGGCTTGTATAGACTATGCTGTAAAGATCCTCTCTTGCGACCCTTCTGGAAACCTCACTGAACAGATCCATATCCTTCATGGTCAGTTCCTCGATGGCTTCCTCGTCTCCGCCGCGTGCCTTCTGCATAAGGCGGATCCTCTCAACTCTTGATGCATCCTCGTCCGGATCCTTGGAGCTGCTGACATTTTCAGAAGGAAGTATCACCATGCCCTTGATCGAAAGGCCCGAAAGAGTAAGGGTCGTTCCCTTGATCGGAAGCTTTCCGGAAACCTGTGCGCTGATATATGGGATCTTATTCTGAACAAAAAAGATCAGGGACATTCCAAGCCTTACATCATCGCATATTCCTGCATATGAATCTCTGGCCGCATGTCTTTCGACGGAAACATCCTCTGTTGAGGTTATGCCGGTTCCTTTAAGGTACGGAAAATAATAATCGGTGTGAAAAAGATCATCCTCACTGAAGGTTCCGGCAGCGGTAATACCTATATTTTCACCCACATCTCTGGAAAATTCAGCGAGCATGACATCATCAAGAGACATGGTGTAGCCTCTTGAATCGTTTTTCTTAACGCTCTGAAGCACCAGGTCCTTGATCTCTTCTCTGTTTACTTGACTAAATCCAACTGCTCTTAAAAACTTATGCATCAGTAAATATCCCCCTGCCCCTGTCCGGAGGCAGGGTTATCAGGTCATTTCTTCGGTTCGATAACGGTCTTTCCGCCCATGTAAGGCTGAAGTGCCTTGGGTATGCGGATACTTCCGTCTTCATTAACATTATTTTCAAGGACTGCAATGAGTCCTCTGGGAGTAGCAAGTACGGTATTGTTAAGTGTATGTACGAGATATGTTCCCTTTTCACCCTTGGTACGGATACCGAGTCTTCTTGCCTGTGCATCACCGAGTGTAGAGCAGGAACCTACCTCAAAATACTTCTTCTGTCTGGGGCTCCATGCTTCTACGTCACAGGACTTGACCTTAAGATCTGCAAGGTCACCGCTGCAGCACTCCAGAGTTCTTACGGGAACATCAAGTGCTCTGAAGAAATCAACGGTGAATTTCCACATCTTGTTATACCATTCCATTGATTCTTCGGGCTTGCAGAGAACAACCATCTCCTGCTTTTCAAACTGGTGAACTCTGTATACTCCTCTTTCCTCAATACCGTGAGATCCTACTTCCTTTCTGAAGCAGGGTGAATAGGATGTAAGGCACTGGGGAAGCTTGTCTTCGTCTATGAGCTGTCCCTGGAATCTTCCGATCATGGAATGCTCACTGGTTCCGATGAGATAGAGATCCTCTCCCTCGATCTTATACATCATGGCTTCCATTTCCTTGAAGCTCATAACGCCGTTAACAACACTGCTCCTGATCATGAAGGGCGGGATGCAATATGTAAATCCCTTATCGATCATGAAATCCCTTGCAAAGGAAAGCATTGCGGAATGCAGTCTTGCCGCATCTCCCACAAGATAATAAAATCCGTTACCACTTGTACGTCCGGCTGCATCCTTATCCAGTCCTCCGATCCTTTCAAGAATATCTGCATGATAAGGTACTTCAAAGGAAGGTACTACAGGCTCTCCGAATTTTTCATTCTCTACATTCTCACTGTCGTCTTTTCCGATAGGAACGGACTCATCAATGATATTGGGAATGACCATCATGATCTTTGTGATCTTCTCACCAAGCTCTTCTTCAAGCTTTTCAAGCTCTTCAAGTCTCTTGGATCCTGCTTCGACCTCTGCTTTTTTGGAATCAACTTCTGCCTTGAGCTTTTCAGCTTCAGCGGCATCTCCCGAACCTTCGGCCTTCTTCATCCTTCCCATAAGACCGCCGATCTCTTTGGAGATGGTATTTCTCTTTGATCTAAGGGCATCACCTTCCTGCTTTGCCTTACGGACCTGATCATCAAGATCCTTTACCTCGTCTACAAGAGCAAGCTTTTCATCCTGGAATTTCTTTTTGATGTTTTCCTTAACAAGATCTGGATTTTCTCTTATGAGCTTAATATCAATCATTTCATTACCTCTTATATTTTTTTTTCGTTTTGAATGATCAATCTTTGTTATCTGTTAAGAGCTTTTGAAAGAGCATGCCTTTCCTCTTCTCCGAGCTCATGCTTACACTTACCCTTCTCTATCTCCCTGGTGTAGACATACCCGCCTTCCGTGGAATAAACATTATTGAGAAGGACACCGTTATCGTTCTCATCAAGAAGTACTACCACGGCACTCATCTCGCCGCCAAGCTGTTCATAAGCATCATATCTTACGATAGCCATTTTCTGGTATACCTTCTTGAGTCTTTTGAAGATCTTCTCTATATCTTCAGAATTCTGTTCCGAATCCTTCAGAAGTCTTTTGTTATCTTCAATGATCTGATCAAGTTCTTCTTCAAGGCTCTCTCCGCCCTTGCCTGATGTAAGATCATCCAGTCTTTTGTTCAGCTTAGCGAGCTTTCTCATTCCGCTCAGGTTCATGATAAAAAGGATCACGATCGCTAAAAGACTTATGATCAGAAGTATTAATAAAATATTGTTCTGCAAAGTATCAACTCCGGTTTAATTATTTTTTCAGCTCCTGAGCTTGGCAGCTATACGGTCCAGGTCTTCATTATTGTAAAACTCTATCGTGACGGTTCCGGCACCTTTTCCTTTTCCGGTTATTGAAACCTTGGTACCTACGGCCATCTTAAGGGATTCTTCCATATCATGATAGAAAACCTTAAGTGCTTCATCCGTGACAGGTCTGGACTTGGCTGGCTTCTTAAGCGAATTGACCAGCTTTTCAACATCACGGACATTCAGCTTTTCATCAACGATCCTCTGCGCAACCTCCTCCTGCATATTTTTATCTTCGATGGCAAGAAGAGCTCTTCCGTGTCCCGCACTGATCAGATCCTCTATGAGCATTTCCTGTACTTTATCGGACAGCTTCAGAAGTCTTATTGAATTGGTTATGGCAGATCTGCTCTTTGATATCCTTTCGGCAATATCGTCCTGGGTATAATCGAACTCATCAACAAGTCTCTTATAACCCATTGCTTCTTCTATGGGATTTAGATCTGCTCTCTGTGTATTTTCTATGATAGAAATCTCGAGGATCTCTTTATCGGAATAATCGCCTATGATAACAGGAACTTCCTTAAGCCCTGCGAGTTTAGAAGCTCTCCATCTTCTTTCACCGGCAATGATCTCATAATGATCGCCTCTGTCCTGAACAAGTATGGGCTGGATCAGTCCGTGGATCTTGATGGAATCGGATAACTCCTGAAGTGCATCCTCATCGAATTTCTTTCTAGGCTGTTTCCTGTTAGGCTCAACCTTATTAATGCTGACTATGGTCCTTCCGTCATTAACTCCGGTCTTTGCCTGTTCCTTGGCTGCTTTGTTATTCTCCTCCGCGGTATCCTTACCGACAACATTGGGGATCAGAGCGTCTATACCTTTACCGAGTCCTCTTCCTCCGGACTTCTTAGCAGGTCCTTTTCCGTCGTTTCCCTTATTTAACCCCATATACATCCTCCGTTTATTTAATAACGCACGTTTTGTTATTATTTATTTCCGTATAATTCCTCTACTTCAAGAGCAAGCTTTCTGTAAGCTTCACATCCTGCACATTTGGGATCATATACAGTGATCGGAACCTCATAAGAAGGAGCTTCTGACAATCTTACATTTCTCGGGATCTTAGTTTCAAATGTATGATATTTGACGGTATTTCTGACACTGTCGACTACATCATTTGAAAGGACTGTTCTTGAATCGTACATTGTAAAAAGTATTCCCGAAAGATCAAGTTCAGGATTCATTCTGCTCCTTACAAGATTGATCGTTTCAATTACCTGTCCCAATCCTTCCAGTGCAAGATACTCACATTGTACCGGAACTATCACTCCGCTGGCAGCTGCCATTGAGTTTACTGTCATAAGGCTGATGGCAGGAGGACAGTCGATGAAGATATAGTCATATTCATCCTTAACAAAATCAAGTTCTTTTCTAAGGATGAGATGTGCCTTGTCCCGTCCGGCCATCTCTATCTCAACAGCACCGAGATTAACATTGGCGGGAACAAGTGATACATTCTGTGCCACATCCTTTACTATGGCTTCTCCCAATGTGCATTCTTCCAGCATCACCTCATATATGGTATTTTCAACCTCATTTTTATTGACGCCGAAGCTGCTTGAAGAATTCCCCTGGGGATCCATGTCCACAACAAGGACTTTCTTTCCCAATTCTCCAAGACATGCAGCAAGGTTTACTGTGGTACAGGTCTTACCGACTCCGCCTTTTTGATTTGCTATTGCATAGATTCTATTCATAAATACCCCTTTTCGAGATCAACAGTGGTTATTATATCACGAATTGTTCCACGTGAAAAATAATTCAACCGCCATATATAAATATATTTTATCTCAATGTTATCCCTTGATCGGTCAACGATCGTTCATCGCTTATGATCCTTACCTCACGGCAGGATTTCTATTATCAGCTTTTTGATTCTTCTCCCGGGACACGGCTCCTCTATCTCTATCCTGTCTTCCGAAAAAAGGATCTTGTCAAGGCCGTCCTTTTTCCTGTCTAATAGAACATATCTTTTTCCATTCTCATCGAAGATAATGGCAAACATTATTCTCGTATTGTTCAATGTATATGGATTGTTTATCATGTAGGACAATTCCATCTCTTGCCCATCCAGATCAACCTTTATCTTTCTGTCCCCATCATATCGATCATCTGGAGAATATCCGTTAGCTTCTATATATCCATACATCCTTTTGTTGTACCTGTACTCCATGACAAATGAATATATAAATCCCCAAAGACCCGGATCTGCCAGACAGAGGATCATCAGCGGCTTTATACCAGATATCAATCCGCCTGCCAATATCAGGATGGCGCCGACTAATGGAAAGCCTGAGACATGTCTGTTCTTTTTATGGCTCTCAATATATGCTCCATAAGTTAACAGAATATGTAAACAGCCGAATATCACCAATACTATTCCGACAAAAGTATTAACACCCATGGTCTTCCCGAATATATATACCATTGCTTATCCTTCCTGACTTCCGTTTATATTTCATGCTTTATATTATGAATTTGGTTCATTAGCTATATATAGTGGTTTATATTTTGGCAACCGTGAAACTATTTTTTAAAAACTACAATCATTTGTTTCACGTGAAACATCTAACCCCTAAATATTGAAAATGTTTCACGTGAAACATTATATTTTTGTGTTTCAATAAAAAACCAAAACCCAATGATCCTATATTTGGTGTTATGTAGAATATAAATCACAAAAAAGATTTTCACGTGAAAAAGAATAGTATATCAGATCAAGATAAAGCACTAAATCACTACAGAGGTTTTTTTGAAGGAGTTCCGGGTTTTCTGGGATAAGACTTCGGACATTCCCTGATCTTATCAATAATGATAAGATTTCTAACCATATCATTTCCATCGAGAGTAAATATGTCCTCTTTTACTGCCTCTCCCCCAAGAATATCCAAAGCATGTTTGGATAAAGCCAGTTCATCGCTGCCCTTATCGGATTTATAGGAAATAAACTTTCCACCGACCTTTACAAAAGGAAGGCAAAGCTCACTTAAAACAGGAAGATTGGCAACAGCACGTGATACACAAAGATCATACTTTTCTCTCATATCAGGAAGATGCCCTGCTTCCTCTGCTCTTCCGTGACATGTAGCAATACCATCAAGTCTGAGAGAGTCAATGACATCATTCAGAAAATTAAGTCTCTTTTGAAGTGAATCAAACAATGTCAACTTAATGGATGGAAATACTATCTTTAAAACCATTCCGGGAAAACCTGCACCGGTACCTACATCAATGACCGATAAATCCTTTGTCAGATCAATATCCCTGATGATTGAAACCGAATCAATATAATGCTTGATAAGAACTTCATCAAATTCGGTAATGGCAGTCAGATTAAGATACTTATTTGTTTCGATCATCATATCATAATAAGTATCAAGTCTCGAAATCAGTTCATCACTTAATGAAATATTATATTGTTCAAGATAGGAAATAAGTCTTTTATAATCTCTCATAGTTTTATGACACACGTGTCATTTTCATGACTGTCTGTTGATCTTTTCAAGATAAACGAGAAGAACCGATATATCTGCGGGAGAAACACCGGATATGCGGGATGCCTGTCCTACAGAGACCGGTCTGAATTCCTTAAGCTTCTGTCTTGCTTCGATACGAAGAGAAGGAACATTATCATAATCGACATTCTCGGGAATTTTCTTTACTTCCAGACGCTCCTGTTCTTTTACCTGTTTTTCCTGTCGCTTTATATAACCCTCATACCTGATCTCAATCTGAACCTGCTCCGTAACGTCTGAGGTAAGAGGCTTTCTGTCCTGATCAAGCGGTGCAAGCTTTTCATAATCGAGTTCGGGTCTACAAAGAAGCTGGGCAAGAGATGTAGCTGTTCCAAGAGGAGATGAACCAACGGATTCAAGGTATTTGCATACATCCGAAGATGCACCGAGCATAACACCCTTAAGCCTTTCGATTTCATCTTCTATCTGCTTTTGCTTTTTCAGGACTCCTTCATATACCTCATCGGAAACAAGACCGATCCGGTGTCCGTATTTGCGAAGTCTCAGATCTGCATTATCCTGGCGAAGAAGAAGCCTGTACTCTGCTCTGGAAGTCATCATGCGGTAAGGTTCCCTGTTATCTTTGGTAACAAGATCGTCGATAAGGACTCCGATATAGCTTTCGCTTCTCTTTAAAACGAGGAATTCTTTTCCAAGGATTTCCATTGCGGCATTAACACCTGCTACAAAGCCCTGTGCCGCTGCTTCCTCATAACCGCTGCTTCCGTTGAACTGGCCGCCGGCAAAAAGACCCTTTATTTTCTTAAACTCCAGATGAGGATAAAGAGACTTTGCATTGATGCAGTCGTATTCAATAGCATATGCATTTCTTACTATCTTACAATTTTCAAGTCCCGGAACAGTCCTGTACATGGCAAGCTGTACATCCTCCGGAAGAGAAGAACTCATTCCGTCAACATACACCTCATCCGTATAAAGACCCTCCGGTTCAATAAATACCTGATGTGATTCTTTTTCAGAGAACTTAACTACCTTATCTTCTATGGATGGACAGTAACGTGGGCCTGTTCCTTCAATAACACCTGCATATATCGGTGATCTGTCCAGATTGGCTCTTATAATATCATGAGTATTTTTATTGGTATGTGTAAGCCAGCAGGAAACCTGCTCCTTCTGTATGCTGTCGGGATCTGTTGAAAAAGAAAAAGGGACTATCCTCTCATCACCCTTCTGCTCTTCCATTTTGGAATAATCAATGGTCTTACCATCCATTCTTGCGGGCGTACCGGTCTTAAATCTTCTGAGTTCAACACCGGCATTTCTCAGGGAATCGGAAAGATGCGTAGCTGCCTGCAATCCGTTAGGTCCAGTATAGGTGATAGATTCTCCGGTAAGACATCTCGAATTCAGATAAACGCCTGTACAAAGAACAACTGCCTTTGCATGATAAATACTTCCCGTCTGCGTTCTGACACCTGTTACATATTTTTCAAAAGTACCGTCTCTTTTTTCGGATGGGATTTCCTCCCAGCAAAGCTCACATACTTCCGCCTGCTTGATCGTAAGATGATCCTGGGATTCAAGAACCTTTCTCATTGACCCTGAGTAATCCCTCTTATCAGCCTGGGCTCTGAGAGAATGAACGGCAGGTCCCTTTGATGTATTGAGCATCTTGCTCTGGATAAAAGTCTTATCGATATTTTTACCCATTTCACCGCCAAGAGCATCCAATTCCCTGACAAGATGACCCTTTGAAGAGCCTCCGATATTGGGATTACAGGGCATGAGTGCAATACTGTCAACACTTACGGTAAATACGACTGTTTCAAGCCCGAGTCTGCTGCATGCAAGAGCTGCCTCACATCCTGCATGTCCGGCTCCAACCACAGCCACATCAATATTAAATTCCGCACCTTTACATTTAAGATCCATTTATTTACCCATACAGAATTTGGAGAATATCTCATCAGCAAGATCATCTCCTACTTCCTCACCTATGATAAGACCAAGACACCTGTAAGCGTCCATAAGATCAATGGTATAGATATCTGTCTCCATGCCGCTTTCAATACATTCAAGAACATTTGAAAGAGACTCATCCGCTCTGACAAGAAGCTCCTTATGTCTGAGACCGGTGATCACAACTTCAGAAGAGGAACTGATCTTTCCGTTAAAAAACAGCCTTTTTACCACCGATTTCAGATTGTTAAGTCCCTGTCCTCCGGATGCGGATATGACAACACAGGGATATTTTTCCAAAAATTCTTCCTCAGACAGTTCACGTATCGAGGCATTTGCGGATTCCCTAAAATGCTCATAAATATCATGAGGCTTTATCTTAAGAGTCTTATCTGCTTTATTCAGGAGAATTATTGTCTTCTTCTCATAAATGGAAGAAAAAATCTCCATATCATCTATATCAAGATACTCGGAAGCATCTATCATAAACAGCACAAGATCCGCTCCAGAAGCAGCATCCAGCGCCTTCTTTGCACCGATGCTCTCTATGGGATCATCCGTATTTCTGATACCTGCAGTATCCGTAAGTCTCAAAAGAATTTCATCAAACCTGACATATTCTTCAATCGTATCTCTTGTCGTTCCCGGTATATCCGATACTATTGCTCTGTCCTGGCCTGTAAGGAGATTAAGGAGTGATGACTTTCCGGAATTGGGACGGCCTGCAATGCAGGTGCTTATTCCTTCTCTTACGAATCTTCCGCTATTGTAGGATTCAATCAGTTTTTTTATCCGGGATCTTAACTCATTTACAATATCCTTTACATGATCATCATATCCGTCAAGATCATAATGCTCGGGATCATCTATAGCGGATTCAATATATGCAGTCTCATAAAGGATCTTAGCCCTGAGATCTCTTATAACACCCGAAACTCTTCCTGACATCTGGTCTTCGGATGCCCTGAGAGCAGATTCCGATCTTGCGGATATTATATCCATAACAGCTTCTGCCTGAGCAAGATCCATTTTTCCGTTTAAGAAAGCTCTTCTTGTAAACTCTCCCGGAGACGCGAGAACAGCACCTTTTGAAATAACAAGATCCAAAACTTTCTTAAGCAGAAAAACACCGCCATGACACTGCAGTTCAACAGTATCCTCTCCTGTGTATGAATGAGGTGCTTTATAAAGAAGAACTATGCATTCATCAATCAGATCATCACCGGACTTAACAAAACAATGCCTGAAATTCCCGGCTTCCATTTTATCAAGTACGGTTTTTCCTTTTGAATCATAGAGGATACCTGTGCATACAGAAACAGCATCAGATCCGCTGACTCTGATGATACCTATTCCCGACTCGGATAAAGCCGTTGAAACAGCTGCAATTGTAGATGATGAATGATCGCTCATTTTTTTACGCTTTTAAAAAATCGGGCCAGGTAAATTCCCGGCCCGCTTACGGTTATCAGATCAATATCTTCTGCCTCTGCGTCCAGAACGTCCGTAATCACCGGTAGGTCTAACGCCTTCTTTGAGAGCAACAACTATATGTCTGTTTACACCCTCTCCCTCACTGTAGGTATATACATAATCATTATCCTGAAGTGCGGAATGGATGATCCTTCTTTCATAAGGATTCATTGCTTCAAGTTCATAAGGACGACCGGTTCTCTTTACCTTGGATGATACATTCTTTGCAAGATTTTCAAGAGTGGCTTTTCTTCTTTCTCTGTAATCCTCGGTATCAACCTTTACTCGGATATACTGCTCACTGTTTTTGTTAACTACAAGACTTACGAGATACTGAAGTGAATCAAGAGTTGCTCCTCTTTTTCCGATGAGGATACCCATATCGCTTCCTGCAAGCTCCACATTAAGTGAATTCTCAGAAAGCTCAAATGAAGTCTTGATAACAGCTTCCATATCCATAGCCTTGAAAACATCTTCAAGGAACTTCTTTGCGGCATTTTCATATACTGCAGGATCTGAAACGGGAATGATCTTCTCTTCCTTTTTTGAAGGCTCTGCTGCTTCTGCTTTTTCAGCTTTAACATGCTCTTCCTTTACTTCTTCTTTGATTTCTTCAGATTCAGGTGCTGCAGCGGTCTGCTCTTCATCAGCCTTGATTCTTGCCTTTATAACGGCATTCTTGGCGCCTAATCCGAGAAATCCTGCAGATCCTTCATCTACAACCACATAATCAAGTCTGTCACTGGTAACTCCGAGATCCTGGCAAGCATCAGTGATAAGATCGTTAACTGATTTACCTGTATACTCTTTATAATCCATTATTAATTCCTCACTTACTGTTTCTCTTATTGAATTCGGCAACCATATTTGCCTTTGCGGCCATTGAACCCTTTGCATAAGAGGTTGTTCCTGTGCTCTCAGAGCTTATATCTGCGGAAGCATCCTTATTTACATAAGAAGCCTTGCTCTGAATGCTGCGGGTATTAACATTTGCATAGCTTTGCATCTGTGCCTGCATTGCCTGGGCTTTTTCAAGCTTTTTGGCGCTCTTTTCCTTATTCTGTTCAATAAGCTCATTAAAATCTATTTTGTCGATCTTCTTATTCATAAAGATCTGAAGAACAATACGAACTACAGCATTTGCAATCCAGTAAAGTCCCATACCTGCAGGAAGTGTAAAGCAGAACCATATGGACATGAGAGGCATCATGGTATTCATGGTCTTCATCTGCTGAGCCATAGCATCTGCCTGTGAATTATCACCTGTGGGCTGAGCCTGGTTGGGGGCAAGCTTTACAGAAAGCCACTGTGTAAATCCTGATACAAGAGGAATCAGCACTGCAATGATCATGATAAGATATGCATGAGAAGCAAAGCTTTCCTTCATAATATACCAGGGAGTATTCCTAATATTTAATCCCAGGAAATTATTGTAGGTATCGATAAGTCCCTTTTCAAGAATATTGCCGTTTGCGTCGAGAGTACTGAGTATACGGCTTCCCTCAAACTGCAGATCAGAAAGGCCGTAATGTTCACTGACAGCAGTCATATCGGCAGATGATATTCTGTTAAGAACATCGATTATTCCGTTCTCAAGATTTCCTTCCTTTGTAAGGTTCTTGGAATACATCGATATAGCGGAACCGATACTCTGAAGTTCACCCTGATTTTCGGTGATGAAAGCACCGTTATCGGTACTTACGATCTTTTCCGCAAGAACTCTGAAGGTATTACCTATTCTTGTAACATAAGCGGGTATCTGATAGATAACTCTGTACAGAGCAAAGAGAATAGGCATCTGGATAAGAAGATATGCACAGCTGCCGGTAGGTGATGTACCGTACTTGGCATAAACAGCCTGAGTCTCGGCATTCATCTTCATCATGGAATCCTGGTCCTTTTTACCATCATACTTTTTTCTGATGGCATTAAGCTCCGGATTCATTTTCATTGAAAGCTTGGAGAATTTCTGCTGTTTATAGGTCAGAGGAATCATGCATACATTTACGATGATAGTAAAAAATATGATGGACAGACCTATATTAGGGATACCTATCTGATTAAGAACAAAGAATATTCCCTCCATGATCTTTCCGAGTATCCATACGATGTACTTGAAGATCGGAGTGGAATTAGGGGTTAATAGAGTAAAATACATTAAAACTCCTTTGAATATCTCTTCCTCATCAAAGGAACAGGATCCACACCACCGTGTGAAAAAGGATTACATCTTAAGATCCTCCACACAGCAAGAATAAGCCCTATAAGGGCTCCGTTCTTTTCAATGGCTTCCTTACCATAAGCCGAACAGGTCGGATAATATGGGCACTTTGTCCTCTTAAGAGGAGAAAGATATTTTTGATATAAAGTGATCAACCAAATTAAAAATCTCTTCATAAATATATGTATCTGATTTTCCTAAATTTTTTACACTTTGAAACAGAATTATTTATGAACCGTTCTTTGCAAGAATGTGATGGGAAGCTGCCAGATCCATCAGAGATTTTTTTGCATCATCAAAAGTCATTACAGCAGCATTTTTCTTTGCAACAAATACTATGTCCAAACCACTATTGAACATTTCCTCGGACGTGCGAAAAGCTTCCTTGAGAAGTCTTTTGACACGGTGTCTTACGACACTGTTTCCGACTTTTTTGCTTACGCTTACGCCTATTCTGTTTATGGATTCACCGTTATTTCTGACATACATTACGATAAATTCATTTGCGAAGGAATGATGTGTACGGTAAACATCCGAAAACTGGGCGTTTTTTCTTAATCTTTCCATATTAAATATGCAGAAAAACAAAGGTCACATCAAATGTGACCTTTACTTTTAAGCCGATAATTTCTTTCTGCCCTTTGCTCTTCTGCTCTGAAGAACCTTACGTCCACCGGCTGAAGACATTCTTGCTCTGAAACCGTGAACCTTGGCATGAGACTTCTTCTTAGGCTGAAATGTCATCTTCATAAGGAAACACCTCCTTTTAATAAATCTCTTCGCATGCGACGATCTTCCTCAGATCCCGCTATGATACCACTACCTGGTATCTGTCAGAAACGACACAAAACAGATTTTAATTAATTAAAGAAAGAGTGTCAAGCAAAAATAGCGTTTATCTGCGTATTTTCCTCATTTTTTTATATTTTTTTTCAACCGGTCAATAATAAGAAAAAGTTAAAAATTTTTGTTATCCACCAAGTTATCCACTTTAAATATCACTCAAAATCTTATCCCCATTTGGTGTAAAAGATGTGGATATTTACGTTAATTAATAAACATATTTAGATGATAAATAACGAAAATGCCTTTAAATACGGTGTTTTTCAGTTTTTATATTATTTATTTTTTTTCCACATAGCAGGTTATTATTCATACATTTATACCATTTATACTGTATTCACTTCCATTATCCACTTTTGTGGAAAACCCGCAAACGCATAAACGGGGGTAACCCTGATTTGAATTATAATTTTTTACATTATAAAATAGTACGGCAGCCTCAAAATGACCCTAAAGATGTCGTCAAAAGGCGCAAATACTTATCAGGAGATCTTTTTAATTCTTATGGATGCTGAAAAATTTACTAATGAAGAATACTGGGAAGAGATAAAGAGAAAGATTCAAAGAGAATCTAATGTATCCGATATCACCTATCAATTATGGTTTGAAAACCTTGAGTTTCAGGAATTATCCGGAAATGTCTTCTATATAAAGACAGAAAAAGAGGATGAAAGAGCTCTCGGATACCTTAATAATAAATTTAAGCTCTATTTTGAAACCGTGATTGGAGAAGAACTCGGATATATGGTAACTGTCCAGTTTCTTCTTAGTAATTCGGATCATGCTCCTGTTCAGGCTGTTGAGGAAAACAGGATTGATAATGATACCCTTAATCCGGACTATACCTTCGAATCTTTTGTCGTAGGTAAGAATAATATGATGGCTCATCAGGTATCTGTTGCGGTAGCTGAAGATCCCGGAAAAACCTGGAATCCTCTTTTTATCTATGGCGGATCCGGCCTTGGCAAAACCCATCTTATGCATTCCATAGGTCACTTTATTTTAAAGAAGGATCCTTCAAAAAAGGTCATTTATGTAACAAGTGACGACTTCACAAATGATGTTATTGAATCTCTAAGAAGCGGTAATTCCGTTGCTTCCATGAGCAAGCTCCGTGAAAAATATCGTACCGTAGATGTTCTTATGATAGATGATATCCAGTCTATTATAGGAAAAGAAGCTACTCAGGATGAATTCTTTAATACATTTAACGCTCTTCATGCAGCCGGAAAGCAGATAATAATATCTTCCGATAAGAACTTCAAGGAGTTCAAAACACTTGATGAAAGATATATTTCCAGATTTGCCTGGGGAATGGTTGTGGATATAACACCTCCCGATTATGAGACAAGATCTGCAATCCTTAAGAATTTTGCCGAAAAGATCAATCTTAAGATAAGTGAAGAGATAATCGATTATGTTGCTTCCAATATGAAGTCAAACGTAAGAGAACTCGAAGGTTCACTTAAGAAGATCCAGGGATATATAAAGCTTTTCAATATAAAAGAACCCAGCCTTGAAAATGCAAAGGAAGCTCTTAAGGATTATATCTATCCTTCGGACTCTAATATGATCACCTTTGACAGGATAGTTGATGTTGTATGTCAGGAATGCAATGCCAGCAAAGAAGCTATCATGTCCAACAAGAGAAATGCGGAAATAGTATATCCCAGACATATAATCATGTATCTTGCCTATGACATGCTTGGAATCACTTATCAGCAGATAGCTCACAACCTTCACAGAAGCGACCATACAACCGTTATAAGCGGATGTAAAAAAATAGAAGCTGATATTAATTCCAATAAAAGTGGAAAAAACACTCGTGAAAAAGTGGAAAGCATTAAAAAAATACTTTCCGGATCATAAAATGATCGATTTACATAATAATTTAAATGTGGTTTAAGGCGCGTAAATTATTAAATAACCTATATTATTTCACATACTTATTCATTCCATTTTTCCCTTGAAAATAGTATAATATATAAGGTTATGCACACTAGTCACAGCCCCTATTACTAATAAGACTAAATATAATTATTTATATATAACATCACGCGCATAGAGAATAAAAAAAGGAGTTATGCACCATGAAGATATCCTGTTCAAAATCATCACTTCTTACAGGCATTCAGACAGTTATAAGAGCACTTCCTTCAAAAAGCACAATGTCTATCATGGAGTGTATCCTCATCAACACAAATGGAGGAAGGATAACACTTACAGTTAATAATCTCGATCTTGGAATAGAGACCGTTATTGAAGGAAATATAGAAAAAACAGGTATCATTGCCCTTGATGCAAAATTCTTCTCGGAGATAATAAGAAAAATGCCGGATTCTGCATCGGATATAACTATCGAAAGTGATTCTAAATTCACTACGGTTATAAGCTGTGAGCAGGTTAAGCATACTATGAGCGGAAGAGCTGCGGATGAATTCCCTTATCTTCCTGATCTTGACAAGAACGAAAATATCATTATGAGCCAGCTTTCTCTCAGAGAGCTTATAAGAAAGACGAGCTTTTCAATTGCAGACATAAGTGAGGATACTCCCGGTCAGCAGACCATGAGGGGTGAGCTTATGGAGATTCATGATAATACCGTAAGAATGTGCAGCCTTGACGGACATCGTATTTCCATGGTCACCATGGAACTCAGGGAAAATTATCCTGACAGGAAAGTTATAATTCCCGGAAAAAGCTTGAAGGAACTTGCAAAGATCATAAACGGCGGAGCGGAAGATGATGTTGAGATCATCTTTAACCCCAATCACGTCGGATTTGAATACGGATTGACAAAGGTAGTATCAAGAATAATCGAAGGCAATTTCTTTGATGTTAACAAAATGCTTGTTGGTGACTACGAGACAAAGGTTAAGATCAATAAAAAAAGACTTAACGAATGTCTTGACAGATCCACCATCTATGTAAGAGAAGGTGATAAGAAGCCTATCGTTCTTGATATAAAGGATGAGAGCATCAACATTAAGATAACTTCAGCAAGCGGAAATATGAATGAAAATGTCCCTGCGTCCAAGACAGGCAAGGATATGATAATAGGATTTAATCCCAGATTCGTTATAGATGCATTGAATGTTATTGACGATGAAGAAATAGAACTTGATTTTGTTAATTCAAAGGCACCCTGCTTCATAAAGAAGGATGACATGTCTTATGTATATGTTGTTCTTCCCGTAACAATAAGCGGAACGGTTTGATCATGGAATTTTATTTAAAAGATGAATTTATAAAACTCGGTCAGGTATTGAAGGCTTCGGGACTTTGTGAATCGGGTGTAGAGGCTAAGTACGATATCATTAACGGCGATGTAAAGGTAAACGGTAATACGGAATTACAGCGCGGTAAGAAGATAGTGGCCGGTGATGTTATCGAATATAAGGGAAACAGTCTGGTCATAAAGAAAAAGGAAATCTGACGTGATAATTAAATCCCTTGAACTTACGGATTATCGTAATTATGATCATCTGAACATAGAATTCGACAGCGGTACAAATATCTTTTACGGAGATAACGCCCAGGGTAAGACAAATATCCTGGAGGCTCTGTATATAGCAGCTACTACAAAATCCCATAAGGGAAGCCGTGATTCAGAAATAATAAGATTTGGACACGATGAAGCTCATATCAGGACTGTTGTTGAAAACGACGGCATTCCTACCAGAGTGGATATGCATCTTCGCAGTTCAAAAACAAAAGGAATTGCAATAGATGGAAACAGGATAAAAAAAGCTGCCGAATTAATGGGACTTTGTAAGGTTGTATTTTTTTCACCCGAAGACCTTAACATAGTCAAGAACGGACCTTCTTACAGAAGAAGATTCATAGACATGGAGCTGTGTCAGCTTGATCAGTTTTATCTCTATAATCTTAATAACTATAACAAGATCCTTAACAGAAGAAATCAGGTCCTGAAGGATATGTATTTTGACAAAGGCCTGGAAGAATCACTCAGTGTCTGGGATGATCAGCTCATATCCTATGGAACCAAGATAATTGAGAGAAGAAGAAAGTTCTCGGATGAACTTGAAGAACAGATAAAGGAAGTTCATTCAAAGCTATCCGGCGGATGTGAAGAAATAAGCATCATATATGAGCCCAGCGTGAGGGAAGAAGACTTTGAAAGCTGTCTTAAATCTTCCAGAGCAAGGGATATGAAATCAAAGGCAACGGCGATAGGTCCTCACAGGGATGATTTCGCATTTATGACCGGAGATATAGACATAAGAAAATTCGGATCCCAGGGACAGCAACGTACAGCCGCACTTTCTCTGAAGCTTTCGGAAATAGATATGATGAAAAAATTGTCAGGTGATAATCCCATCCTTTTGCTTGATGATGTTTTATCCGAATTGGACAGGAAAAGACAGGGATTTTTGCTTGACAGTATCGGAGATATACAGACATTCATAACATGTACCGGTATTGATGACTTTGTTAATGACAGATTTGTCATAAACAGAGTGTTTTATGTTGAAAACGGAACGGTAACACAAAAATCTGACAGCTGATGATCAAACTGATCAGAAAGATGTGAGTACTATTACGGAAAGAGGAAAAATGGAAGGCAGCTTGGAAAATACCAAAGTAACACAGGAATACGGCGGAGACCAGATTCAGATACTTGAAGGTCTTGAAGCGGTCAGAAAGCGTCCCGGAATGTATATCGGTACAACCGCAAGCAGAGGACTTCATCATCTTGTTTATGAGATAGTTGATAATTCTGTTGATGAAGCGCTTGCAGGATATTGTACAAAGATAGAGGTTATCATCAATGAGGATAATTCCGTTACAGTTAAGGATAACGGAAGAGGAATTCCTGTAGGCATAAACCATAAATCCGGACTTCCTGCTGCAGAAGTTGTATTTACCATCCTTCACGCAGGCGGAAAATTCGGAGGAGGAGGATACAAGGTATCCGGCGGACTTCACGGTGTAGGTGCATCTGTAGTAAATGCTCTTTCGGAATGGCTTATTACCGATATCAAGCAGGAAGGTCATATTTACAGACAGAAGTTTTCGAGAGGAAAAGTAGTAGAAAAGCTTCATGTAATCGGTGACTGCGAAAAGAATGATACCGGTACGACAGTAACATTCCTTCCCGATAAAGAAATATTTACCGAAACCACAATTTACGATTTCAATATCCTCAAGCTCAGACTGCGTGAGATGGCTTTCCTTACCAAGGGACTCAGAATAGTTCTCAGGGATGAAAGATCCGCGGAAGCCGCAGCTGCTATACTTACCGATTCTCAGATTGAAGAAGCCAAGGAAGCTGCAGAGGGTAAAGAGAATCAGGAAGAACAGATCAACGAGCTCCTTAACAGGGCAAAGAAGGATGCCGAAGAAAGAGGAGAAAATTCTAATTTTGACACAAGTGTCAGAAAAGAAGGTTCTTCCGAAAAGGATAATCAGATAAAGAGTACCGCAGGAAAAGTGCTTGAATTCTACTATGAAGGCGGTATCAAGGAATATGTACAGTATCTGAATAAGAGCAAGACTCCTATCTATGAAGATATTCTCTATTTTGAAGGAGAGAAGAACGGAGTCTATGTTGAGGTTGCGTTCCAGCATAATGATTCATATAACGAGAGTGTATTTGCATTTGTAAACAATATTAATACTCCCGAAGGCGGAACACATCTTCAGGGATTCAGAAATGCAATAACAAAAACATTCAATGATTATGCCCGTAACAACAGGATGCTCAAGGATTCAGAGCCTAACCTTTCAGGTGAAGACATAAGAGAAGGTCTTACCGCGATAGTCAGTGTTAAGATAGAAGATCCTCAATTTGAAGGACAGACCAAGCAGAAGCTCGGTAACTCCGAAGCAAGAGGTGCGGTTGATAATATAGTAAGTGAAAAACTTACGATTTATCTTGAACAGAATCCTGAAGTTGCAAGAGCAATCTGCGATAAGTCAATTCTTGCACAGCGTGCGAGAGAGGCTGCAAGAAAAGCAAGAGATATCACAAGAAGAAAGACTGCTCTTGAAGGAATGGCGCTTCCCGGAAAGCTTGCCGACTGTTCTGATAAGGATCCTTCACATTGTGAGATATACATAGTTGAGGGAGACTCTGCAGGTGGCAGTGCCAAGGAAGCAAGGAACAGAGCCACTCAGGCGATACTTCCCTTAAGAGGTAAGATTCTTAACGTAGAAAAGGCAAGGCTTGACAAGATCTATTCAAACGCAGAGATCAAGGCAATGATCACTGCATTCGGAACCGGTATCCATGAGGATTTTGATATCACCAAGCTTCGCTATGACAAGATCATCATCATGACAGATGCCGATGTTGACGGAGCTCATATAGCAACTCTCATGCTTACCTTCATATACAGATTCATGCCCGATCTCATCAAGACAGGGCATGTCTATCTTGCAAAGCCCCCTCTTTATAAGCTGGAGAAGAATAAAAAGGAATGGTATGCATATTCGGATGAGGAACTTAATAAGATCCTTGATGAAGTAGGCAGAGACCAGAACAATAAGATCCAGCGATACAAAGGTCTTGGAGAGATGGATGCCGAGCAGCTCTGGGAGACCACAATGGATCCTCAAAGAAGAATTCTCCTCAGAGTGGGCTATGATGAAGAGATGACCAGTGAGATAGATCTTACATTCACAACTCTCATGGGCGACAAGGTTGAACCCAGAAGAGAATTCATTGAAGAAAACGCAAGATTCGTACAGAACCTTGATATCTGATGAAAAGATCCTGAATGCCATACGGATCGTTAAGGATGGATTTCCTTAAAAAAGAAATTCAAAAGAGGAATTATGGAAGATACTATTTTTGACAAAATACAGGAAGTAGATCTCAAAGAAAAAATGGAGACCTTTTACATCGATTATGCAATGAGCGTAATTGCTGCCCGTGCATTACCCGATGTAAGAGACGGATTAAAGCCCGTTCAAAGAAGAGTGCTCTATTCAATGGTTGAGCTCAATAACGGACCCGATAAGCCGCACAGAAAAAGTGCGCGTATCGTTGGAGATACCATGGGTAAGTATCACCCTCATGGTGACAGTTCCATTTACGGTTCACTCGTTTTCATGGCTCAGCCCTGGTCAATGAGATATCCTCTTGTAGACGGTCACGGAAACTTCGGTTCCGTGGACGGAGACGGAGCTGCGGCAATGAGATATACGGAAGCAAGACTTTCCAAAATATCCATGGAGCTTCTTGCCGATATCAATAAAAATACCGTGGACTTCATTCCCAACTTTGACGGAACCGAAAGCGAGCCTACCGTTCTTCCGAGCCGTTATCCCAATCTTCTGGTAAACGGCGCAACAGGTATAGCGGTAGGTATGGCTACCAATATACCTCCTCATAATCTTAAGGAGTCCATCGACGGAGTTGTTAAGATAATTGATGACCGTATCGAAGGAAAAGAAACAACTATTGAAGATGTCATGGAGATAATCCAGGGACCGGATTTTCCCACCGGAGGACTTATACTCGGACATCGCGGTGTGGAGGAAGCATACAGGACCGGACGCGGTAAGATAAGAGTAAGAGCCGTTACGGAGATAGAGCAGCTTCCCAACGGAAAATCACAGATCATTGTTACCGAGCTTCCCTATATGGTTAATAAGGCAAATCTTCAGATCAAGATTGCCGAGCTGGTAAAACTCAAAAAGATAGACGGCATTACCGATATCAGGGATGAAAGTAACAGAGAGGGTGTAAGAGTTGTAATCGAGCTGAGAAAGGATGCAAATGCCAATGTTATCCTTAATCAGCTATATAAGCATACACAGCTTCAGGATACATTCGGCGTTATCATGCTGGCTCTTGTTAACAATGAGCCTAAGGTCCTTAATCTTCTTGAGGTTCTTACACAGTATCTTAAGCATCAGGAAGATGTTGTAACCAGACGTACCAAATTCGATCTCGGTAAGGCAGAGGAAAGAGATCATATTCTGCAGGGTCTTCTTAAGGCTCTTGATTTTATCGATGAAGTTATAAGCATTATCAGAGGCAGCGCAACACCCGCAGAAGCCAAGGAAAAGCTCATGAACAGATTCGGTCTTGATGATGTTCAGGCTCAGGCTATTGTCGATATGAGACTGAGAGCTCTTACCGGACTTGAAAGAGACAGACTTCTTGCCGAGCATAATGAGCTTATGGCTAGGATCGAAGAGTTAAGAGCAATACTTGCGGACGAGAAGCTTCTTCTCGGTGTGATAAAAAAAGAGATCACCGAAACAGCTGAAAAATACGGGGATGAAAGACATACCCACTTCAGTAATGATATCTATGATATTCCCGATGAAGAAATGATCCCTCATGAGAATACCGTTATTGCTATGACAAGACTCGGTTATATCAAGAGGATGAGCGTTGATAACTTCAAGTCTCAGAACCGTGGCGGAAAGGGAATAAAGGGAATGGCTACCATTGAGGATGATTATGTAGAAGATCTCCTCATGACAACAACACATCATTCTCTTAATTTCTTCACCACAGCCGGAAGAGTATACAGAATGAAGGCCTATGATATTCCAGAATGCTCAAGGACCTCACGCGGAGTTGCAATCGTAAATCTCCTGCAGCTTGAACCCGGTGAAAAGGTCAGCGCGATCATTCCTATCTGGGGATTTGAAGAAGGCAAGAACCTCTTCATTGCTACCAAGAACGGAACAGTCAAGAAAATGAGAATGGATGAGCTCATGAACGTCAGAAAGAGCGGACTCAGAGCCATCACTCTTGTTGACGGTAATGAACTCATAGACGTAAAGATAACCGATGCCGATTCCGAGATACTTCTTGCTACAAAGCAGGGTATGTGTATCAGATTTAAAGAAGAGGAAGTACGTACCACCGGAAGAGGAAGTATCGGTGTTATCGGTATGAACCTCAGCGGTGGTGATGAAGTTGTGGCAATGCAGCTTGCATCACAGGGCAGGTATATGACATTCATTTCCGAAAAGGGAATGGGTAAGCGTACCGATATTGATGAATTCAACGGACAGCACAGAGCAGGAAAGGGAGTTAAGTGTTATAAGATCACCGAAAAGACCGGAGATCTCCTTGCTGCAAAGGCTGTAAACGGTGATGAAGAGCTTATCATGATAACCGACGGCGGACAGATGATCAGGATCCGTATCGATGATATAAGCATTCTCAGCCGTATAACCTCAGGAGTAAAATTAATGAATCTTCCTGAAGGTGAAAAGATTGCAAATGTTGCGAAGGTTCGTGACAGACTTTCCAATGGTGAAAAAGAATTTGCTTCACTTGAAGAAGGTGAAGAAGAGATGGATAAGGAAAGCGAAAGCATGGCCAGCTCCTTTGAAAGTGATGATGACGATGAAGAAGTAACTCTCCCTACCGAAGACAGTGAGGAGGATGAATAATTTGTCATGGATTACACAATTTTAAGAGATCTTGCGATCATTATTATCTTTGCAAAATTTTTCGGACTGATTGCAAGGAGAGTTAAGGCACCACAGGTTGTAGGAGAGATAGTAGCAGGTCTTCTCATAGGTCCCAGTGTATTGCACTTTGTTGATCAGAGTGAATTCATAAATCAGCTTGCGGAAATAGGAGTTATCCTGCTCATGTTTTCCGCCGGACTTGAAACCAATCTCAAGGATCTGATGAGAACCGGTTTTAAAGCGCTTCTTATCGCAATATCCGGAGTAACGGTACCTCTTATAGGCGGTACGCTTCTCTATATGGGATTTTACGGATTTTCCGAACCCGGAACTTCAGAGTTTTACACAGCCCTTTTCGTAGGAGTTATCCTTACGGCAACGAGCGTAAGTATTACGGTACAGACCCTGAGAGAGATGGGAAAGCTCAAGGGTGAGATAGGTCAGACTATAATGAGTGCCGCGATAATAGATGATGTTATCGGTATCATTGTTCTTACGTTTGTCATAGGATTTAAGAATCCTGAGTCAAATCCCGGCAGGGTTGTGATAAGTACAGTATTATTCTTTGCTGCAGCGCTTGTTGTCGGATGGGTCATTTATAAGATATTCAAGCTTGCCGATATGCGTTATCCGCATACAAGACGTATTCCCATAATGGGGCTTGCGCTCTGCTTTTTCTTTGCATACATAGCTGAAACATATTTCGGTATCGCAGATATCACCGGTGCATATGTGGCAGGAGTTGTGCTGTGTTCCATCAAGGATTCTGATTATATAGCGGAGAAGATGGACACCAATTCTTATATGCTTTTCGGTCCGGTATTTTTTGCTTCCATAGGATTAAAGACAAACCTTACTGCAATTGACGGTAATCTGATCCTTTTCTGTATCGCATTTGTTGCTGTGGGACTTATCTGCAAGATCATTGGATGCGGGCTCATGGGAAGGCTGTGCAGATTTGGCTGGCATGATTCACTGAAGATAGGTGTCGGGATGATGACGAGAGGAGAGGTTGCTCTCATCGTATCCCAAAAGGGACTCAGTGTCGGGATGATCGGATCCGAATATTTTGCTGCTGTTATTCTTTTAATAGTCGTATCCAGTATCTCAACTCCCATAATATTAAAAGCACTTTATGGGGCAGATGCAAGAAGAGCAAAGACATCATAACCTGCTATATTACAGTACAGGTATGGCGGCAACCAGGAAAAAGAAAACAGAAGAACCGATCTTGATAAGCAGTGAAGCGCAGAAGAGATTTCATGAGGCTTTGATCAAGGTCACTTCGGACAGAGAAAGACCAACCATAGGAACCTTGTCCGAAAAAACAGTTCACGCTGTCATCAAGAATTATATCGAACCTAATGAGGATAAGCAGGAAATCCCCATAGGTGCACACATCGCAGATATCTTTACCGGAGATGAGATCTTTGAAATACAGACCCAGAACCTTAAGAGATTAAATGATAAATTGGATGAATTTCTTGCAATGTATAAAGTAACGGTGGTTCATCCTGTCATTCGCAGAAAAAAAATATACTGGATAGATCCTGATTCGGGTGAGATGACTATCCCGAAAAAAGCATCTCCAAAGACCGGATCCTTTGAATCTGCGATAAGGGAAGTGTACGGAATAAGGGATCATATAAATAATCCAAATCTTAGAATAAGGCTGGTACTGATAGATATTGATGAATTCCGGATCAAAAACGGATACGGCAGGGAAGGAAAAAAATACGGAACATGGCTTGATAAGGTACCGACATCGATAATCGATGATAAGATTTTCGAGTGTCCTGAAGACTATCTGCAGCTTTTACCATCCGAACTGCCCGAAGAATTCACTGTCTCTGATGCGCTGGCACACGGCATGAAGCAAGATCAGGCATCGCTCATAGTCTCATTTTTGTCTAAGATAGGCGTTATCGAACGCATCGGAAAAAGGGGAAAAGCCTATCTCTACAGGATGAAGTATTAAAAGGGGCTGTCGCTTTAGATGATTAAATCATCTGGGTGAAGCCCCTTTTTTAT
>CAMNAQ010000001.1 GCA_946531495.1 uncultured Lachnospiraceae bacterium | reverse complement strand
AGAAGCTTTACTATTTCGTCTGTTTTCATTATCCGAGCCTCCCTCTGGTCTTAAGATAAGGACCGCCGTCTGCGACCTTGACCCATTCCTTATGTCCCTTTCCGCATCCGCCGCTTCCGAACACTTCCCTGTCGGATGAGCACATCGTGATGCCTCCGAGAAGATCGGGCACATATCCTGTCATGATCACGGGAGCAACTACTCTTCCCGTAAGCTTTCCATCCTTTATCTCACGGCCCTTCTGAATGATGCACTGTATACCCCAGTGCTTGGGATCCTCCATTCCGCTCTGCATTCCCTCAAGGAGATATCCGTATTTTACGGATGCGATCATCTCCTCCTTGGTGTAGGAACCGGAATCGAACATGGTATTGGTCATTCTCGTATATACCTTGTGGGCAAAGTTTTCTCTCTTTCCATTACCGGTAGGGCTTACCCCAAGTCTGAGTGCAGCCAGCGCATCACAGATTCCCGATTTTAAGATTCCGTTTTCAATCTCGGTAACGTCACCGGCCATTACTCCTTCATCATCAAAGAAGTAGCTTGTAACATTCTCCGCACACAATGCTCCTTCATGCATCGTTACATTATCGGAGGCAACTCTCTTTCCTATATACTCTGCACCGAGAGCTCTTCCCTTTACGAACATATCCATCTCAACGCCATGTCCGAATGCTTCATGCGCGATCAGGCCGGTAACCTCCGGAGACGTGATAATGTCATATTCTCCGGGCTCTATGGATTCGGCTCCGAGAAGCTCTTCAGCCCCGTTTATGACATCGGGAAGTACGTCCTCCATCTCGTCAAAAAGCTCAGGTCCCTTCATTCCCGATACCGATTTGTAATCTTCACGGCTCTTTCCGTCCGCGCTTACGACTGCTGCAACTATTCCCTCGCTGTATACGTAGGACTGTCTGAGATCCCTGCTCATAGTAAGGAACATTTTGCTGATATGAGTCGACTGTGCTCTCGCAATGCACTCTATCACATCGGGCCCCATCTCCATTCCCCTGTCAGAAATCGATATGAGCTTGTCTGCAAGTTTTTTCAGATCTGTTTCTTCAGGAAGATATTCCGCTTCCTTCTGACCGAAAAATTCCAAAGGCTCATCATCAAGGACTCCTGTCTCATAAATACTGACATGCCTGCTTTTCAGCATCTCATCCTGCCCGGAAAGTTCCTCGCGGATGAATCTGATAATACTGTCAGTATCGTTCCAGTCGGCAGTATTAAGAGCCACTTCGCTGTATTTCTTATCACGGCATACTCTGAAGACTACCCCTCTTTCTGTAGTCATGGTCTGGTTTGAAATCGTTCTCGATCTGTGTCCGATGCGGATCATAAGACCCTTTGAATCGGTGCAGAGCGCACTTACATAATCATGATCTTCTGCCAGATCTGCGATCACTTTTTTCACCGACGGTGCGATTCCCGTCAGGTATTCTGAAAATGGTACTTTCACTTTATTCCTTCCTTTCCGTAGATGTTGTCAAGAAGAACCTTTTTCTCCGGATCTTCATCATAAACATC
The DNA here is from genome assembly GCA_946531495.1 of uncultured Lachnospiraceae bacterium. Classification (GTDB taxonomy): domain Bacteria; phylum Bacillota; class Clostridia; order Lachnospirales; family Lachnospiraceae; genus AC2028. The sequence continues at coordinate 69,890 of CAMNAQ010000001.1, read as the reverse complement.
CTGTATATAATATGCCGGCATGTACTTTGCCATCTCCGGATCTCTTATAACATAATTCCTTACCCATCTTTCCTCCATCTTGTAGTACGGATAGTCATGGGGAACATGGGTATTGGGGATCATGTAATTTGCTCCGTAATTGGATCTCAATATACTGTCATATCCTGACGGAACATATATCCTGCCGCCTTCGAACGGAACAGCTATACGATCCCTAAATGCGTTCTTCGGGAAAACCATATGATTTTCACCAAAAGCAGTATGCATCATACACGCGACCATATCAGCATCCTTACTCTTTGTATATGACGAAATATTTATCGCAATATCATTGAGCTGTCTGAGGACATCTCCGTTTTTATCGATCCTGATTCCGGTCGCATCCTGAATGGATGAATATGCTTCATCAAGGTTTATGGATTCAAAGTCCACATTTGGCTTTGCATATCTTGGCCAGTTAAGACTCTTATATTTATACCCCGTAAGTATCGTATATCCGAATACCGTCTTTGCGATCGAATACTCTTCCGGATCTCTCGGAACATAATCCAAGGGGTACAGATCAATTCCCACGGTATACGGAAACCCGCAATGTGCGCGAAGATAATCCGGATTAAAGTCTGCAGTGTAGGTATTATTTATCCTTGTAATACCTTGGAAATTGTAGTTCCTGTTTTCTTCAGGGGTGTATGAATCATAGTTTTCGATGATATATCCCGGCATTTCCTTCTTCGCATAATGAAGGAACATGTTGTAGTCTCCCCTGAGCATGCAGATATCCACATCATCATCCCAGGGAATAAAGCCTTTGTGTCTGACCGCTCCGAGAAGAGTCCCGCAGAACGCATACCACTTGAGGCCATGCCTTGAACATACTGCGTCAAAATCGTTAAGAACCTTTAACTGGGCTCCCCAACACCTTTTCATCAGGGAAGAGACCTTAAATCCGCATCGTACCTCATCACGGAAAAACTCTTCATCTATATCGAAGCTTATCATAAGATCTCCTTTTTATTATTTCCATAGATTCCGTCAAGCTGGCTCTTTTTCTCCGGGTCTTCGTCATAAACATCACTTATATAGTATTTTGTCATGAATTCGGCAACGTCCGGATTGGCTATGACGTAATCCCTCACCATTCTTTCCTGTTTCTTGTAATACGGATAATCATGGGGGACGTGAGTATTTGGAGTCATGTATCCGGAACCGTAATTGATCCTAAGAACGGCATCATAATCACCGGGAATATAGACGCTCCCGCTTTCAAAAGGCACCTCCTGCCTCTTTGAAAAGGCTTCCTTTGGAAAGATCATATTTTTATGATCAAAAACCATATGTGACATACATGCCACTTTTTCTGAATCTTTTCCCTTGGTATATGATGCGATATTCGTAGCAAGATTGTTCAGCTGGCGAAGAATATCTCCGGTTTTATCTATCCTGACACCGGTAACATTTTCCAATGTAGCATACGCCTCTTCGAGATTTATAGCCCCGTAGGCAGGATCCGGAGTAACAAACCCCGGCCAGTTCTCCATCTTATATTTAACACCTACGCCAAGAATATACTTATATATCTGTATGACAGTGTCATACTCCTCCGCATCCCTGGGCACATAATCAAGCGGATACAGATCTATTCCGACCGGATAAGGGAAGCCGTAATGAGCCTTTAAATAATCAGGATTAAAATCGGATAAATGCGTATTATTGATCCTGGTTATGCCAAGAGCATGCGTAAAAGTTTTGTCATCGGAATTGACGTTATCGCCTGTTTCTATGAAATATCCGGGCATTTCTTTTATTGCAAACCTAAGGAACATGTTGTAATCTCCCCTGAGCATGCAGATATCCACATCATCATCCCAGGGAATGAAGCCCTTGTGCCTTACTGCGCCAAGAAGGGTTCCGCAAAAGGCATACCACTTCAGCCCGTGCTTTGTACAGACTTTGTCAAAATCCTCCACAGCTTTAAGCTGTGCGGCCCAGCATCTTTTCATCAGGGAAGAGACCATAAATCCGGACCTTTCCTCATCCTGCAGGAATTCTTCATTTATCACAAAACCGGTCATAGGCCCTCCACAATTCAGCCGTCAGGAGATTTACAAATACTTTTTAATCCATTCCTCCGGAATCTCGCCGGGATGTCTGGCCACATACTCCCTGACGACCCGCTGATGCTGTCCGTAATACGGATACTCATGAGGGGATGCTTTTCTCGGGACCATATACTGCACTCCGTAATTTCCCCTCAGCACCGTATCATAACCCGAAGGGATATAGATATTTCCCGTTTCAAACGGAACCACAAGCAGAGTATCAAAGCATTCCTTGGGAAATATCATCCTCTCGCCCTCGAAGGTCAGATGGCCCATATTTCCGATATATCCGGATTCTTCTTCAGAGTTGAGTGAATCCGTCAGATCCAGAAGAATATTGAGCTGCCTGATAATATCTTTGCTGAGGTCAAATTCATAACCTGTGATCATGGATATTTCGGCGAGCAGCTCGGATGGTTCAAGATGATTTCCGTCCTTATCCGACAATGGCCCCGAACCTTTCAGAAGTTTTCTGCATAATTCTGTAGCCTGGAAGATCCTGTAGTGAAGATCCCTGTGTGCTTTTCTTTCACCTGCATCGGATACGATATAATCGAGAGGATATATGTCGAGGCCTGCGGGATACGGAAAATCATAAAACTCCCCTGCTTTTTTTTCGTTAAAGATCACAGTTCGTGAATTATTGAGCCTTGTAAGGCAGTCATATTCATGATCCCCATCATCGTAATTGATCAGAAGGTATCCCTCGGGAAGTTCAAGCGGTGCAACCGAGAGAAATTTCTCATAATCCTCTCTCATCATCGCTATATCCATATCATCGTCCCAGGGAACAAAGCCCTTATGCCTGACCGCTCCGAGAAGTGTCCCGACATAAGCAAACCATTTGAGCCCGTGAGTTTCACATACCTTATCGAATTCCTCCAGAACTCTCATCTGGGCAGCCCAGCATCTTTTCATGAGTTCCGGAACAAGAAAACCATCCCTTACCTCATCCCTGAAGTAATCGTCATTAAATTCATATCTAACCGACATCCCTACCTCCAGTCAAAAATACTGACATCCGGCCATTTCTCCAATATCATTTCCCTCATGAAGCCCTCCATGGAAGTTCGTACCTTTTCGGGATACTGGTAATACCCGGCTTCACTCACGTATGGATACTGAGCTATTTCGGATTCCGGCATTTTCTTTCTCATTTTTTTCAGATACTGATCGGAAATTCTGAAGGTTCCTATGCTTATATCCCTTATCTTATCGGGATTCACCGCGGATGCGCATTTTTCAAACATCACACGGTAAATTTCTCTCCAGTTTCTGACATATATCATGGGATCAAAGCATATCCTTATGGGAAATCCAGCATCAGAAGCTGCTTTAAGCGCATTGATCCTGCCGTCTGTTCCCGGAGTTTTCTTTTCAAACCTCCCGGCTATCTCATCCGGCGAGATCGTAAATGCAAATACTGCCCTGTCGCTTACCGGAAGTTTTGAATAAATATCGGTCCGGCTGCACTTGCTCCTGATCTCAACAGAAAAATCTCTGTGTTCCAAAGCTCTCCTGCACCATTTTTCCACATATCCGGTAAGATCTTCCAATGCAGTCAGGTCAGTATTATATGAGGCACATACATAAACAGGATGCACCTTTTCCAGTTCATCAAGTTCGGAAAATGTCTCATCAATATCCGTGAAGATGCATATATCCCCGCCGGGATACATTCCCTTAAGAAAACAGTATTCACAGTCATATATGCAGTTCATGACTCCCGGAGAGTAATAGAAATGCTCATTTCCAAAACTCTGACAGACAGGAGCCCCTTCATAAAGATGCCTGCCGGGATTGTGGGCAAGTATCAGTGATCTTCCGGTTTTTCCCAAAGGTGATTTTCTGTCAAAGACATCCTTATAGTGATCTATGGGAACAGGGCCCGTACATCCCGCCCTGTCCAGGATCCTTTTTGTCTCGGCATCTACAAGTGTTCTCTTTTCCACATATATATTGTCAAAAAGAGCACGCCACATATGAATAGATCTCCGCCATAGCTTTTTTTGAACTGTTCTTATCCGGACACGGCAATATTCCCTCATCCAGAAGACGCTTCCTGATCTCATCCATATCTATCCCCGCTATGCCGGCATAGATACACATCTGTTTGAGCTGAACTTTCATCATCTCGCTCAGCACCATTTCAGAGGTCAGAATATCTAAAATTTCGGGTTTTTGCAGTGTTTCCATAGTCCATATAATTATACATTTTTTAAAAATACCCTACAATACAAAAATACTGTATAATACTACATGCGCGCGTATTTTGAGCGTTCTTTGAAGCACACTTATCTATGAGGTAAAAATGAAAATCGATATCTTAAAAAACAGGATCTATCTGTACATAACCGAATTTTTCGCAGGAATGGCCGTCATGGCCGTGGAGCTGGGGGCATCCAGGCTTCTTGCTCCATATTTTTCATCTTCACAGATCGTTTGGACAATAATAATCGGAACAATAATGATAGCAATGGCCCTCGGAAACGTGGCCGGAGGAAAGTGGGCTGACAAGGACGCCGACCCTTCAAGACTTTTTAAGAGAATTCTTATAGCGGCTGTTTGGATCGCTTTTATTCCCGTTCTCGGAAAATACATAATACTCGGTATTACCGGACTTATGATAATCACGGTATCAACCGGGCTTCTGATATGGTCATCCTTTATCGCCTGCATGGTGATCTTCGTTTTTCCTCTGTTTCTTCTTGGAACAGTCACCCCTTCTCTTATCAAATATACTATTTCCGATACCAGTGAAAGCGGTTCTGTTGCCGGAAGGCTAGGAGCCTGCAATACCATCGGTTCCATTATCGGAACCTTCCTTCCGACCTTTGTTACGATCCCCTCTGTAGGAACCAGCGTTACTTTTCTTATCTTCTCGGGAATACTCCTTTGCCTGGGACTTTTGTTCTTCATAACAAGAAAAGCCAGACCGGTACTTACCGTTGTATGTACGATCCTTTACCTTGCTGCATGTATCTTCGGACATTCATCACACTTTGCATTCTGGGTTTCCGATCTTACCTTCGAAGGAGAATCAGTTTATAACTACCTTCAGGTCAGGGATACCGACCGTGCAACGTACCTCTCCACCAATGTCATCTTCGGGGTACAGTCAATGAGGATGAAGACCGATTCACTGACCGGCATGTATTACGACTATGCCCTGGCCGCACCGATCATGTCGATGGATTACAGGGACGATGTTTTTTCCCGGGGGGCAGATCCGTGTTCCAATATGGATATACTGATACTAGGCATGGGAACCGGAACATTTGCGGTTCAATGCGAAAAGTATTTTCCGGGATGCAATATCACGGGTGTTGAAATAGATGAAAAGATAACAGATCTGGCGCATGAATACTTTGCACTTCCGGAGGATACGAACGTCATCACATATGACGGAAGAGCCTTTCTGGAAGCTGATGACGGAAAATATGACGTTATAATGGTCGATGCATATCAGGACATCACCATCCCTTTTCAAATGAGCTCCGCAGAATTCTTCACCCTGGTCAAAAACCACCTCAAGAGTAACGGGATAATGGTAATGAACATGAACATGCACGGAGACGGGGAAACAGATATCACCACATATCTGTCCGACACCGTTGCATCGGTTTTTCCAAACGTGGCTACAGTTAATGTAAAGGGTTCAACAAACCGCGAATTATTCGCATCCTGCGAGGGCAGGGACTTAGAAGATGCTCTTGAGTTAAACTCTATCATGCCTCAGAACGCCGCATTATATGACCAGATGAGCATTATTTCAGCCGGACTTAAGCCTTACGAAAGTACAGGTCTTATCTTCACAGATGATAAAGCACCGGTCGAATTGCTCGGAATGGAAGTGATCGACATACTTATAAATGATGAGATCGGTTACTACAAAGATATATTCAAAAATGAAGGACTGACCGGACTTATAGAAGCTCTGTAAAAGAGGCCGCATATGAAGATCAAGACAAAAAAACTGCCTTACGAAGAAGTTATGAAACTCCCCCGTGCAAAGGAAAAGAATCCCTGTACTCCTTCGCCGGTCCTAAGAAAGCTGATATATGCCCTTGCATCATCGGAGCTTAAAAAAGCCGGTTTTATATGCAATGAAGGTGATATGAAAGGAGTAGGTGAAACAGAGCCTGCCCTTTATCTCATGAACCATTCCTGCTTTACCGACCTTATGATCGCCTCTCATGTCATAAAGGGGCCCTATAATATTGTCAGCACAACCGACGCACTTGTGGGGAAAGAAACACTGATGCGCAAAATAGGCTGCATCCCCACACGAAAATTCCAGACTGACATAAGGCTGATCCGAAACATCAAATATGCTCTCGAAACGCTCCATTGTTCCGTACTTATGTATCCCGAAGCAGGCTATTCCTTTGACGGGACAACCACCGCTCTTCCGGAATCACTTGGAAAATTCGTAAAGCTCCTCGGCTTTCCTGTTGTAATGATCTGTACTCACGGTGCATTCCTTCATGACCCCCTTTATAACGGTCTCAGGATCAGAAAATGCAGGATAACCGCCGATAAATATACTCTCTTTACGGCAGATGAAGCACGGTCATTATCGGAAGAAGAGATCGGGGAGCGCATACATAAGGCATTTTCTTTTGACGGGTTTGCCGAGCAGTTTGAAACAGGCACCAGGATCACCGAGGATTTCCGTGCTGAAGGATTATCCAGAGTGCTGTACAAATGCCCGGTCTGCGGAAAAGAAGGTAAAATGCATGCTTCCGGCACAGACATTGAATGCATGGAATGCTCTTCCGTATGGGAGCTTACCGAGCTTGGTAAAATGAAATACAAAAATGCAGACATCCCTGCAAAGATGTCTGCACCTAAACTTTTTGATCACATACCGGATTGGTATGCATGGGAAAGAGACTGCGTCAGAAAAGAACTTGAATCCGGATCATATCACCTTGAAGTTCCGGTGAACATACGCATGATAGTAGATAATAAAGCTATGTACGATGTGGGTGAAGGAGTTCTTACACACTCGCGGGAAGGCTTTCACCTCACGGGGTGTGAAGGACAGCTTGACTATTACCGCAAGCCGCTTTCATCATATACCGTCAACTCCGACTACTTCTTCTATGAGATTGGGGACATGATATCCATCGGGGACAGGGACAAGATCTTTTACTGTTTTCCTCCGAAGGATAAGGATGTTGTCGCAAAAACAAGACTTGCGGCAGAGGAGCTTTACAAGATCAAAAAAGGAGTTTTCATCCCTACAGCCTTTTGATAAAAAAACGTGTCATGGCACTGTGTCCGATCTCACCCGGCCTATCCATTTCCTCATAGCCGGCCTTTTGATAGATATGTATTGCCGCCTGAAGATTGTCATGGGTTTCAAGATATGAAAACTTAAATCCCGCCTCTCTCATCCTGTCCTCGATAAAGCTTATCATGCTGTATCCGATCCCTTTGCCGTGAGCTTTATCATCAAGATACAGCTTTTGAAGCTCCGCGGTATCATCCATGTATTCAAATGCGGAATACCCTATTCCGCCGACAACCTCACCGCCTTCATCCGTAAGAACATAATATCTTCCGGTGTCACTTCCGTATGCCTCGCTTAATCTGTCAAGACAGTCGTCATAATAAGCTGTTCCAGGTATATCCAGCCTGGCCTTTTCAAGACTTTTTCTGATCAATGAGGCGATCGTCTTGTTATCTGCTTCCGTGATCTCTCTGAATCCGTACATATACATTCCCTGTATCAGACACTTACTAAAATCTGTTTATATCATAAAGGCAGGTTCACCGACCTGCCTTCATAGATTTTTTCATTTCATACATTCTTGCATCCGCAATACGTAATCCGTCACGAATGGTTTTTGCATCGCCGTTCATGGAATCATATGTACCGAATGCGGTGCTCATCCTAAGTCCCGAATGTCCCGTATCCTTATTGGCCAGAATCGCATTCAGGTCTCTCAGCCTTCCCTCCAGCCACTTTCTGTCACCTTCAAGCTTCGGGATCATGACGTATATGAATTCATCACCGCCGGTCCTTGCGATAAAGCCTTTACCCTCAAATATATGCTTAAGAGTTTCGGCAAACAGCGCAATATATTTATCGCCCTCCTCATGACCGTAGGTATCGTTCGCCTTTTTCAAGCTGTTTAAGTCAAATTCCGTAACCAGATACTGCTCATTTTCGGAATCTATGATATCGAAAAATCTCTCCGTAGCCTGTCTGTTATTAAGCCCTGTAAGCGCATCCGTATATGCAAGCTTCGATATTATTCCGATCCTTTCCTCCTCACGGGCATCCCTGACGGTAGTGCTCATGTAATCGAAAAACAAAGAAAGAACGAAAAAGACCATTACGATATACAGCGTGCTCATGGTAAATCCGGCACTTCCGCGCGGTGAAAATTTCGTATAGAAATTGTATCTGGCAAGGTCCACAAGTGCCGCCACGCCGGTCATAAGCGTTACGTATGATGAAACCAGATGCCTGTTCACTCCCTTTATCAGGTCGTATACTCTGATGCCGATCAGCATAAATATGATCACTGTGTCATATACATGGGCGATATCAAGATATTTTCTGAGGCTCTCTCCGAGGTACAGATGCCTGTAAAGCACAAGCAGCACGTAAAGCAATCCCACCAGCCATGAGATGCCGAGAACTATATTCCTTCTTCTGGCCTGTCTTATCCCGGCTTCATCCTTAAAGCGTCCTGTTTCAAAATGAAATCCTATGAAAAAGATCGGAAGAAAATAGAATGCATAATAATTCAGATTGACCTTGGTTATTATGTCGTTTGTAAAAAGCTCCGTAAGATGCATTCCGGTAAAGATCCATATACCGAAAGTCATTGCAAGGAGTGAAAGACTCGAGAATCTCGTGGTATCCGCGAATGAAAATGTACCTCTCATTTCCTGCGCAAATGCCATGATGAGCATTGCCATTCCAACGATGATAAAGAAAAACGAAAGAGCTATATTTGAAATATTACCTGAGGCAAAATCCTGCCAAAAGGTATGTGCATCCCATATCTCAGGACTTCTCAGAGATGTAAATGCATCATCTTCTCCGGCTCTGATCACTATCTCAAGCTGTTTTCCCTCACAGCCCGCACCGATATCAACGGCATAAAATCCGCTTCCGAGACCAAGACCCGCGTCCACCCTTTCGGTATCGGCTTCATAAACCTGTATGCCATCCACCAAAACCCTGAGATCATAATAATGGACATAAACAACAAGCATACTGTCGGCCGGAAGATTCTCCGGAAGAGTGCAGCTTAAGACCACCTCGTCCTTTTTCTTTACATCATCGAACGAAAAAGATCTCAGATCGATACCGCGATAATCCTCAGATCTGTAACTAAGCTCCCATCCGTAATTCAGGACATGTATGGGACCGCGTCCGCTGCTCATACCGGAAAAGATCATTATTACATACACCAGACTTATGGCGCATATAACAGCGATCACCATAAGTCTGAGTGCTTTGATAATTATCTGTTTTTTCGTAAGCTCGCTTTTCACTTTTACATTACTGTATCATCACTGCCAGTCCGGCAGCGTCGGCTACATAGACATGCCCGAGAGCATCTGTAGCTGTTCCGTTAACGAGAAGAGCTCCTCCCTTTGCAGGATCGAAATAGAATGATAATCCGCTGACGGTTATCAGACCTGTCTGAAGATGTCCGTTCGCATCGGAATAATAAAGTGAATTACCGTATGCGAAAAGTCCCTTCTGAAGAGTTCCGTCTGCGCCGAAGTAGTAGTTATACACTCCATCGGTAACAAATCCGGTTGCCATTGCTCCGCCCTTTACGGGATCAAAGAAATACGTTGCTCCGTTTATGTTCTGCATACCGATCTTAAGTCGGCCTGCCTCATCCGCGCAGTAGATGGAATTTCCCGCAGTAAACATTCCGGTCTGGAGTATTCCGAACTCATTCAGATAATATGTATTAACTCCGTCGGATATGAATCCGATCTGCATAAGTCCGTTGATATCAAAGAGATACATATTGCCGGCAATGTTCTGCCAGCCGACGAGCATATGTCCGTTCTCGTCAAAATATCTTATACCGTCTCCAAGATTTACAAATCCCACCTGCATCAGGCCGGACTGATCGAAATAATAAATGAAATCTCCCACGGGATACAGTGCATTTGCGATCACATGCCCGAAAGCATCAACATAATAGATACCGCCGTTTACATTAACAAACCTGTTGGACTGTCTTCTGTAATTTTCATAAAAATATGTGTATCCGTCTCTGGATGTAAAACCGTAAGGAATGATATATGCAGAAAGATCCTTGAACTGGTAATCAAGATCAACATGTCCTCTTATTCCGGGAACGGAAAAGCTGTCTGTAGCCTGCCAGAATGCGGCGCTCTCGTCATAGCAATAGTCAGTCCACTGCGCAACCCACTTGTCATAGGCAAAAGGACCTATCTTGTCACGGAACATGCTCCTGTTGGAATAAACCATCGGATAATATCCTGCCGCTTCCACGATCTGGCAGAATGTCTGGCAGATCATTGCATTGGTAAGAGGATCGAGTGCCTTCTGTCTGTAATTTTCAAGATCGAGAACAACAGGCATACTGACCGTATAAGGAGCTATGGCATTTATTATCCACTGGGCTTCGATCGCACCGTCAGCAACAGAAGATGCGTATGAATAGATATAGACGCCGATCTTCAGTCCGGCTGCTGTTGCACCGGCCATATTCTGCGCGAACTTATCATCAAAGCCGTATATCGTTCCTCCGCATTTGATGAAAACAAACTGTACTCCGCTCGCTTTTACGGCATTCCAATCTATATCTCCCTGCCAGGCGGATACATCTATACCCCAGCTTATAGCCTGTGATGCACCTCTTGCCTGAACCTTTTCGGATCCGGGCGCAGGGATCAGGTTTACTGCAAGCATTATTGCGAGCACGGTGCATACAACAGTTTTTAATTTATTGAATATCTTCATTAAGTCTCCCTCATTATATGTGCTTACGATTCTTGGCCATCACTGCCTCATGACAACATACACGGTCATTATACTATATGTGTGTAAAAAACATCAAATTCGTTCAAGTAAGATAAGCAAGAACATATTAACCATAAAATATTTTCAGTAAAAACGGGAAGCTCTGCAAAGAGCTTCCCGCCTGTCCATATTACACATGATATCCGGCATCATCCGCCAAGATAAGCCTTCTTTACGGAATCATCATTAAGAAGATCCTTGCCTGTTCCGGTGTTTACTATGCGTCCGGTCTCAAGAACATAAGCCCTGTCTGCTATCGAAAGAGCCATCTGTGCATTCTGTTCTACAAGAAGGATGGTCGTTCCCGCTTTATTCAGCGTTTCGATTATCTCAAAAATCTGGTCAACCAGTATCGGAGCAAGTCCCATTGAAGGCTCGTCAAGCATCAGAAGCCTGGGCTTACTCATAAGAGCTCTGCCCATTGCAAGCATCTGCTGCTCACCGCCTGAAAGTGTTCCGGCCATCTGGGTTTCTCTTTCCTTAAGCCTCGGGAACTGCTCATATACCTTTTCAAGTGTTTCCGGGATCTCGGATGCAGGTCTTGTATATGCACCCATTTCCAAATTCTCTTTTACGGAAAGCTGTGCAAAAACTCTTCTTCCTTCAGGGCAAAGAGCCATTCCTTCACTTACTACCTTGTGAGGAGCAACGCCGAGGATACTCTTTCCCTCGAATTCGATAGAGCCCTCTCTTGGCTTCAGCAGTCCTCCGACGGTATTCAGCGTGGTGGATTTTCCTGCACCGTTTGCTCCGATGAGGGTAACTATCTCTCCCTCACCGACTTCAAAGGAAACACCTTTTATCGCATGTATGCTGCCGTAATAAACGTGCAGGTTTTCAACTTTCAGAACTGTATTCATTAGATCATCCTCTGATTTATTGCAGCCCGATCCCCTTCGTTAATGCAACAGGGACCCGGCCTAACCTCTGTGAGTTCCCAAATATGCTTCGATAACCTGTGGATTTCCCTGTATCTGGGAAGGAGTTCCCTTTGCAATGATCCTTCCGAAATTAAGGACCACGATGCTCTCACATATTCCCATTACAAGATTCATGTCATGCTCGATCAAAAGAACGGCTATCTGGAACTCATCCCTTATCTTACGGATATTGTTCATCAATTCCTCGGTTTCGGAAGGGTTCATTCCTGCTGCCGGCTCGTCGAGAAGAAGAAGCTTCGGACCCGTTGCAAGAGCTCTTACGATCTCAAGTCTTCTCTGTGCTCCGTAAGGAAGAGAATCTGCCGTGACGTTTGCGAGATCAGCCATTCCAAATATATCGAGAAGCTCCAGCGCTCTTACATGTGATTTCTTTTCCTCACTCCAGTACGAAGGAAGTCTGAACACACCCGAAAGAGTGTGATATCCAATATGATTGTGAAGTCCTATCTTGACGTTTTCTTCGACAGAGAGCTTATCGAAAAGCCTTATATTCTGGAATGTTCTGGCAATGCCCATCTGATTGACCTGAACGGGAGTCATGTTGTGGGTGTCCTTGCCTCCCAGCATGATCGTTCCTCTTGTGGGCTCATAAACCTTGGTAAGAAGATTGAAGATAGTAGTCTTGCCGGCGCCGTTGGGACCGATGAGACCGCATATCTCCGTAGCTCCGATACCTATATTGAATTCATCTACCGCTACCAGTCCGCCGAAATCTATTCCGAGATGTGCCGCCTCAAGCACAAGTGGCTTGTCGGCATCCTTCTCCGGAACAAAATTGGGGCTGGGTACATTTACGAGTTTTACTTCGGGAGACTTGCTCATTTCTTCCTGCCTCCTTTTGCGATATTCATTCTGAGTTTCTTAAAAAATGTATCGATCCTGCCTTTGAGCTTATCATTATTGGTAACAAGCATTACCAGGATAAGGACGATCGCGTATACCAGCATACGGTAATCGCTGAATTTTCTCAAAAGCTCGGGAAGCACAACGAGAACACCTGCTGCGATCAGCGAACCTGTCATATTTCCGATACCGCCGAGCACGACAAACACGAGAACAAGGATCGAGGTATTGAAATCAAATTTTTTCGGAACGAGTGTGGAGTAGTTAAGTGCATATACCGCTCCCGCAGCACCTGCCATGGATGCGGATACGGTAAACGCGAGCATCTTATATTTTATGGGTGACAGACCCATGCTCTCTGCAGCGATCCTGTTATCCCTGATCGCCATGATGGCACGTCCGGTTCTTGAATTGACCAGATTCTGTATAACTATCAGGATTATCATAAGAAGAATGACTGCGGTGGGGAACGTAGCGATCTTTGCGATGCCGACAGCTCCCATAGGTCCGTTGATTATGACTTTTCCGAGAGGATTCATTCCAAGTGCATCCGGATTGTTGAATGCAAAATGAACTCCTTTTTCATCGATGCCTACATAAAGACAGTTAAGGATATTCTTGATTATCTCGCCAAATGCAAGTGTAACGATCGCAAGGTAATCGCCGTTTAATCTGAGTACCGGGATTCCGATGAGGAAACCGGCGATCGCTGCAATGATCGCACCTATGATTATGCTTACAAGAAGTTTTGCGGGATTTGCGGCATCGCCCATTGCAGAACTGACTATGACCGCGGTAAATGCACCTACCGACATAAAGCCCGCATGTCCAAGTGACAGTTCGCCGGAGATTCCGACCACAAGGTTAAGAGAAACAGCCATGATCATGTAGCAGATGATCGGGATCAGCTGTCCCTTTAACGCGCTGGTAATATTACCGGTGGATACAAGAGTCTGGAATACGATAAAAAACACTATCACTATTCCATAATTCAAAAATGCTTTTTTGGATGCCGAAGAGGCATTTTTTATCCTGTTCATCTTATGCCTCCTTATACCTTTTCATGAATCTGCTTACCGAGAAGTCCGGTAGGTCTGAATATCAGTACAACTATAAGGACACCGAATACTATCGCATCCGCAAGCTCCGAAGAAATGTAGGCTCTTGCAAGGATCTCTATGATCCCCAGAAGGATACCTCCGATCATTGCACCGGGTATGGAGCCGATGCCTCCAAATACGGCTGCGGTGAACGCCTTGATACCGGGCATAGAACCGGTTGTAGGCATGAGCGTCGGATAGGCTGTGCAAAGAAGGACTCCGGCGATGGCTGCAAGTCCCGAACCGATCGCGAATGTAAGGGATATGGTAAAGTTAACATTGATACCCATAAGCGTAGCAGCACCCTTATCCTCGGACACCGCTCTCATGGCCTTACCGACCTTGGTACGTGTTGTAAAAAGAGTTAAGGCAACCATGATGATCAGGTTCGCAACAATGGCAACGACCGCAACAGGCGATACCCTTGCTCCTGCTATCTCAATTGCTTCAACATCCTTGAACATATTGGGGAAAGCCTTGGGATTTGCTCCCCATATAAGAAGTGCCGCATTCTGAAGGAAATATGACATGCCTATGGCGGTGATCAGGACGGCAAGTGAAGTGGCAGTACGCAGAGGCTTATATGCCAGACGCTCAACCACTATACCGAGGACCGTACATACAAATATAGCCGCCAATATGGCTACCGGGGCGGGAAGACCGAGGTACATCATCGAGCAGAAGGATACATATCCTCCTACCATAATGACATCGCCGTGTGCGAAATTCAGCATCTTTGCAATACCGTAAACCATGGTATAGCCCAGCGCGATTATCGCATATATACTTCCCAGACTTATTCCGTTGATAAGATGTGCAAGCATGATATGTGCTCCTTAATGCGTTCCCTAATAATAATACACTGAGCACTTTTGAGGGTGCCCAGTGCTGAATTCAGATATCATTACATGTCACACCGCGTAAAGCGGATGCGTCAATATAATTACATTCCTACATATACTCCGTTCTGGATAACAACTGCCTTGGGATCCTTGTTAACTTCTCCGTTTGCATTCCATCTCATTCCGAGACCGGTAACACCGTTTACAGAGAAATCAGGATCGGTAAACACCTTGATCAGTATATCACAAAGCTGCTCTGCAGTCATTCCGGTAACATCAAGTCCGCCGTTCTTATCTGCATAGAACTGAAGAGCTGCGGTGATAGCATAAGCGCAGTCATATCCGTCTGCAGCAAACTGTGAAGGAACCTCACCGTACTTATCGTTATAAGCCTTTACGAAATTAGCGGTAAGATCATCTGTTGCATCTGCTGAGAAAGGAGTAAGAAGCATAACACCCTCTGCAAGAGAGGTATCGAAGCCCTCGATGGTAAGGATTCCGTCCATACCGTCAACGCCAAAGAACTTGGGCTCATATCCTGCGGATGCAGCCTGCTGAAGGATAAGTGATGCGGGAGTGTAGTAAATAGGAAGGAATACAAGCTCTGCACCGTTTGACTGAGCATCTCCTACCTGAACGGAGAAATCAGTTGTGTCATCGGTGAAGGTTGTCTCGGAAACGATCTCAAGTCCGAGCTCTGCAGCTCTTGCCTTGAAGGTCTGATAAATTCCGGTTGAATATGCATCTGCATTGTTGTAGATAACAGCAACCTTGGTAGCAAGGTTATTGTCTGAAATATACTGAGCGGATGCGGAACCCTGGTTAGGATCTGCAAAGCAAAGCTGGAATACATTGTCCTTGCCCTCTGTTACGGAAGTAGCAGATGCTGAAGGAGTGAGCATGAATACTCTGTCAGAATTAGCCTCTGCAGAAACTGCAATACAGGGAGTGGTGGTAACGGTACCTGCGATTGCCTGTACGCCCCAGTCCTGAAGCTGATGATATGCATTTACAGACTTCTCTGCATCATGCTCATCATCCTGTGCATTTAGTTCAATGGTAAATCCGGTTCCTCTTGCATTGATCTCATCAACTGCGATCTGAGTTCCGTTAGCAACTGCATTTCCGTAGATAGCAGCACCACCGGTAAGGGGGCCGATCACACCGAGCTTAAGAGTTCCGGTAAGCTCGCCGTTTCCTGTCGCACCTGATCCGCCGTTTCCGCCGGCAGCGGTATTACCGCCACATGCAGTCATTGCCATGACAAGTGCGCCTGTCATGATAAGTGAAAGCAACTTCTTTTTCATAATATTTCCTCCTGTGCCGCCATAAGGCGACGATCTTTGCACCTTGCATCCTTTACCTCATACCCGGTGCCCTGTATGCGGTAAACAGCCGAAAGATATACTCCTTCAGCCTTGAAAAGCATTTTATTTGAAAGAATACTATTCGTCAATGGAAAATTATACAAATATTCCTGTATACAATTCTGATTTTTATGGGAAATATAGGCAAATTTTCAGTTAAATAATTAACTATCTGCCCTTCAGACGATTTTTCCGTCTTCGGATGAATCCCCGGAATCCGGCTTATCCCCACTGCTTTCTGTTTTTTCTGCAGGGTTTTCTTTTGCCTTATTGCTCTCTGATTTTTCTGCAGATTTTTCCTTTGCTTTACTGCTTTCTGTTTTTTCTGCGGTTTCTTCGTCCGTATCCTCTTCTGCTTCATCATCCCTTTTGTCATCGGCAAAAACGGTACCGCAGGCAAAAACAGGGATCAGGACAGCGGGAGCCGCAAGGAGAAAAGGAAACATCTGCGAAAATACCGGCTTTGGAGCAAAAAGATAAGTGATCCACAAAAACATGAGCATAAATGCTCCGGTCCCGTATCCGCGGCGCTTTGACCTGAAAGCTATATATAATCCGGCTATGACCATACAGAGAGGGATACCCATTTCTCCGACCTGCCAGATGATGGAATTAAGATTTAGGAATGAATCAAGAAAATCCCAGGGATATTTTTGCGCAAAGTGCATATACAGATCCCAGAATGCCGAACGGTCCGAAAGATAAAGAGCTTCGTTAAATGACTCCATCAAAAAGCTGGCATCCCTGAAAGAGTAGGCACCGGGCTGCATATATTCTTCGGTAATGAACTTTTCGGCAACAGAAAGTTCCTGCATGTGTTCTTCATATACTGTGGCGATCTGGGATACCGGAACACTCATGGGGTCGCTTTCTTTCAGATCCCTTATCCCGTATGCGGGGAAAAACGCAAGAAGAACCGTAAAAACAGTAAGAAGGCCTGCAACGGATGCTATCAGATACTTCCTCATTTCCTTTTTTCCGGCCATAAACAAAAGGATGATAAAAAGCATTATCCCAACCGGCAGATAATTATATCTGAAAAGGCATGTAAGCGAAAAAAACATCCAAAACCAGACAGCACCGCCTTTTTTTCTCTCATCGGCTCTTGTAAGAAGGAGTAAAACCATCGTAACAGAACTGAAGAAAAGGATCTCTGCGGATTCTATCCTGAACATGACCATCAGCACCGAAAAAACACCAAAGTATGCCATGGTCATTATCACCACCGGAATCCTGACGCCTTCCTCCATCTCACGCCTTACCGTATAAACGCATGCAGTACAAAGTATGAGCAGATGAACAGAAAAATATAATACTGCGCCGAAGGGAGCAGGAAGTCCGATCCCGTCGAGATAAATAAATAATCCTCTTATGAGAGTATGTATCACGGGATAGCTTTCACCGGAAACCCCGTTGAAGGTTATCAGATTTTGAAGGCTCGTTACAGTCAGTCCCGGATAAAAAAGAGCTACCGCCGTTATCCACGATGCTATAACCGGAAGCGCGGATGCGATTGAAAGAGCCGTCAGCTGCTTTTTTGAGTATGAATCATCCTTTCCGGAAAAATATCTGATTCCCTTGCCAAGAAGGGCAAATATGAGCAGAAACGGAATGAAGAGTGCAAGGAATATGAGCACGTTTTCCTTCAGGTATCCGGGCAGCGCAAATACAGAAGTATATCTGAATATAAACCTTCCGACAGTAAGAATCACAGCAAGTATCAGCGCAAAAATGATTTCGGCAATTCCAATAAAATGATGTTTTCTTTCAGATCCGCTCAAAGGAATATCCCCCTGTCATGGAAAAATATTTATGAATTATCTATCACTTCAGATAAATGCTCTTCAGAACCGGTCCCCCTGTAGATCAGAGTCATCTCTATCCTGTCTCTTCCGGAAAGAAGGGCTTTCAGAAAATGCTTATCACCCTCCCACATGGGAAGCGACAAAAGCTTATCCCTTTCTATCCACCTGAGTTCTCCTTCGTCACAAAGATCATTCATTTCGCCTTCATATCCGGATGACGAGAAAAGATACATATCCTCATCCTCCCAGCTTTCCGAGACGAATTTTATGATTCCGTGAAAATGAAGGTCCGTGAGGATCAGGCCCGTTTCTTCCATAACCTCACGTCGTATGCATTCTTCGGGAGTTTCGCCCGCTTCGATCTTTCCGCCTATTCCGATCCATTTTCCCTCATTGGGATCGTTTTCTTTTTTATTTCTGTAGAGCATAAGGATCCTGTCGGCATCGGAAATATAACATAATGTGGATCTTCTCATCTTCTCCGGTCTATCCCGCTCTCTCTGTAATATCTTCCCTTTTCGGAATACATATCCGAATCGGCCATTTGCTCAAGCTCGTTGGTCTCCGCCTCCGGATGATCTTTATGTGAGGCATATCCTACAGCCAGTGTAAGCTTATCAACATATTCTCCATGCCATTCTGCGGCTTTTTCGCGAACATCCGCCCTGACCGATTCCGGATCATCTGTATGAAGGATCCCGATAAACTCATCTCCTCCGGTCCTGTAGACTTTACCATACTTCATCAAAGAAAGAACAAGGCACTCGGCAGCTCCCTTTATAAGCTCGTCACCTGCTGCATGTCCCAGACTGTCGTTAACTCTCTTGAGTCCGTTGATATCGATCGAAAACAGGACAAGATCGTCATCCATTCCGTTTTGGGAAATGATCCCCAGATCCTCATCATAGCATCTTCTGTTATAAAGTCTTGTCATCTCATCAGTCATGGTAAGTCTGATCAGATGCTCCTCTCTTCTCTTATCCTCGTCCACATTTCGTGTGGTATATATGATCTTTTCCGGTATGCCGTCGGTTCCGGATGCAACGGATATAAACTGTGCTCTGAACCATCCGTTGACCGCATCGATAAATTCGGCACTTATAACCTTTCTGCGGGAAAGTCTGGACCGTATCGTTTTAATATTCGTGAAGGTATTAAAGCTGTCGATCTGATCCGGCATGACATGGTTGTTCAGCTTAAGCTTCATCAAAGGATGTACACGGGTATTAGGGTCTATACCCTGTTTTTCCAGCTCCGCATCTCTTAACGGAGTTTCCGTATTATCCTTAAAATCAATAAGATTAACCGTATCGTAGATCTCAGCCATGGAAGAGAGGATATCCATCTTCTCCTTCATCTCCCTTTCCTGCTCCCTGATCACTTCGTACTGTTTAAAAAGTCCTCCGAAATATTCGCTTATAAGCTTATATATGATCAGACCGGCTGCCACCATCACAAGAGTCTCAATGGTATATGCACCCATTGCATCCGCAAAATACGCGATCGGAGAGTTGAAATCCGTCCTGACGGCATCAAAATGAGCGCTGACTGCCAGGATTGCCAAAAACATCGTCAGGTAATTCAGTCCGACGGCATAGAAAAAAATATAAATATTGCAAAACAGCAAAGAGAGCATGGGGACAAGAAACCAGGTCATCTGAATACTGATCTCTACATAAGTTATATAGAATATCAGGATATCCAGTGCGGTCAGTGCAAAAAGACACGTTATCACGGAACGCGGATAGAATTTGAATAATATAAGATGTCCCATGGCCATGATCAGGACAACCGCCGATATGCTCACGCAGGTCATATATTCAATATCAAAAAATATGCCTGTCTTAAGTCCTATTGCTATCGCAGGCCCGGCCAGTATGAAAAACCACAGGACTATATTAAGGTATTTATTTACCCTGATACGGTTCTTTTCAAAAAACTCTTCATATTCCTTAGAGTGCGGGCTGTTTTTTATGTTTGCTTCTTTCATAAAGGTTTCCTTTCCCGTAAGACGGGAATATCAGTTCAATCCCTAAGTATATACTATAACACATATGTATTAAGACTGCAGAGACTATTCCGTGTTTGTCTGCTTTTGTCTCTAAAATAATAATGCGGCAGCCACAAAGGACTGCCGCAAAGAGGATATCATGCCGGTATGATCGCTTATTTGATAACGTCTCTCCAGGTTGCAGGCTTGAACTCATCCTTAAGAGGAAGGAGACGCCTGTCAACATCCACTCTGAGAACAGAGTTAAAGTTGTTGGTAGCCTGCATCTGTGCTCCAAAGCCTACGATAACGATAAGCTCGGTATCGGTAAAATACTTTTTAAGTCCGTCGAAAAGCTCGTCGGAAACCTTGGTGGGATCCTTAACTATCTGCTGTCCGAGCTGCTGAAGAAGCTGCTCCTTTTCATCAAGTACAAGGTTATTGGGATCAAGTCCCAGCTCCTTAAGATCGCTTATGAAAAAAAGCGAGCACAGAAGGCATCCGTTGGTGGTAGATACAGAGTGAGCATAAATGGTGGCTGCCCTCTGACCCACAACATTAACAAGGCTTCCCCATGAATCATACCATCCCATGAATGCGAGATAGGTTCCGTAATCCTGAAGCATTACAAGCTTCATATTGGTGATCTTTCCCTTGGAATTCAGTTCATCATATGCCTTCTTTGATTCTGCCGAAAGCTCCTCCGGCTGCTTTAATTCTACTCTTGCCATTTTTATAAATCTCCTTTCATCTTTTGAATCGGTTATTAAATTGCTTATATAGCAAGTTTTAATATCTTAACGATGCTGTCTGCATCAAGGGGCTCATAATGTCCCACTTTACCGTTCCTTGTGGCGCGTTTTGCCATGATCTCAAAATCCTTATCATCAATGCCAAGCTCTGTAAGAGTCGTCTTAAGTCCCAGCTTTTTGAAGAACTGCTCGAGCTTTTCAGCAAGGATCTGAGCTCTTTCCTCCTCGGTATAATTGTAGGGATCTGCTCCGAATACCCTGCTTGCAAGAAGTGCCAGTCTCCAGGGCTTTACCTTTGCCATATACTTAGTCCACGCGGTGAATACCACTGCCATTCCTTCACCATGTACAATATTGTACTGGGCAGATAACTCATGCTCGATCCTGTGTGATCCCCAGTCTGCTCTTCTTCCGGCATCAAGTGATCCGCCGTGTGATACGCTTGCAAGCCACTGAATCTCTGCTCTTGCATTAATATCCTTAAGATCCGCAAGAAGCTTGTCGGCTGTTACAAGGAGTGCTCTTATAGCCCCTTCTATCAGGTAATCCGTAGTGTCGGAATTCTTTTCATCCGAAAAATATCTCTCAAGAAGGTGAGCCAGGACATCGGCAACGCCTACGAACGTGGGATATGCCGGAAGCCCTGCGGTGAACCTGGGATTCATTATTGCGAATTTTGGGATGATACGGTCATCCTCGAAGCCCAGCTTCCACTCTCCGCTTGAAAGAATTGCTGCGTTAGAGGTTTCAGACCCGCTTGATGCTGTTGTCGCGATAACTCCGATGGGAAGCACTTCTTCCGGTACTATTCCCTTTTCAAAGAAATCCCATACATCTCCGTCATAGGGGATTCCGATGGCAACTGCCTTTGCAGTATCTATGGAGCTTCCTCCTCCTACTGCCAGCACAAAATCAACATCATCCTTCTTGCCCTGTGCGACCAGCTCTCTTACCAGCTCTATGGTCGGATTCGGTACCACATTTCCGTTTTCACTGAACTTTATACCAAGTTCCTTAACCGCCTCTTCTATTACAGAATGGATGCCCAGTGTCTTGATGAAATCACCGCTGTATACGAGAAGAAGTGACTTTACATTATGCTTTTCAAGAAGACCCTTAAGGCTTTTCTCACTCTCTTCACCGAATACAATCTTTGCCGGGTTGTAATACTCAAATCCGATCATGCCATGCCTCCTTTTAGTTAAGCGGAACTACTGCACCGTCATACGTATCGTTAATAAACTTTTTGATCTCTTCACCCTGAAGAACCTCTACAAGTGTAAGAAGTGCATCGTTCTGTGCCTTGTCAGGTGATGTGGCGATAATGTTGCCATAGGTAACTGCTGCAAGTCCGTCGTTAGCTTCTACTGCAAGTGCCTGGCTTACGTGAAGTCCGCCCTCGATAGCATAGTTTCCGTTTATGACAGCAACGTCAACATCCGGAAGAGCTGCAACAAGTTGCTCGGGTGCAAGCTCCTTGAATACGATATTCTTTGGGTTCTCAACTATATCACCGATGGTTGCTGTGATACCTGCATCCTCCTTAAGAGTAAGGAGTCCCTCCTGGGCAAGGAGAAGAAGAGCTCTTGCCTCATTAGTAACATTGTTTGGAACAGCTACGGTTGCTCCGTCAGGAAGTGCAGCAAGGTCTGTGGTCTTTCCTGCATAGATTCCGAAGGGCTCATAGTGGATCGCACCGATGGATACAAGATTCGAACCGTTCTCTGCATTAAACTGATCAAGATAAGGAACATGCTGGAAATAGTTGGCATCAAGGCTTCCTTCGATAACACCGGTGTTGGGAGTTACGGAATCCTCAAGCTTAACGATCTCAAGAGTTATTCCTTTTTCTGCAAGAATGGGAACTGCCTGCTCAAGTATCTCCGAATGAGGGGTAATGTTTGCACCAACCTTGATAACGGTATTTCCCGAAGCGGAAACAGTGCTCCCGCCTGCCTGTGAGGATGATCCACATCCTGCAAGTGAAAGTGTAAGTGCTGCGGTTGCAGCGGCTGCAACAAGCCTTGTGATAATTGATCTTTTCATAATATTCTCCTTTTATACAGTCATATCGATTATTTTTTTCATATAGATAAATCCCGTTCTCATTCCGGATATGCATCAGGGATCTGATCTCAAAACTTAACTGACGAAACGTTCGTCACTTTCTTACTTTCACGGCTATCCTGTTTCCGGCACTCTGTATTACCATCACCAGGATCACCAGGATTGTTACGGTGGTCCACAGTACATCCTTCTGATATCTGTAGTAACCGTACTGGAGTGCTATTGCTCCGAGTCCACCGCCGCCTATGACACCCGCCATGGCCGAATATCCGAGGACAGTCGCTATATTGATCGCTCCGCCCAGAAGAAGTGAAGGCGTCGCCTCGGGAATAACAAAATGAAGTATCACATACAACGGAGATGCACCCATTGAAACCGCAGCTTCTATTATTCCGGGCTGTACCTCGCTCAGCGAGGATTCCACCATTCTGGCCACTATCGGTATAGCACCGATCGTAAGGGGGACTATTGATGCCGTTGTTCCTATTGAAGAGCCGGTTACGAATCTGGTAAACGGAATCAGGAGTACCAGGAGTATGAGGAATGGAAGAGATCTTCCTATGTTCACTATCAGCCCGATCACGAAATTTACCGGTTTGTTCTCCATTATCCTTCCCTTTGAAGTTGCATAGAGGAGTATCCCCAGCGGCAGGCCAAACAAATATGCAAAGACTGAAGAGAAGAAAGTCATTGCCAAAGTTTCAAGAATCCCGGCCTTTATGGTTTCCACAATATAATCCGTCATCTTTCCACCTCCGAAATGCTGAGTCCGTTGCCGGTAAAGAATTCTATGATCACATCCTGATCCTCTTTGGATCCCGGAAGTTCTAAGACCATCTGTCCGTATCCTATTCCGCCAACGCTCTTCGTATTTGCGCTGAGGATGTTAACCTTTCTGCCTGTTTTTTCAACAAGCTCAGCTATGAAGGGTCTGCTTGCGGCGAGTCCGTCAAAAGCAACTCTGATCAGCCTGCTGTCCGGCTGTGATGGATCATAAGGATTACTCGGGAAAACCAGTTTTTTTGCTGCCTGTGATTTCGGAGATCTGAAGATCTCTTTTACATCTCCTGTCTCAGCAAGGTTACCGTCATCTATGATCGCTACCTTGTCACAGATCTTCTCAATGACTGACATCTCATGAGTGATGATCACTATTGTAAGCTTTCTGGTCCTATTGATCTCCCGGAGAAGATCAAGTATCTCTCCCGTCATTTTAGGATCCAGTGCCGATGTTGCTTCATCACACAGAAGAACCTTGGGATCAGTGGCCAGAGCTCTTGCTATTGCAACTCTCTGTCTCTGACCGCCTGAAAGCCTTGAAGGAAACTGATTCTTCTTATCAGCAAGACCTACTACTTCAAGCATCTCCAGTGCTTTTTCTTTAGCTTCTTTTCCCTTGATGCCTGCGATCTTCAATGGCTGCATCACATTGCTGAGCACCGTACGCTGACCCAGGAGGTTGAAGCTCTGGAAGATCATCGCTATCTGTCTCCTTATCTTCCTGAGCTGAGAAGGTGACAGTTCTGACAGCTCCTGATCATAGAATTTAACACTTCCGGACGATACATCCTCGAGCCTGTTAAGTGTTCTTACCAGTGTGGACTTTCCGGCGCCGCTCATTCCGATGATCCCGAATACGGACCCCTCTTCTATATCAAGGTTTATTCCTTTAAGAGCACTGAACTCTTTTCCGTCATTCTTATATACTTTTGTTACATTTTCCAAACGGAAAACAGTTGCCATTTCATTACCTTCTTATTCAAACAGACCCTTACTCAGGTATCTGTCCCCTCTGTCGGGAAAAATAACTGCTATATTGCCGTGATCTGTCTCTTCGGCAAGTTTGAGTGCTGCCGCAAGAGCAGCCCCTGATGATGATCCTGCAAGTATGCCTTCCTTAGCAGCCAAAGTTCTGCATGCCGTGAAGGCTTCGTCATCAGTTACTTTATAAACCTTGTCTATCAGTGATACATCCATGGTGTCTGCTATAAAGTCATTGCCGATACCTTCAATGTTGTAGCTGCCATGTTCTCCTCCTCCTATGATGGAGCCGTAAGGATCTGCAAGAACACCTTGAATGTTTTTATTTTTCTCCTTAAGGAACTTCACAACTCCGCTGAAGGTTCCTCCGCTTCCGGCGCCTGCTACAAGGTAATCCACCTTACCATCCAGCTGCTTATATATCTCAGGACCTGTTGTCTGATAATGAGAGAATGGATTCATAGGATTATGGAACTGCCCCAGTGATATTGAATTCGGTATCTCCTTAAGCAGTTCACCTGCCTTTTCTTCAGCTCCCTTCATACCGCCTTCTCTGCTCGTATGAACTATTTCAGCTCCGAGAGCCTTCATGACCTTCTGCTTTTCTATGGAGAATTTTTCAGGAACCGCGAAGATAACTCTGTAGCCTCTGTTGAGTGCTGCGATTGCTATTCCTATTCCGGTATTTCCGGCAGTTGCCTCCACTATGGTGGATCCGGGCTTGAGAAGACCACGGTCCTCTGCGTCCTTTACCATATACATTCCCACACGGTCCTTGACGCTTCCTGCGGGATTCATAAGCTCAAGCTTTGCGTATAAGTTAACGCCCTCCTTCACTCCCAGGTGATTAAGCTTAAGCATTGGTGTGGAACCAATCATCTCCTGGACACTCATATATACATCCATATCAGTCTGCCTCCTTAACAGAAGCTTCGATAGCCTGCTTCAGATCCGCGATCAGATCATCTGCATCTTCGATTCCGACTGAAAGCCTTATGAGCTCATCCACTATTCCGACCTGCTTTCTTATATCTGCAGGTATTGCCGCATGTGTCATTGAAGCGGGATGGCATACCAGGGATTCGACTCCTCCGAGGCTTTCTGCAAGTGTTATCAGCTTAAGGGATTTGAAGAATTTCTTATAATCATATTTTTCATCCAGCACGAAGGAGATCATTGCTCCCGCACCGTCTGCCTGTTTCTTCTGGATCTCGTAACCCGGATCGGATTTTAGTCCTGGATAGTATACCTTGCTCACATATCCGCTCTGCTCAAGCCATTCCGCAATCTTCCCTGCATTTGCCACATGTCTGTCCATTCTGACTCCGAGAGTCTTGATGCCTCTTATGACAAGGAAGCTGTCCCATGGAGCAAGCACACCGCCTATGGCATTCTGAAGATAATATAGCCTGTCGGCCAGTGCCTTATCCTTAACAACCGCAAGTCCCGATACCGTGTCACTGTGTCCTCCGAGATATTTGGTCCCGCTGTGAACAACTATGTCAGCCCCAAGTGCAAGAGGTCTCTGGAGGTATGGTGTAAGGAAGGTATTGTCTACGATCAGAAGTTTGCCGTATTTATGTGAGACCTCTGCTACCTTTGCAATATCCGTTACCGTAAGGAGCGGATTTGCGGGGCTTTCAACATAGACTGCCTTAACGGTATCGTCTATATTTTTTTCAATCTGTGATACATCGGATGTATCGACTATCTGGTATGTGATCCCGAAATTCTTAAATACGTTGTCCAGGATCCTGAAGGTTCCTCCGTAGATATTGTCTGAGACGATGAGCTTGTCCCCTGACTTAAAAAGTGAAAGAACCGTATTGATCGCAGCAAGGCCGGATGCAAATGCAAATCCGTAATTTCCCTGCTCGAGATCTGCTATCAGCTTTTCAAGCGCATCCCTTGTAGGATTACCTGTTCTGGAATATTCCCATCCTCTGTTCTCTCCCAGGCCATCCTGCTTATATGTGGATGTCTGATATACCGGAACAGCTACAGCACCTGTTGTCTCGTCTCCGTCAACTCCGCCGTGTATCAATAAAGAATTAATATTCAAACTCATTTTCTTCACCTCATATCGATTAAATTTTCTTGTCCGGATCTGTCCAAGTCCCTGAATCGGAACAGTTTATCTGTGAACGCGGACCTAAGTTTTTCCCTGTTTTGGCTAAAAAAATACGGGGCTTACTTCTAAGCACCCGGACTTAAAGCTTCATGATACGAGGTCAACATCGTATAAGATCAGGACGCGCGACACCAAAGTCAGACGCCTGTGCTTTATTTCCGGTCCAGCTGATCAAAGTTCGACAACATCTGTATGTACACATGTATCCGTGTCTTTTTATCTTTGCAGTTTTCATTGTTCGCACCTCCTTTTCTTAAGATGTCTTTATAATTTCTGTCAATTTACCGTATATTGCTTCTGACAATGCTTTGTGACCTTCCTCATTAAGATGTTCATCATCCTTTTTATCAGGTGAGGCAATATCAGATGCTGCAAGGAATCTCACGCCTCTTTTTTCAGCTATCCCGGAATATACTTCCCTGAGTTCGTGGCTTACTTCTATTGAGTCCTTATCAAACTCCGGATCCTTGTCCGGTCTCCACACCTCATCTCCGAGATGTATGGGGGATACCAGGATGATCTTCTCTGCAGGAACGGTCTTTTCGATCTCATCGAGGCAGAGCTCAATGCCCTTTCCGATGGTATGTGCGGATGCTCCGTATACGCTCTTGCAATCGTTAGTTCCCAGCATGATGATCACAGCATCAAGCGGTGCATGACTTTCCAGAATAACCGGAAGAAGAGATAATCCTTTTCTTCCGGCCCTGAGTTCGTCTTCGAAAACCGTTGTTCTTCCGCACAAGCCTTCCTCTATGACGCGCGTGTCATTTAATCTGCTCTGAAGCAGTCCGGTCCATCTGACATTTTCCGGATATCTGACACGGGAGCCGGTTCCGGGAACCAGCCCCCACGTATTTGAATCACCAAAAGCAAGTACAGACTTCATTTCAAAACCTCTTATTACTTAGCTGCTGCAAATCCGTTCTCGAGATCCTCGATAATGTCATCGATGTGCTCGGTACCGATGGAAAGACGGATCGTGTTCTTTTTGATACCTGTTGCAAGAAGATCCTCCTCGGAAAGCTGTGAGTGAGTGGTTGATGCGGGATGGATAACAAGGCTCTTTACATCAGCTACATTTGCAAGAAGTGAGAAGATCTTGAGATTATCAATGAACTTCCATGCTTCTTCTTCGCCGCCCTTGATATCGAATGTGAATATAGACCCGCCTCCGTTAGGGAAGTATCTCTTGTAGAGCTCGTGATCGGGATGCTCGGGAAGCGAAGGATGATGCACCTTCTCAACCTGAGGATGATTTACAAGGAACTCGATGACCTTTTTGGTATTCTCAACATGTCTGTCCAGTCTGAGAGAAAGTGTCTCAACACCCTGGAGAAGAAGGAATGCGTTAAAGGGTGAGATTGCAGCACCGGTATCTCTGAGAAGAATGGTTCTTATATAGGTTACGAATGCTGCAGGTCCGAGTGCGTCATAAAATGAAAGTCCATGGTAGCTGGGATTGGGCTCGGTGATCTGAGGATAGAATCCCTTTGCCTTCCAGTCGAACTTGCCGGACTCAACGATGATACCGCCGAGGGTTGTTCCGTGTCCGCCGATGAACTTGGTAGCGGAATGAACAACGATGTCTGCTCCGTGCTCGATCGGTCTGATGAGATAAGGAGTTCCGAATGTGTTATCTACAACAACAGGAAGTCCGTGCTTATGAGCTATCTCTGAAATTGCATCGATATCGGGAATATCACTTCCGGGATTTCCGAGAGTCTCGAGATAGATTGCTCTGGTGTTAGGCTTGATCGCATCTTCAACTTCCTTGAGGTTATGTGCATCAACGAATGTTGTATCGATGCCATAAAGAGGAAGGGTGTTGTTAAGAAGATTGAAGCTTCCGCCGTAGATGGTCTTCTGTGCTACGATGTGCTCACCCTTGGTTGCAAGAGCCTGAATGGTGTAATCGATAGCTGCTGCTCCGGATGCTACTGCAAGTGCCGCGCTTCCTCCTTCAAGAGCTGCAAGTCTCTCCTCGAGGACGCCCTGAGTTGTATTGGTTATTCTTCCGTATACATTGCCGCCTGCTCTGAGTGCGAATCTGTCGGCTGCGTCCTTGCTGTCATGAAATACATATGAAGTTGTCTGATAAATGGGAACCGCTCTGGAATCTGTAGCGGGATCTGCATGTTCCTGTCCAACGTGAAGCTGTAATGTTTCGAATCTGTAGCCTGCCATATTATTTATCTCCTTTTAGGTTATGCTTATTTTTCTGTTGTTTATCGCTGCCTGTTGTTTCTTGCAGCCTGTTGATTATTGCTGTCTGTTGATATTTTTAGGTTATTGTTACCGTAACGTATCTGCTTTATCTCTTGTCCTCGGGGGGACACATCTGAGGGCACATTCGATGGCACATCACTCTGTTCTGAACCGTTATTCTTTTTTTCATCTGTATGCACCTCCCTGCTTTCTTTGTTCGATCATTTGTGTGATCTCTTTGATGGGTTCATACTATCATTGTAAACCGGTATTGAAAATTACAAGGAATTTATCGCGTGTGATAACCGATACTTATCACAACAAGCAAACAAAAACTCCGCATGGATGTGTAGATCCATGCGGAGTTTTGCTTGTCTGTTGTTTTACTTCAGAAAAACAAATTCCTCAAGTTCACATATAACTCTGTCTTTAAAAAAGCTTCCCGTCCATGTACTTGTATCCGATGCTCCTTCAGCAACAAAATACACCGCATGTCTTCCGGTCACGTTACGCACCCTGCCGCGGTAGATCCCATCTCCGAGTCCGATCTCTATTACTCCTATCTCCGTTCCCTTCGCAGGCTTGCTGAGAGTAGAATACCCTATGGCATCTCCGTTTTCGATCCAATCAGATCTGACACTTCCGTCATTTCCCTCACCGGACAGGTCTGTACCGTCTATCAGAACATGAAGTCTTCCCCTGAATCCTCTTCCCACGGTTTTGACCGCAAGCTCCATTGTCTTTGTAGAATCGTCTTTGCCAAAATCAAAATACTTATAGCCTATAACGCATCCATCCTTGATCTCAGTGATGACACGCCTGAACAGATCCTTCTCCGTAACAAAGCAGCCTCCCATAAGAACGCATGCGATCTCTGCCTTTACAGTTTCATACGGTGAAAGAGAATCTTCAAATCCGAGAGATGTCATTTCAACCGGAGGAATGGTTCCGTCCGGAAGTATCGTCACCTTCTCTACACATGCTCTTCTCGAAAAGACTGATGAATTCGTCATTCTGTGATAGAAGATATACCACTGGTCACCTATCTTACATAATGATCCGTGATTATTTCCTCCCGGAAAATCAATTCCGTTATCTATGATATATCCCCGGTATACAAACGGGCCGGTCGGTGAAGCAGATGTGGCATATGCCAGACGCGATCCCTTTCTCGGAGAATAGATCAGATAATATGTATCCCCTATCTTTCTCGGAGAACTCGCTTCATAAAACCTCTCAGGCTCAGGTATCTCATCGCGGTCATCCATAATCCTTCTGATAAGGCTTCCCGGTACAACCTTATACATCGAGCTGCCATCAAGTTCATTCATGTTGGAATGCTCGAAGCCGTAATAGATATAGACTCTTCCGTCATCATCTACCAGAACTCCCGGATCGTTATATACTCCATCATCCCCTGCATCCTCAGGAGCATAGTCGTAAGTGGATATGAATTTAAAGGGTCCCTCGGGCTTATCGCTTACGCTCACACATCCCTTTGCACCAACGATGTATGTATAAAGATAATATTTTCCATCTTTTTCAACAACATCGGGAGCATAGAGTTCATGATCGGTATGAGGAACACTTGATTCATGATCAGTATCCGGCCTTGTCTGAAAAATATGTCCGTGACAGGTCCAGTGATCAAGGTCACTAATTGGAGCACTCCATGCTTTCAGCTTGTAGTCACAGAACTTGTCACACCCGAATCTGTCGTGAGAACCATAAAGATACACCCTGTCTCCAAACTGTCTTGGTTCTCCATCCGGTATACACTCCCATAACGGAAGAATAGGATTTGCCATTTTGTCTCCCCCTTTATCAATCAGGTATTATTTTGCTGCTCAGCCCTTTTAAGTAAGGCATTCCATATAACAACCAAATTTGATTTTACTATTTTTTTCATACTAATAAAAGGTCAGCCATCAGGCTAACCTTTTAATCATCTATAAGCATTGGGTATGTTCATTGAATAATTTTTGATCACAAGGTGTCTCAGGCACCAAGCTTCATATCTCCGTCCTTGACCCATCCAAGTTTTTTAAGACCCGCATTGAAAAGAAGGGAAAGAAATGCAGGCAGGATAAATGAGATCATTATAAGACCGATCCAGTCGAATGCTGTGATTGCAGCTTTGCTGCCGTTTGCCACATCATTTACCCATCCGGTATATACACCGATCTGACCTACGAGACCGCAGGTTCCCATGCCGGAGGCGATCGGAGAGCCATCCATCTTCAGCTTGAAAAGGCATGTGGCAATAGGGCCCGTAACTGCCGAGGCGAGAATGGGAGCAATCCATATTCTTGGATTCTTCACAATATTACCCATCTGAAGCATGGAGGTTCCTATTCCCTGAGACACAAGACCACCCCACTTGTTTTCCTTAAAGGAGATAACCGCAAATCCGATCATCTGAGCACAGCATCCCGCAACAGCTGCTCCCCCTGCAAGTCCGGTTAGCTGGAGTGCGGCACAGATAGCCGCTGAGGAGATTGGGAGCGTCAGTGCGATGCCAACTATTACGGATACAAGTATTCCCATAAGGAACGGCTGAAGATCCGTCGCCCACATGATAAGATTACCAACCCATAACGCAGCATCTCCTATCGGCTTTGCAATAAGTGCGGAAAGCAATATTCCAATTCCTATGGTAACAAGTGGCGTTACAAGGATGTCAATCCTGGTCTCTTTTGATATTGCCTTGCCAAACTCCGAAGCGATTATAGCTATAATAAGAACCGCCAACGGGCCCCCCGCACCGCCAAGTGCATTTGAGGCAAATCCTACAGTGATCATTGAAAAGAGGACAAGAGGAGGACACTTTAGTGCAGAAGCTATTGCAACTGCCATTGCCGGTCCGCTCATTGCCTTTGCAAGTCCTCCGACCGTATAATCAGTGCCGGCCACGGTTGCCACGGTATTTGTGAGAAATGAAATATGAAATGACGTTCCTATGGTATCAATGATCGTTCCTATGAGAAGTGAACAAAAAAGTCCCTGTGCCATGGCCCCGAGCGCATCGATCCCATACCTTTTCAGGGAGATCTCAATATCCTTTTTCTTCAAAAATTCCTTAAATTTCATATTATTCCTCTTTTCCGTATGGTTTGCTTAATCAATACTCATGGTTCGTGATCATATCATGGTAAACCAGTCATATTTGAACGGACCTGATTCATCTATTACAAGCTTGTGCAATTCGTTCTGATCATTATCATCGATTATACCGCTAAGGTCAAGCGGTATGAACAGATCAGTCCAGAGAACAGGCAATGACTTTCTTCGATTATTTTCCGAATCTACTGCATTCATCATGCTTTCCACGCCCTTGTACTAATGTTGTCAAATTGATATATTTACCTTTGGAGCATTATTCAGGACTGCCGATACGGCAGAATCTTTAAATGTGAAAAATGAAATGAAAAAAAGAAAACTTACTGTCGTCAGTATCATACATTATGTACGCCTTATATACAGATCCCTGCTTTTTATTCTACTTTTGATCGCTTATATCAGATTCAGGATCATAAGCGGCGGCGAAGTAACTGCAGAGCTTGAAAAGATCCCCACTATCATTGCCATAACATGGACTATATTTGCGGTCGAGATGGTCTTCAGATTCTTCCCTTCCAAATATGAAAGTCCCGGATGTCAGAAGCAGTTTTCCAAAAACTATATAAAAACCGGCCGCACTGAAATTGAGATTCCTGATAATCACGCTACTGTTCTCGTAGCACTTATCTGGATCATTTTCAATGGGATCTTCGGTGCACTTCATATGACCGGGATCCTTGATGACGGGATCATGATACTCCTGTGCAGCTTTTATTCAGTCTGCGATATGATCTGCATTCTTTTCTTCTGTCCGTTTCAGTCCTGGTTTATGAAAAACAGATGCTGCATCACATGCAGGATATATAACTGGGATTATGCAATGATGTTCACACCGCTTTTCTTTGTCAGAAAATACTATTCCTGGAGTCTGCTGATACTTTCTGTAGCACTTCTGCTTCGCTGGGAACTCACCTTTTACAAGCATCCGGAACGGTTTTCCGAAAATACCAACGATTATCTGAGATGCAAGAACTGTACCGAAAAACTGTGTGTCCACAAAAAGCAGTTAAATACTCTGTGGAAGCAAATTGAAAAATTCACTGCCGAAAGGATCAGCTTCCTGAAAAAATAATGGATCCTCAGTCAGAAACATCCACATCCGGAGATATGGTAACGGTATAACCGGGGAAAGACTTAATTACATCATTTGTCAGGATCTCAACTGCCTTTGAAGGCTGCTCTCCGAAATTGATCACAGTATCAAATCGCATGGTCTTTTTCTCCTGATCAATGTAAAAGCCATGCATCTGAATGGCAAAATCATGTGACAATACTATCTTCTGTACTTCATTTCTGATCTTCGCCGCTTCATCATCCTTCGTATTATATGAATATACACCGACACCTGTGAGGATAACTGCAGTTTCTCCGTATACCTTTTCCTCAAGATGTCTTGTCAGCTTATCTACCTCTGCAACAGTCATACTGTCCGGCAGCTCCATATGTACCGAGGCGATCTTTTTATTTGGGCCGTAATCATTGATTATCAGATCATATGCTCCCCGGACACCATCTTCTTCGCTTATCAGCTTTTTTACCTTATGAACGAGTTCCTTGTCAGCACGCTTACCGAGAATATCATCAAGAGTCTCTATCAGCATCTCAAGTCCTGCTTTTATTATAAAGATCGCAATGATAAGACCGACAAAAGCATCAATCGAAAGACCAAATATCATATAAATAAGTGCAGATACAAGAACCGATCCGGATAAAACGGAATCAAAAAGTGCATCGGAGCCTGATGCAACAAGAGCTCCGGAATTAACCTTTTCTCCCTGCTTCCTGACATATGTTCCAAGTATCAGCTTTGCAAGAACCGCAACAGCGATTATCACTATGGATACAACCGAATAGTCTGCCGTTTCGGGATGAATTATCTTTTTGAAGGATTCTACCGCGGATGTTATTCCAGCATACAGGACCAAAGAAGCAACTATCATTGATGACAGATATTCTATCCTTCCGTAACCGAGTGGATGCTTTTTATCCGGCGCCTTTCCCGCAAGAAATGCACCTATGATCGTTATTACGGAAGAAAGTGCATCGGACAGATTATTGACCGCATCCATAATAACGGCTATAGAGTTGGATATGATACCTACCGCAAGCTTGAAGCCTACAAGGAATATATTGGTAAGTATACCGATTATGCTTGTTATTACTATCGCTTTTTTACGAGTTTTTTCATTCATGGCTTTATACCTGCAATTTAGAAATGATCGCCGTTTGACAAAATGTGCTTACAAAAATACGTACCAATTGATTCTATCATGGTTTATTACCATTTCCATGAGCATTTTAAGACTAAATTATGAAATTTTTCTTTAATTCCAGGATACGTCTTACCGATTCATTGATACGTTCTTCGGAAATCACTCCGCTGTTTACCGCCTGAAGTACACCGTTATATGCTGCATAAAAATCCACAGGCATCAGTATCACATCTGCACCCGCATTTATCGACAATATCGCAGCGGTCGCGGAATCATACTGATTCGTCACAGCTCCCATGTTCATTGCATCCGTAATGATCACACCCCTGAATCCTAAACGGTTTCTTAAAACACTGGTCAGCATATATGATGACAAGGTCGCCGGGACCTCGCTGCCGGTCACATTCGGGGCTGAAATATGTCCTGCCATTATGCACTGACAGCCGGATCTAACAGCCGAGTCAAACGGAACCAGTTCGCAGGCCAGAAGCTCGTCAAGCGTTGAAGCCGTTGAAGCATATCCGTAATGTGAATCAGCCTCCGTTGCGCCATGTCCCGGGAAATGCTTTACAACAGGAATCACTCCCCCGGCTCTCATGGCTGCCATCTCGGCAACAACCATCTCAGCAACCAGATAGGGGTCACTTCCGAAGGCCCTGTTTCCAATTACGGTATTTGACGGATTAGTGTATACATCCGCAACAGGGGCCATGTCCATGTTAAAACCCAGACTCTTCAGATAGGCAGACAGGTAGGTTCCCGCATATGCCGCCACATTAACATCTCCGGTTGCCCCGACATTCATCATCGGACCCATATTGGCAACACCGAAGGCAGGATTATTGGCGATCCTTGCGACCGTTCCACCCTCCTCGTCCACTGAAATGAAAGGCGGAATAAAGCCATTCGAAGTGTAATAATCCTTTGTAGTATCCAGCATCCCGGATGTTTGGACCGGGGATTGCAGATTATGGGCAAAATAGATAAATCCGCCTACAGGGTACTTTACTATTCCCTGCTCCAGCTCAGGTCCGGCAGCTGCCAAGGCGGTATCACCTCCTATTGCTTCGGGAGTTACGATAAACATCTGTGCTATTTTTTCTTCAAGGGAATGTGTCATGATCCAGTCCTCGATATTCATCTCAGGAGACACCGGAACAGGGGTGATCTGCTCATCCTCCACATCATTTAAAGCAGTCGATCCCGAATTATCAGGCGTTTCTCCCGTATCGGATTCTAAATCCGTCGTACTATTCTGCAAGCTGCTGCTATCACCCTGTGACTCTGACGCATTCTGACCTTCTGCTGATGCGCTCTGACCTGAGCCGCTCTCCTGACATTCTGCTGGTGCAATCTGACCCGAGCCGCTTTCCTGACCTTCTGCCGGTGCAATCTGACCTGAGCCGCTCTCCTGACCCTCTGCCGGTGCAATCTGATCCGAGCCGCCGTCAATTGCGACCACCTGGTCCTGATGTGCTATGCCGCCCGCTTCTCCGTATTTCCCGCATCCTGTGATATCTGCTGAAAATACGATCAGGAGCAGGATATACAAACAGGATTTAATCCGGTGTATTATTCTTACTTTTTTATGATCAGTTCTCAAATTTAATACCTGAGCCTTCCTACTTTACTTTCCGGCTGACTTTTTATGATTATAACATTAAATGATCCGGAGGAAATCTTCCTCCGGATCATCTTGTCAGCAGATAATATAATCCATCCTCATCAATGCTTTATGTAAGCGCCACTCCGCTGCTTCTTGGCTCCAATGAATATAGGAAGGTAAGATGACAATTTGATATATCAGTTACTCTTTATCTCATATCTTTTATAAAAGACATACCCGATAACTATGAGCACAGCTGATATCACCGCATATGACACCGCCGCCACCTGATATGATCTGAAATATTGTCCCGCTATCTTAAACAGTCTGAACTCATACACGATTCTTGGAGATATCTGCATTGCCGGGAAGAGACATACCACTTTGGATAATGTCTTCATCTCCATGGGGATCATTGTCCCGAGCGCAAAGAGCCCGAAGTATCCTGCCATGATTATCGCCATGGTCCCCATTCCGTTCCTTAGAACACATGATGTGAACATAGTGACTGTTGACAGCAGAAGAGATCCAAGGACTGTAAGGATCACCAGTATAACAGTGGTCTGTCCCGCCGTAAGATCCATCTGTGTAAAGGGATAGATCACCTGCTCCGCCATACCCATACCGTCAAGTCCCCACCTGACGGAGACATATCCGATGAAGATGCCCAGATATATGAATACAGTTGCAAGACAGAACACGGTTCCCGCCAGGATCTTGGCAAAATACAATTCCCTGATTCCGTTGATACTTGCCCTGATCATGGGATCCGTTTTTCTCTGTGTCTCCATGGAAAAAATCGCGGACAGGGAAACAGTAAGCACCAGGAGCATTATGATGATGGTATTCGAGATCCCGTTCTGCACACCAAACTCTATAAATGCATCTCTCCATACAAAGGGCTTATCGATCTTCTCTTCCTGGGCTCTCCAGTATTCGATCTCCCCATCGTTAAGATAAGAATCCTTATAAACTTCCTCTATACCCTCAAGCCTCCCTGCATATAGGGTTTCCTCACTCACATCCCCGAGAACTATGTTATATCCGGCAATCTCCATGATCCATTCCTTCATGGTATCGTAGGCAATATCCTCGTCGTTTATCACATTGCCGTATTCATCGGTAGCTGCGTTCCATTCTGAGATAAGCCCTTCATCAAGTACCCTGCCGTTAAATCTGGAATACTCGGTAAGTGTATCAGCGTCTATATTTCCGGTCACCTCAAGCTCACCCTGTATAAATCCGAAGACGAAAAAGATCAGAAAGGCTGCTATCGCGATCCGGTTTTTTAATATCTTACGCAGTTCGAAACCGAAAAGAGTTCCGAAACATTTATTCTTTTTCATTTGATCATTCCCACCTTTGTATAAGTTAACGCATTTATGCGTTTACCGTTTCATTCATATTTTTTCAGGTAAAAATCTTCCAGATCTCCGCTCACATCACTGCGGTTTCCCTGCCATATAAGACTTCCGTCCTTCATCATTATTATCCTGTCTGCGATGTGCTCTATATCCGACACGATATGTGTGGAAAGAAGTACTATGGACTTTTTGCCAAGCTCCTCTATTAGCGTTCTGAACCTGACTCTTTCCTTGGGATCGAGTCCCCCTGTAGGCTCGTCAAGGATAAGTATCGCAGGATCGTTCAAAAGAGCCTGAGCTATGCCTACTCTCTGCTTCATTCCTCCCGAGTAGGTCTTGATCTTCTTGCGGGCAACATCGGTTAAGCCCACAAGCTCCAGAAGTTCCGAAGATTTCTCTCTGGCCTTCTTCTTTTCGATACCCTTTAAGGCTCCCATATACTCCAGAAATTCCCTTGCGGTAAACTCCGGATAATACCCGAAATCCTGGGGGAGATAGCCGAGAAGCGCGCGATAGTTCTCGGTATTTACCGGAATACCGTCTGCAGTGATCTCTCCACCCGTGGGAGTGAGTATTCCCGACATCATGCGCATCAGGGTAGTCTTCCCCGCGCCGTTTGCTCCAAGCAGTCCCGTTACACCCTCGGTAAGATCAAAGGATATACGATCCACCGCTATCTTGTTCTTATATTGTTTTGTAATCCTGTCTACGGATAATTTCATGCAAAAGCCTCCACATTTCTAACTGTAAGCCACTGCTCTGTAAGAGTCAGCGCACCTAATACGATCACTGCAGCCACGCCGCAGCCTCCGGAAATAAATGATGAATACAGCACTATGCCGGTTTCAGATTCCCAGATAAGGAAAAACAGTAACATCACCGCTCCTGCCACAACTACCGAAGATAAACCGTTCTCTCTTCCGAGGGGACTCCTTTCGATATGAAGACTTATTATCATGGTCATCAGATAAGGCATCAGTATTGTCTCGGCCGTCATCACCGCCTGCATTCCGAATGAATTTGCGATGACCGGGGACGCGATCGCGGTTACGATAACTGCCAGAAAACCCATTATTGCCATCCTGGCTAAAATAACACTTCTCAGCGAAAACCTTGTGGCCATCTCAAGCTCTGACATATTGTATCTTTTGGATCTTCCGTTCTCGATCATTCCAACCACCGCGGTAATGGGCATTATCAGACCGATCAGTCTGTCGGTTCCTTCACCTCCGATCACAGATCCTGCGATCGCTATGCCTATTATCACAGCTGAAATGATCCATACATACGGTCTGATATACGGAATCTGCTGAAGCAGCATCCTGAATGTGCTGACCTTCCCCGGACGAAGCTTGCTTATAAATTCATCCTTTCTTACCGGCTTAGGAGCGCAGTATGCATTTTTTATGAGATTTTTGAATTCATTATTATCCATCTCTACGCCTCCAATTCCCTGCGAAGCTTGTCCTCCGCTTTTTTTTGTCTTCTGTACAAAGCAAATCTTGATATTCCCAGTGCTTTACATATAGTGCCTGCAGGTTCTTCGTTCACATATCTGAGAAGTAATATCTCCCGGTCTTCATAGGGAAGCTTTTCAAGCGCCTGACGGACTGCCATCTTTTCTTCTGAAATCCCGCTGTCTCCGGGGATTTCTTCCATTTCCTCCGAAAGAGATTCAGGCTTTATCCTTCTGTACTCATCAGTGCACAGGTTCCTTGCAATAGTGTACATATACCTGATCTCCACGCTTCCGGCATTTCCATACTTACCTATATATCTGAGAAATGTCTCCTGGGTGATATCCTCCGCTAAGGTCCGGTCATTTACTCTGAAGTACACATACCGGTAAATCTTGTCGTATATTTTTCCTACATCCATGGATCCGGTCCGTACCTCCCTTCATAATGATTAACGGATGAACATATAAAAATGTGCGGAAATAATAAAATTTTTTTCGAAAATTTTTCAGCGGCAATAATTATAGCATTCCCACAGTCTTCATACTATTTTGGATCATTTATTCCAACTCAAAACCGAAGGGTCACACCGCTCCCCGGTATAACGGAGCATAAAAAAGTCAGAAGCTTCCGACCCCGGGCTGAAATAAAATCAAAAATGCCCGGAGCTGCCGGCTCCGGGCTTAAAATTCATAATACATTCAGCATCTCAGCTTGCAAGATCCTTGCGGGTATAGGTAATAAAGGTTCCGCTTATTGTAAGAAGGATCACCATGGAGGCGATAAGAAAACTGTACTTCGGTGCATCGATATGAGCAAAAATCTCAGATGCGTTGACATATGAAAACGGACCGATAAACAGATAGTCCTTCATTGAAGGAATGACTCTTCCCATAATGTCATATGTATAGATTATAAGAGATACGCCAAGTGCAAGTCCCATGCGGGTTTTGGATGATGTAGCGGATATCAGATATGAAATGGTTGCGATCTCTGTATTCATAAGAAACATACATGCAAGAAATCTGATCATCTCCTTACCCGGTATCTCTTCTCCGAGAGCAGCGAATCCCATCACATAGAACAGGCCGCATATTACGGTAAAAAGTATCAGATGGACAAGGATCGCGCATCCCTTTGCAGTTATGACCTTACTTCTTGATACGGGAAGCGAAAAAAGGAACTCACCTGTATGTCCGTCCTCTTCCTTTGAAAGCATGGATGATGCAAAAAATGCCGCAAACATTGCACTTCCGAGTCCGTGAACCGTTCCGACCTCCGTAGCAAAAAATCCTGTTATCGTAGCTATGCTTAACGTGCTCATCCCAAATGCATCAGAGAATGCTCCCATTTGGGAAAAAGAGTCTGCCATCTCCATAACCTCACCCTCCATGCTGGTGTACATGAGGATACAGATAAAGCCAAGGCCTCCTACAGTAAATGCCCATATGAGCATACTTTTAAGATTAAGCTTTAATTCACGCCTGATGATAGCACTCATTTGTTATCCTTTCCTCCTTCGTAAAAGTGCATGAACATATCTTCCAACGAAGGATCTTCTATACAGATATTCTCCACATGCTTAAGTGAAAGCTCCCTTATAAGATCGTTGATATCTCCGCTGAACATGTATTCCTCGGTCTTTCCGTCTGCGGTAAGCTTCACGCTTTTTGCCGTGGAATGTATCAGACTTTCGACTGTATCCGTTTTGATCAGGTGTCCATCTCGCATTATCGCCGCCCTGTCACAATGCTTTCTGACCTCCGGGAGGATATGGGTAGAGAGAATGCATGTTGCACCTTCATTTACATATTCCTTTATCAGTTCAAAAAAAGTATTCTGCACCAAAGGATCCAGACCGCCGGTAGGTTCATCGAATATAAATATCTCCGGCCTGTGCTGCATTGCGCACACTATCGAAACCTTCTTGCGATTTCCAAGGGACAGCTCCCTGATCTTTTTTGATGTGTCAACCTGAAGCCTCTCACACAGCTTTTCGGCTTCCTTACTGCAGTCCTTTTTTCTTGCATCGGCCGCATATCTTATAACATCAGATACCTTCATCGCAGGATAGAACAACGCTTCCGACGGCATATATCCCACATCCCTAAGAATATTCTCGTGATCCTTTACGGCGTCCATTCCAAGGATCTTGATCGATCCGGAATCATACCGGATAAATCCGAGCATCGATCTTATCGTCGTGGACTTACCTGCGCCGTTTGGACCTATAAATCCGAATATCTCTCCCTTACGGACCTCAAAGGATACATCCTCCACTCCGCGCTTTTTTCCGTAATGCTTTGTCAGATTCTGTATTCTGATCACATCTTCCATATTTTCCCTTTCTGTGCCCGCACACTCTCACCTGAAAAAGGAGAGGCTTATCATGCTTTTCGCTTGCCGATCTGTTTTTGTATTGCCTGATGATATGATAAGGCACAAAAAAAGCGGGAACAATGCCTGTTCCCGCAAGTTGCACTTATCAGCCCTTATCATGCACTTTTTTGTGCTCTGTTTTGAACAGGGCAAGCTCCTCATTCAGCTTTTTATCATCGATCCGTCTCTTTGTCATATAGATCAGTATGATGCAGACAAAGGTCACAATAAGGTATGCTGCAAGCCCCAGAGTTACGAAGATATTCCTGTCGAACCAGTTCAGAAAATAAGAAAGCCCCGAATAAATGAGTGTACATACCGACACACCCGTCACTTCCTTTGCTCCTATCCTGTCCGCCTCATCAAAGTTCCACAGAACATATACCTGCAGATACCCAATAAGATAACAGGAAAGTATCATCTCTCCCATATGCAGTATCCCGGCTTCCGTGCGTCCGGTGAAAAGTCTGTACATGCAATAGAAAAACAGGATCGCGAAAAAGTACAGGCACGCCTTGAATTCTATCCCTATCTCTTTTGTAAGATATCTTTCCCAAAGTGATGTTTTCTTCTTGTCCATCTGTCTCATACTCCCCTGAGGATCCTTCGGAATTCCGAAGCATATGTCCTTGATATCAGAATGTGTTCCCCGCCTTCCATTGTGGCATCGATCCGGTTTGAAGAAAGGCTTCTCAGACTGTCAACCTTATCGATATTTATGATCATTGACTTGCTGCATCTGAAAAATCTGTCATCATTCAGCTTCTGTATGATTCCGGCAAGTGTGCCGTCAAGCCTTACCACATCCTTTGCGGTATATGCAAAGAGCTTATCATCAACAGACTCAATATACAGGATATCTCCCGGGATCACAGACACAGTCTCACCGTCTTTTCTTCCGTAAAGCTTTTCCCCTTCGCTTCGGAGCACATCTAGCACCGCTCTGATCCTGTCCGTTTCTTCCAGGTATCTTATGATGATCTCTTCTTCCCCTGATTCAATTTTCTGTATATCTATCTTCAAGTCAGTTACTCCGGCCTAAAAACAGGAAATCATAAACAGCATGCATCATAATGATCACTGCTTTGCATATTCTTTTACTATCTGGCACAGGATATTGACAACCGTATCCATTCCCTCCGCCGTGATATGCTCGAGCGGTCCGTGGAAAGCATAACCTCCGGTTCCGAGATTGGGGCATGGAAGTCCCCTGTATGAAAGCTGTGCTCCGTCCGTTCCGCCTCTGACAGGTACGTCCAAAACCTCAAGTCTCTGCATGGATATGCATTTTTTTGCGGTATCCACGATATGCATATGTGGTCTGATCTTTTCGATCATATTGCGATACTGGTCTGTCACGGTAAGAACTACCGTACCGTCTCCGTATTTTTCGTTTATCGTTTTCTCTATCTTGCGAAGAGTCCCGATCTTTGCATCAAAAAGTCCGGCATCATGGTCGCGGATAATATAGGATATCACAGCATTTTCAACATTTCCGTTTATATCGGTAAGATGATAGAATCCCTCTCTGCCTTCGGTATGAGCCGGTGTTTCGGCACTTGGAAGCATTCCCGAGATCTCGCATGCAACAAGCGCAGCATTTACCATGCGGTTCTTGGCATCACCCGGATGAACGCTTACACCCCTGATATCAAATACCGCCTTCGCCGCATTAAAGTTTTCATATTCGATCTCGTTTTCAGGTCCTCCGTCCACGGTATACGCAAAATCCGCACCGAACTTTTCAAGATCTAAAAGCTCTGCGCCATGTCCGATCTCCTCGTCAGGAGTAAAGGCTATGCATATCCTGCCATGGGGAACATCGCTCCGGATGATCTCCTCTGCCATGGTTATTATCTCTGCGATCCCTGCCTTGTCATCGGCTCCAAGAAGCGTACTTCCATCCGTTGTGATCAGTGTTCTTCCCTTAAGGCCCGAAAGGTGCGGAAACAGCGCTTTGGTAAGCATGCGTCCGTTTCCAAGCTCAACATCTTCGCCGCTATAATCTTTATGAACGATTGGGTGAACATTTTCTCCGGAACTGTCAGGGGCTGTATCAAGATGTGCGATAAAGCCGATTGCCGGCCTGTCTTCGCAACCGGGTGTTGCAGGAATATGTCCCATAACATAGCAATTGGCATCAACGTTTGCATCCTCTATTCCCAGTCCTGCCATTTCATCCCTAAGCTTATGGGCCAGGTCAAACTGTCTTTCAGTCGACGGAACCGTTTCTGACGATTCATCACTTGTTGTATGAATAACAACATAATTCAAAAGCCTCTCGTATGCTCTCATACCATTACCATCCTCTCTGTTACGCAAAATCCTTTCAAAGGAAATTTCAAGTCCTGTACAATCATATTTTACACTTAATATTTTCTTTTGTCCCCGTAAAGAGCTTCTCATTTTTTCATATTTGATCCCGGAGGTCATCCCAAATGAATTCCGTTATTATCCCCAAAAGGAGCGGCCTAAAAAAAAAGGACCATGGCGATCTGCGCCACGGTCCTTTTCGACTGCTATTTATTATTTTTTCTTTGCATTTCTCTTGTTCAGAACCACGCTCTGAAGAAGAATGAAGAAACACAGCATTCCGCCGGTTGTAATGCTCTGCCACCAGGGCTGGTTTAATCCGCTGGATACAACGATCTTCTTGATGGTTGTAAGGGTAAGAGTTCCGAAGAAGGTACCGATCACATTTCCTACACCTCCGGTAAGAAGAGTTCCTCCGATGATCGAGGATGCTATCGCATTCATTTCCATTCCGGCTGCGTTTGTTGCGTTTCCGGCTCCGGTATGCATCATGAAGACATAACCCGATATTCCGCTCAAAATACCGCTGATTATGTAACTGAGGAAACGTGTCCTCTTAACGTTAATGCCAAGCATCAAAGCAC
The DNA here is from genome assembly GCA_946531495.1 of uncultured Lachnospiraceae bacterium. Classification (GTDB taxonomy): domain Bacteria; phylum Bacillota; class Clostridia; order Lachnospirales; family Lachnospiraceae; genus AC2028. The sequence goes on along the minus strand of CAMNAQ010000001.1, from coordinate 25,914 downwards.
TCTGCTGGTTTCCGCCTATGGCATAAAATCCGCGTCCCAGGCGTACATATTTGAGCAGGATAAAAATGAAAACTACGCAAAGCAGAGCAACAACAACGCCGAGTTCCATACGTGCCGGAATAAAATTTCCGTTAGGTGCCGTATAGCCGAGAGCATTTATCTCTATCTTCACACTACGAAGTGCAGCGAATCCGTCATGTTCTACCTTCTGAGGATTGACGGAAAGGATCGTGGTCATACCGCGGGCAAAGAACATTCCCGCAAGGGTAACTATGAAGGGCTGGATATCCAGATAACTTATCAGAAATCCCTGTACAAGTCCGAATGCCAGTCCGATACCAAGTGCCAGCAGGATGGAGCCGACTATGTTGCCCCCGCCGTTAAGATAAAGAACGCAGCTCATTACAACAAGTGATGTGACCGCACCGACGCTGATGTCGATACCTGCACCGATCATTACGACAGTAAGTCCGCAGGATACGATGATAAGGCTCGCGTTATCGTTCAGCATATCGAAGACCTGCTGCGCATGAAGGAATCCGCCCTGAAGTATGATCATCGCAAGAATATACATTCCGAAGAATATCGCGATGGTGATACTCATCAAAAGCTGAGTGTCTGTAAGCGGCTCACGTTTAAATCCGTTATTATTCTTCATCATCACTTACGCTCCTTTCACTGTCTCTTTAGATCTGTTTTCAAGGAGCTTTGACATAAACTTTCCGAATTTTTCCTTTACAACAGGCGATCCGATAACAACCAGAAGTATGATGACTATGGCCTTATATGCCTTAACATCCGTGGATGAAACCTTCATGGCATAAAGTGTTATCGTAAGCATCTGAATAACATAAGCACCTATGATACTTCCGCCTATCTTGAACTTTCCGCCTCCGAGGTTGTTGCCTCCGATGGCAACCGCAAGAATGGTATCCATTTCCACATCAAGAAGCAGAGTTTCATGATTGATAAGTCCGAGCCTGCTCACACCGATGCTTCCGGAAACAGCCACACACACACCGAGTATGATGAATGACAAGAGCTTTATAAAGGTTGAGTTTATACCGTTGAGTCTGGCCGCACTCTGATTGATTCCTACCGACTGGGTAAAAAGCTCAAGTGCGGTGAATTTAAACAAAAGCTTGAAAACTATTGCCATCGCAATAACTATCAGCACCGGTGTGGGAATGGGGATTCCCGGAATAAAGCTTCCGATGGCTGTGATTATCGGACTGCTCAGGGTAGGAGTCGCACCGCCGTTTATCCAGTATGCGATCGATCTTCCGCATGTATATAAGATAAGCGTCGCTATCATCGGTTGTATCTTAAATATTGCAACCAGCGTGCCGTTGAACGAACCAAAGATCATTGCAACTATGCACGCGCATATGAATGCAAGAAGAACCTTTCCTCCGCTTATCTCCGGTGATGTTTTAAGGACCTTTACGAATACGCTTCCAGCAATTGCGGCTGCTGCGCCGACGCTGATATCCTGTCCTCCGCAGGCTGCAGTCACAAGCGTCATACCCATTGCAAGTATGGCAAGTTCACTTGCACCGTTTATTATACTGATCAGGTTTCCGGAAAGAACTATGTTTCCGTCGTTATTATGCGCCAGATCAACGCCGAAGAACGACGGATCTCTTATCAGATTGAAAATAACAAGAAGTGCAATGGCAACAACAGGTATCGTAAGCTGTCCGAGACCACCGCTGAAGATTTTCTTTTTATTTTTCGACATTTTCTGTCTCACCTCCTGCAATGGTCTTCATAACCTTAGTCTGGTTAAGATCCGCTCCTTTCAGCTCACCTACTATATGTCTGTCCCTCATTACTATCAGTCTGCTACAGGTTCGGAGCATCTCCTCAACCTCTGATGAAATGAATGTCACGCTCACTCCGTCTTCCGCAAGCTTTAAGACCAGCTTCTGTATCTCCAGCTTGGTTCCTACATCGATACCTCTTGTAGGCTCATCAAGTATCAGATAGTCGGGATGTGTAAGCAGCCATCTTGCAAGGATAACCTTCTGCTGGTTACCTCCGCTAAGGGATCCGACAGGGGTTTCACGGCTTGCGGTCTTGATATTCAGAACCTTGATATATTCGTCCGCAAATGCTTCTGCCTCACTTCTGCTGATGGGCTTGAACATTCCGTTAAGAACCTGAAGTGCAAGAATGATGTTTTCCCTGACGCTCAATTCCGCTATGATGCCGTCACGCTTTCTGTCCTCTGCAAGATAACCGATACCATTCTTCATTGCATCTATAGGGCTTGTTATCTTTACAGGCTTTCCTTTTATCTTTACATCACCGCCGGTAACCTTATCAGCGCCAAAGATCGCTCTGACACTTTCGCTTCGGCCCGATCCGAGAAGGCCGGTAAATCCGTTGACTTCTCCCTTCCTGATGGAAAAATCAAAAGGAAGCGCATCGCTGCTGGAAAGAGCCTTTGCCTCGTAGAAGACTTCAGCTTCCTTCTTTTCCTTTTCCTCTGTTTCACCAAGATCCATGAGCTCATCAAGCTCTTTTCCGATCATCTTGGCTACAAGTTCAACCTGTGGAAGCTCTTCTGTCAAGTATTCACCCACAAGCTCTCCGTTTCTTAAAACGGTGATCCTGTCACTTACTTCATAAACCTGCTCGAGGAAATGTGTAACAAAGATGATTCCTACCCCCTGGGACTTCAGGTCCTTCATAAGGGTAAACAGCATATTTACTTCTTTATCGTCAAGAGATGAGGTGGGCTCGTCAAGAATAAGCACCTTACACTTCATATCAACGGCACGTGCGATGGCAACCATCTGCTGAACTGCCAGTGAGCAGTTTTCAAGCTGCTGTGTGCTCCTTGCGGGAATGTTCAGCCTTGTAAGGATCTCATCCGCTCTTTTTTCATAGTCTTTATGTTTGATCCATGCCCCGTCTTCTCTGCCGATGAACATATTCTCGGCAACGGTCAGATTGGGACACAGGGTTATTTCCTGATAAACTGTACTGATTCCGTTGTTTTGTGCATCCTGCGGAGAATGGATCGAGATCTTTTCTCCCTCCACCGTTATCTCTCCGCCATCCATCCGGTACACACCGGTAAGAACCTTTATGAGAGTGGATTTTCCGGCTCCGTTTTCTCCCATGAGCGCGTGAATCTCACCCTTTCTCAGGGTGAAATCAACCCCGTTAAGTGCCAGTACTCCGGGGAATTTCTTATCAATATGACGCATCTGCAGCAGTACTTCATCCTGCATATAATTACCTCCTAAAAATAGCGCAGCCGTAACTGTATTTACAGCACAGCTGCGCCATTTGGTCAGATCAATTGATCATTCGCCTAATCCGTAAGTATCAATATCATTCTGAGTAAGGGTTGTAGCGTCAAATCCCTTTTCTTCGTTGATGATGATCTTAGAGGATATAGTGGTCTTTCCCTGAATGATGTCGCTGATGATCTGTGCCTGGAAAGGTGAGCACTGTCCATCATAGTTCCAGTTTCCTGCAAGGAGTTCTCTGAGAGCCCATCTGTTGCAGTCAAAGCCCATAACGATAACTTTTCCGTTTACGCCGTGAGTAATTCCTGCTTCGTCAAGAGCTGCTACAGCACCCTTTGCCATACCGTCGTTCTCTGCATAGATTACGTTGAAATCTGCTCCGCTGTTGATAACGGATTCAACGATCTTCTTAGCTTCTGCTTCATCCCATGTTGCGGTCTGCTGAACAACAAGGTTCATTGTTCCGTTTGCAAACTGAGCATCAAGAGCACCGGTACGTCCGATCTGAGCGTCAGAACCCATAGCACCCTGGATGTGGATTACATTGTAAACATCCAGTTTCTGGTCAAGAAGCCACTGAACTGCGGTCTCGCCTTCTTTTGCCATGTCGGAAACAACTGCTGCTTCATAGAGGCTTTCGTCAACATCGATCATACGGTCGAAAAGGAAAACCTTGATTCCGGCTTCCTTAGCCTTGGTAAGGACTTCGTCCCAACCTGTGGTCTCGGCTGCGGAAATAAGAAGATAATCAACACCTTCGGTAATGAAGCCCTGAGCTGCCTGAAGCTGCTCATCGTTCTTAAGGCTGTAGAATGTCTTAAGCTCATAGCCGTTAGCCTCTGAGAAGACTGCTTCCATATCCTTAACATTTGCTTCACGGTAGCCGGACTCTGAAGGGGGGTTATTGATAACGCCGACTTTAATAAGTCCGCCAGATCCGCCTGAGCTGCCGCTTCCGCCTGCGCCGCACGCAGTAAGTACAAGCGATAATGCAAGTACTCCTGCCATTACCATTGCCTTAAACCTTTTCATAAAATTCCTCCATTTCTCCGCCTTATGCGGTATGTCTTAAGGTTAGACCACATACGGAGCGGAGTAAATTGAGGTTTATTCTGACTTGGTTCAAATTTGTTTTGAAATTTTTGAGGTTTGGAAAAAAAGGTTGAAAATTATTTTATTCAGGTTAAATATTTTTTTACTCCTGAATATTTTGATACTGTGAGCGGTACTCCGACGGAGTGATGCCCACGTTCTTTTTGAAGATGTAGCTGAAATAATGAGAGTCGTTGTATCCGCATTCCCTGGCTATCTGGGTACTCTTGACGCCTGTGGTGCGGAGCATATCCTTAGCCTTGCCAAGCCTGAGCGATATGAGATATTCGGTAAAGGTCTGTCCGTTTTGCTGGGAAAAAACCGTAGAAAATCTGCTGTTGCTCATATTAACCGCTTTGGCGACATCCTGAAGCATCAGATTTGGATCGGTAAAATGTGAGGACATATAAAGCTTTGCCTCGCTGATGACCTTTGATGAATTGGTATCATCAGGTACTTCACCCATTTCTCTTGTTCCGAGTATCACAGGCTTTTCATCAGAGCGCTCCACAAGAATATGTCTTATATGCCTTGCAGTCTTAAAGCTCTTCAGTATCTCTTCGGGAGTACCGACGATATCTCCGACACCTATACGGATCTTTTCACATCCGATACGCTCCAGCTCACGCACAAGGGATGTGGCAAATGCATATGCTCTTTCCTCGGCATCATCCGCCGTATCTCCGAGCACAAGAAGTGCCGAACCCGTCCTGCTCGATGAAGCATGAATTATCCCGCCGCTTCCCTCCGACAGATTATATGCAGCCTCCTGCCCCTTTCCGACTGGCTCGAAGGCAGCATCGACCACCGCATAAAACGGTGCGATAACATTGCATCCCATTGAATGAAGATGCTTCAAAACGCTGTGTGAGTCCTCAGCAGCAGCCTCCTCCGAGTAAAGAGAGGCGATCAGTTTTTCCTTGACAAGCTGTTCATCACTGCCAAGCCTTGCCCTGAGGCTTGCGGCATGTTCAATAGTCTTCCGTTCTTCTTTCAGCTGCTCGCTGACTTTATCCAGTGCTTCACGAAGGTTTTCCGAATTGATGGGTTTAACAAGATACTCCCTGACTCCCAGTCTTATGCACTGGCGGGCATACTCAAATTCATCATATCCGCTGAGCACGATTATTCCTATCCATGGCATCTGCGCACGAAGTATACGGCAAAGCTCTATGCCGTCCATGAAAGGCATTTTTATATCGGTGATCACTATATCGGGATTAGTATCGCGGATGATGGGAAGTGCCATTTCTCCGTCGGGCGCTTCTCCCACAAGAGTATAGGGAGTTTCATCCCACGGAAACGATTCTCTTATTCCCTCTCTGACAACAATCTCATCATCAGCCAGAAATACTTTCATCTTCAAATATCTCCTCTCGGATCCTGCAGGGAACACTGAACCTTACCTCTGTTCCCTCGGAATTACTTTCGATGATAAGCCCGTTTTCCTGGTTATAATACAGGCGTATCCTCATATTTACATTCACAAGTCCGAAACCGCCTCCGCCTTCGCTGACAGTAGGCTGTCCTTTTTTCATTCTGTCGCTCAGCTCCTCCAGCTGCGTGGGAGTCATTCCAAGTCCCGTATCCCTTACGCTGAAAGTCAAAAATCCGTCTTCCAGTCTTCCGGAGACTTTTATGATACCACCGCCTCTTTTTATCTTGATCCCGTGATAAATGGCATTTTCAACCAGAGGCTGCAGCAAAAGCTTAAGTATATAATATTTTCCTATTTCGTCCGGAATATCGATCTCATACCGCAAAATATCGCGGTACCTTGTCTGCTGGATCTTCAGATAACCTTCTATGTGCTTTTTTTCCTGGCTGATAGGGATCCAGTCCGCACCTGATGATAAGCTGATCCTGAAGAAATCGCTGAGTGCACTCGTAAGCTGAATGACCTCATCCTTTTCTCCGGCTTCAGCCTTCCAGACGATAGCATCCAGAGTATTATACAAAAAATGCGGGTTGATCTGTGCCTGAAGTGTTCTAAGCTCCGCCTTTCGCAACTTCTTGGCATCCTGATTGCTCTTTTCCATCATGGATTTAAGTCTGTCCGCCATCGTGTTGACCTGGCTTGTAAGGTTTCTCAGCTCGGTAACCTCTGTGTCTGCTATCCTGGCATCAAGAGAACCCTCCGCGATCTTGGCTGCAACCTCCTCAAGTCTTTCGATCGGCTGTCTTATTGAATTTTCGGTTGCAATGACCGATCTGTTTCTGATCAGCATCGCGAGTATGACTGTCAGCACTTCAAATACGGCGGTTATTATGATACCGATCCTTAAGCTGATGCTCATGCTTGCGGCTGATTTTATCTCCTGCTCTATGTATTCGTTAAGCATGCTGTCAACAAGTGCCGCAACATCTCTTACCTCGGTAAGGACAGCTTCGTTTTCCACAACCGGAACATCATTGCCTATATTATCACGGATCCGGTCCACATAATTTCGCAGTGTCTGCATGGTCCTGCCCGCGACTATGAGTGAAAGACGATTTTCCGCACCGGTGCTTGCGGTTATTCTCTCTATAGTATCGTCCACACTGTTTATCTTTTCATAAATATGGCTTTCCGGAAAAGTCTCGCGTCCGCTTACTATATTCCATGCGCTCCCGGGTATGTCCTCCGTTACGACCGTCTTTAAGCTCGTAATGGTTTCCATTCTTACGATGGCATTATGATATTTGGATGCATAGACGAGCATGAAAACAAGGCTCATGATTATAGGTATCACGAGCATTAAAACAAGCTTATGACTCAGGTCGCTGATCCGGCCGAGAATACTCTTTTCCTTCTTGATCCTTTCCATCCGAGTCCTCAATAACCTCTGGGTCCTATGGCTGATACATCCTGTTCGTCACTGAATATCCTCTCTACGGGATGAATCACGGCCTCCACTTCTTCCCCGTTTTTCAGACTGAGCGCGGTTTCCATCAGTTCATTTCCGAGATTGGGAGTGCACTCAACCACGCAATTGATCCTGCCTGCCTTAAGCGCATCAATAGCTTCCTGTCCGCCGTCGATGGATATTATGATGATATCTTCCCCGGGCGTAAGATTTGTTTTTTCAATCTCCGGAAGAGCTCCGAGAGTCATCTCATCATTGTGTGAAAAAACGACATCTATGTCATCTCCGTAAGTATCGAGCAGATATCTCATGCACTCCGCTCCGCGGCTTTTCAAAAAATCTCCGTCGATCCGTTCGAGGATACACATACGTTCATCATCCGCAATAGTGTCTGCAAAGCCTGCCTGGCGCTGCCTCATGGGAGTGGAATTTTCCGTTCCGGTGATCTCTACTATGTTCACGTGCTCCAGACCAAGCTCATCAGCCTTCCTGATCAGATATTCCGCAGCCATGACTCCTTCATTGTAAAAATCAGCGCCTATCAGACATGTGGTCAGCCCCTCATTGGTTGTTTCAATATCCCTGTCCACCAAAATAACCGGAATTCCGGCCTCCTTCGCTTCCATAAGGACATTATCCCAGCCCTCTTCAACGATAGGTGAAAAGGCGATTACATCAACCTTGTATGCTATGAACCGTCTTATTGCGGCGATCTGATTCTCCTGACTCTGATTGGCATTTTCAAGCATAAGGCTTATTCCGTGTTCGGCAGCGGATTTTTCTATATCCCTTGTGTTCCCAATCCTCCATGCGCTTTCCGATCCTATCTGGCTAAATCCCAACAAAAGCTCAGCATCTGCAGGATTCTCCTCCGTCTTACCGCATCCTGCGATCAATAGTACGGCCATTATCACTGCTATAGATCTTATGATCTGATTTTTAAACATTTTCCAGCCTTTCATATATTGCAATTCATTTCTGAATGAATCTGTTTTTTCCTGTTTGATTAAATTACTGTTCCACGCTGTTTGAAGTATCTTTACAGGATCACTTCTTCTCCCGAATGAATATAGCTGAGTTTATCACCCATGATCTCCTTCATAACATCATATGCGGGAAGTCCGGTACAATGACAGGTATAATATTTTGAAGGATATCCATTAAGACTTTTCGCGATATCTCTTATATCTTCAAGCTGCTCCGGCCTGTAGGGTGTCTTTTTCATCAGATGAAATCCGCTTATCACCACGTCCGGATATGATGAATATTTTTCTGCATATGCATCTATTATGCTCAGGATCCCGTTATGGGCACATCCCGATATAAGGATCGTTTTTTCTTCTTCCCTTACGACAAGATAATGCTCATGTGCAAAATCATCTCTTACAAAACCATCACTGTTTTTTATGAGAAGCCGTCTGTTGGTAAACGGAAGCTGGTGAGTTCTGTGCTTGACCGTAAAAAGCTCCAGCTCTTCATCTATCACGTGGTCTCCACTCAGCCGTACCACCTGCGAAAGCTCAGGTATCTTCTTATCTATCCCTATATATCTGTATCTGTCACCCTCTGCCAAGGCTCCGTCATCTGCGTAGTATTCTCCGTCAGCAGAGCTCTGCATATAAATGACTGCTCTGTCATTTATCTCAGAGAAAGGGATAATGCCTCCGGAATGATCATAATGACCATGGCTTAACACTACGGTATCAACTGCTTTAAGATCGATCCCGAGGACATCCGCGTTATGCAGCGTTTCTTCAGATGGTCCAAGATCCATAAGCAAACGATGATACGCGGTCTGAACATAAAAAGACAAGCCGTGTGCAAAAATGCATCCCGGCTTGCCTGCCGTATTTTCAATAAGGTTAATGATCTTCATAGGACCACTTTATACCAAAATATACGTACCTATCAATTATTTTTTATCCGTGCATGTCATCATTTCACCGATATAAGTCCTTTTTGTGAGGTAAACCGTGGCAACGTCAATTTACCGGTTAAGCTTTGTAGCAATGCCAGAACTGTGACTCGACCTCGATCACAACTTCACACCTCAGATTCTCCTGAAAGCACTCTTCGGTAATCCTCCAGATTCTTCTTAAGGAGTTCCGGAATATTCAGTCCGTACGGACATCTGGGCAGACATGCACCGCATTCTAAACATTCACTAACCTTCTCCATTTCGCCCTGCCAGTACTTACTGAGCCATCCTGCACTTGGTGCTCTTCTAAGCATCAGGCTCATCCTGTTGCACTGATTGATCTGTATTCCCACCGTGCAGGGCATGCAATATCCGCATCCTCTGCAGAAATCACCGGAAAGCGACTTCTTTTCATTCTCTACAAATTCTTTTATCTCACCGCTGTACTCAGGGGTATCCTCCATATAGGAAAGCCATTCGTCCAGCTCACTCTCACGCTGTATGCCCCAGATGGGTACCGCACCGTCGAACTGCGATATGAACGCCATTGCTGCCTTAGAGTTAGTGATCAGACCGCCTGCAAGTCCCTTCATGCAGATAAGTCCGACATCCTTCGAATTACAGAGCCTCAAGAGCTCTATCTCTTTTTCATCAGCCAGGTAACTGAAGGGATATTGAAGGGTGTCATAAAGGCCGGATTCTGCTATTTCTCTCGCAACACCTATCTTATGAGCTGTTCCGCTGATATGCCTGATCTTACCCTGTTTCTTTGCTTCGAGCATACATTCATACATTCCGGTTCCGTCACCGGGCTTCCAGCATTCATTCATCATATGGAACTGATATATATCAATATGATCCGTCTTCAGATTTGCAAGTGAAGTCTCCAGATCCTTCCAAAAGTCTTCAGGCTTTTTGGCAGTCGTCTTGGTTGCGATGACGATCTTATCACGGTCAGCGTATCCTTCACCGAATGCGGCACCCAGTTTGATCTCACTGTCACTGTACGCTCTTGCCGTATCGAAAAATCGCATTCCTCCGTCATATGCTTTGCGGAGTATCTTAACCGCATCGTCCAGGTCCACTCTCTGGATCGGAAGCGCTCCAAAGCCGTTTTGAGGTACGGTTATGCCGGTTTTTCCAAGTCTTACGTTTTTCATACATTACCTCCCGGGACTGTTCAAAGATTTACTGTTTACGCTTTTCTTTATGTCTGGCATACGATCATTCTTCTCCCGGTCCTTTTTCGTGTAAAAAACGCAGACTTGAAAACGGCCGGGCATCAGTTCACTGCAGTAAGTCCGTCTATCGAATCGAGTCTGAATATCCTGAGAAGAACCTTTTTAGGTGTTGTTATCTCCACCAGGATCCAGTTATCGTCCGCATCAATTATAACATTTTTGCCTTTTGTATTTCCGTAAGTAAGCACGTCCGGATCCCAGCAATCCTCCTTAAAGGATATGTCGACCTGTTTTCCGATATATCCGTATGCTATCTTTCCAAGGGATTCTTTTGAAACGGAATATGAAGTCCCCTTTATCTGTGAAAGCTCATCCTCGAGTCTTTTAATACGCTTCTTAAGATCCGACTCGGAAAGAAATGCCATAAATCCCAAAAGACCGAAGATAAATCCGAGAATTCCAAAAGTATCCATATCAGCCCTCCTCTATTATCTCAAATGAAAGGACCGATGAAAGAGGGATGAATTTTTCGAGGGATTTTCCCTTTTTATCAACGGCTGATACCTTCACCCAGTTTCCTTCAAAACCATCTACGGTAACTGCAAGGTCAAAAAGATCTATATCTGTTTCTCCGTCACAGAATCTGAGTTTAACCTTTTTTCCGAGGATTCCTTTGAGGATCCTTCCGACAGATGAGGACGGAACACTGCCCTTATCCGCCTCTTCCTTATCGATCTCATCCTTAAGCAGATAGTCACAGCTCACTCCAAGGATCGATGCAATATCGGATATCTTATCTATATCCGGCATCACAGTCCCGTTTTCCCATCTGCTGACAGTCTGTCTGGTTACAGATAGTCTGTCGGCAAATTCCATCTGGCTTAATCCGATATCTTTCCGTTTTGCGGCAATTTTTTCTCCCATTTTGCTCATGAGATATTCCTCCTGTTATGTTGTTTTTGGCAACCGGTTACAATGCCGATTCTAGGAAAAAGAACCGCTGCGGACAAGAAATTCTCCTGTGCAAAATGTAACATGACAGTTTACATTTGCTGATTTTTCGCATATTTTCCCCGGTTTTTCCGGTTTTTTCAAAAATGCTGCCTATAAAAAGTTCATTTAGGCTTTCTTGCAATATACAGAACGTATGTATCCCTGTATTCCACTCTGTTGCCGTTATTACGGACGGTTTCTCTAAGCCCCTCGAAAAATTTTGTCTTATATGGCTCGGGTATTACAAGATGATCGCTGTGAGTTCCGCAGTATGATACATATTCATCCGCATCAAAGACCCTGACACCGTGAAAATCCTTCCTTTCCATATCAACATAGCCGTAATCCGTCGCATGAAGATAATCGAAGGGCTCCTTCATCTGATCATATGGTTTTTCCGGCTTATAATACATGCTGTAGATATCCTGGATCTTCGCAAAAAGTTCCTCATTCGGAGTCTTATAGTCTCCGATAAGAAACATCATTGCGAGAACTCCCCCCGGTTTTAACAGCTCAAGGGTCTTGGGAAAGGCATATCTCTCCGGTATCCACTGGATCGTGGCTGCCGAGTAGATCATATCGAACATGGTATCTCCGAAATCATGAGTGATAAAATCATCGTTTACTATATGAAAATTCGGATGACTGTCATATTTTTCCCTCATCTTGGCGTATAAATGCTCACCAAGCTCGATGGCATTATAATCACATCCCGTATTAAGGATCGGGTCAGTAGCCTGTCCCGTGCCCGGACCTATCTCAAGAACCTTTTTACCGGGACCTATTTCCGCGGTTTTGATCAGATACTCAAAAAGATCCGCGCTGTATCGCGGTCTGAATTTGTCAAACCTCTCAGGTATAGTATCAAATATCTTCCTGAATTCCATGTCTCCCCTCCTTATACCTGTTCCGGGTATAGCGTTTCCTAAATATATCCTCAAACCATCCGGTTTATTCCTGTCCTTCGGTTCATATATAAAATTCAGAGAAATGATCTATCTAACAAACAGGAGTATCCTTATGGGTACTCCTGCCTGAATCACATTTTCGGATATTTCATGCATGCATTAAATGAACATAAGGATCATATTATCTGGTTTTTGTCATATCCATTCTTTTTTTCGGTAATATCTACGAACATTCCGACATATGACATGGGAACTCCGTTTTCATACCTGATCAGTCTGCCGATGGCGTGGAACCATCTCCACTCACCGCTTTTTACCTTGAGCCGGTACTCAACATCGTAATTCCTCTCTCCGGAATAATCGGATATGGTATCGTTAAATTCCTTAAGAACTGCCGCCTTGTCATCGGGATGAAGAAGATCTGACCAGGATTCAAGCTTATTCGGGAAGTCACTTTCATCCGTATATCCGATCATCTTTCTGAATTCGGGACTCCAGTCCACGGATGTCATTTTGCCGTCCTCATCAAATTCCATGCTCCACATACCGGAGCCAAGGGCTTCATGCATAACACGGATGGTAGCTTCCTTGTGAGCAGCGATCTTTTTCTCCTTGTCCTTTTTCAACTTCGCTTTATTGGTATACATTTCGCGATCGGCTACAAGCATTGCCTTTTCAACGTCACTGTCACTGACCATCTCATAACCAAAAGCGCATACATACGGAGTTTTGGCCAGTTCGGCCTTCATGCTTTCTATGTCTTTTTTTACATCATCTTCGGTCTTATTCATGTAAAATACCGCATATTCGTCTCCGCCTATGCGATATACTTTTTTATTTCTCATCCTCCCCTTTGTAAGACACTCTGCAACCGTTACGAGAGCCTTGTCTCCGGCACCATGTCCCTGGGTATCATTGATCTTCTTAAGGTCATTCATGTCCACCGATACAACCGCACTGATCTGGTCCTTATGGTTTTCCGAATCTGCGTAGTAGCACTGGCGGTTCAGAAGATGAGTAAGGGTATCCTCCTTGGCAGTCAGAACGTACAGGGACAGATAGTAAATGATGAGAAGAGAAGCAAACAATGTGCTGTAATCCACATCCATCTCAAATACAATATGCATCACGGCACCGATCGATGCGGCGACGATGCTTATCAAAATACCCTTTCTTTCTGTAGCTCCGTACTTAGTATACCGAACGATAAATGCACCGATAAAAATGAGAACATACGCTAAAAACAGGAAATACGGATAATACCTCAGAATACTGTCTGCGGCGATATACAGGTTATTTTCATCGAACCAGTAAAAAAGATGAGTCCACTGGGATGTGTACAGAAGCGGCGCGCTTATGAGGACGGGAAGATAGACGAGAAATTTGTTCTTCTTCAGATACTCCGCCATGTCCATTATTCCAAGCACTATTATGGGGTGAAGCAGATAAATGGTCGGAGTGAGGATGATCCTCGTCCATGTCAGATAACCGATCTCCCTGGTCCATCTCTCAACAGCCCAGAAAACAGCTTCCGAAAAAATAAGGATTATAACGATACGTGTTGCGGTGATTGTTCTCTTTTTCAGATGAACGTTGGAATCAAGCATTACCCATAATCCCAAAAGCTCCGCTATCATTATGTAATTATTCAGAGTAAGTGTTACTATGCTCATGATCCTCTCCCTCTGCAGGTCAGACTGTATCAGAACTCAGCAACTTCAGGCACGTATATAATGAGCGTACTTCAAATCGCCATCTTTTGCCGCGGCTTCAAGCATAGCCGCTATATCGGACAGTTCGACGGCACCTATTGTCTTTGAACTGCTCTTGACCGCATGGACTATAAGAATTGTCATCTTCCCTCTTAAAGATTTCATGGCAACATTATAACATCTGTAATGAACGCCCTCAAACATGTCAGCTCCAAATACACAGTTTTATGTAATTTGTGATATCATTATGGAGTCAGGGAATTAATCAATCTTCAAGATCAAGGTATGAAAGAAAATAATATCATTTCAGATCCGGCACACATACTAATAGTGGATGACATGCCTGTAAACAATGCCATCCTGGCATCCATGCTCGCTTCCATGGATGTTTCCTGTGATGTTGCGCAAAACGGTCACGAATGCCTCAGCATGTGCCGCAATTCCACCTACGATATGATCCTTCTTGACCACCGCATGCCCGGCATTGACGGTGTAGAGACTCTTGCGCGTCTGAAGGATATCTTCCGGCATACCGGCGCCGAAACACCGGTCATCTGCCATACAGCGAACGAGGGCAGAGACTACATTAATCTGTACAAAGCAGCCGGCTTTGCCGATGTACTCATCAAGCCGGTCGATCCCGAAAAACTGAAAAACATTCTCAGTACGTACCTTCCGGAAGGAAAATTTGTCCTTCCTTCCGACAACGGAAAAAGAAAGCACATGGAAAAGGAACTTGCTTCCCTTCCCTCATGGCTTAAAAACATCCCTCAGCTCGACCTGAAAAGCGGAATCGAACATTGTGAGACAACTGAAGCTTTTCTGGATACACTCCAGGTATTTACACGCTCCATTAAGGAAAAAGCAGCTGACATAGAACAGTTTGAGAAGGAAGAAAACTGGCCGGTATACCTGCTCAGGATCCATTCCTTAAAAAGTGTCGCAAGACTTATAGGTGCTTCCTCGATTGCCGATAAAGCCGCAGAGCTCGAATATGCCGGATCACACCAGGAATATGCGCTGGTACATGCTCTTACACCTGCTCTTGTCGATGAATACAGGAGCATGATACCCTGCTTTGAAAAACTGACTACGGAAGAACCGGTGAAGTATAAATACAGGGATCATACTGTCCTGTTTATCATAAATGAACCCGGCATAGTCGGAAGAGGAATAATAAAATCCCTCGAAAACGAGGGATTTGACGTGCTGACAATACCTGATGTTCCAAAGGTCATACTCAATCACCGGGCGGACTCCAATATCCTTCTTTACTATCCCACGGGTGATAATGACAAGATCAAGGCAGTAAGTACAATGCTTGCCGAGATATGCCGTGATGACGGCAAGATATTCTGTCTTGCCGGAGACTCGCTTGATATAGCTACGGCACAGGATATTTACGGACGCGAATACATAAGGTCCGTGTACCCGCGCCCCATCAATCTGGAGATAATGGCTGCCGATATCTCGAAATACCATAATATGTCTCTCGGAAATGACCGTATCCGCACGATCCTTGTGATCGATGATGATCCGGATTTTCTCCATATCATGGAAAACTGGCTGTCTTCCTCGTACAATGTGGACTGCTCACATTCGGGAGCAAGTGCACTTGCTTACCTGGATAAAAAACGCCCCGATCTTATTCTTCTCGATTATGAGATGCCCGGAATGAACGGTGAGAAGGTTATGCAAAAGATCAGGTCCAATCATGTCAATGAGCGTATTCCCATAATATTCCTTACGGGCATGAACGACAAGGACAGGGTGGTGAAAATACTTGAGCAAAGGCCTGACGGTTATCTCCTGAAATCCATACCTCATGAAGAGCTTCTGGATGCTCTTCAGAAATTCTTTGCTTAAGCTTCTGTTTCCTTTTTGATCAGTTTCTCAAATTGATCAGCCGGAAGCGGTTTGGAAAAATAATATCCCTGTATGATCGTGCATCCCATATCCTTTAATTTGTCCAGCTGGGCTTTTTCTTCAACACCCTCTGCCACCACGGGAACTTCAAGGAATTTTGATATATCCATCACCAGTTCACACAGTTTCAGACTCTTATCATCCTTAAGCATATTGCTTACAAATTTCATATCCATCTTAAGGACATCTATGGGAATGGTGGTGAGCATGTTAAGGGATGAATAGCCGGACCCAAAATCGTCCATCTCGATCCTGAAGCCTTTGGCTCTTAAATTATTCACTACTTCTATCAGTCTCTCTGCACTGTCCGAATATGCGCTTTCGGTTATCTCAAGCAGCATTTCTCCGGAAGAAAGACCGTTTTTATCAAGTATTCCAAGAAGCCTGTCCTCAAGATCGGGATCAAAGATATCTATTCTTGATACATTCACGGAAACCGGGATTGTGAACCCGAATTTCTTCTTCCAGAAAGCTATCTGCGAAGCAGCCTCCTCCCAGACAAAACGGTCAAGCTTCTGGACCAGGCCGTTACTTTCAAAAAGCGGGATAAAGTCTCCGGGATTGATCATTCCAAGCTCCGGATGGATCCACCTGATAAGCGCCTCCGCGCTCTTTAGAACAGGTCTGTCTCCTTCAATACCGTATTTGGGCTGAAAATAGACAGTAAAGTTTTTGTTTGCTATTGAGCTGTCCATGTCCCGTATCAGTCTTTCATGGTACAGCTGCCTGTCATGGGCGGCACTGTCATAATATGCTATCTGTTTTGTATAATCCCCGCGGAGTCCGTCGCATGCAAGCTTTGCATGATCAAACCACTGCTCCGGTGCAGTATTTCTGTCAACGCTTTTGTTAACGCCTATACGCAGCCTGATCTTGGTGCTTTTGAACGAAACGCTGGCCATCTCACCCAGTATCTTTTCAGCAAGCATGCAGTAATCGGATGAACAGGAATGATATATGTAAAAGGTGTCAGCAGCACATCTGCAGGCTATTGCAAAACTGTCGCGCAGCTCCGTCATTATCACCGAGCTGATCTTTTTAAGGATCCTGTCACCTTCACTGCGGCCGTATATTTCATTTATCAGATGGAAATGTTCAACGTCCATAACGATCGCATCCATGTTCGCATCGCTGTACTTTTCCATCTGTCTTATATATTCGAAGAAGAAATCCCTTGTATATAATCCGGTCAGGGGGTCGATCTCAGCCGAATCAATGAGCTTCTTTTGTTCATACAGATCGATGATCCTCTCACATCTTGCCAGTATCACTTCAGGCATATCGTAAGGCTTCTTGATAAAATCATCCGCTCCGGCCCGTATGCTTGAAACCTCCGCATCTTCATCCTGGGTAATTACGATCACCGGGATGCCGGTCAGAGCAGTATCCGATCTGCAGATCTTAAGCACTTCCTCTCCGCCCATTACAGGCATCATAAGATCGAGCAGTATAAGTGAGAAAGAATCTGCATCCTCCTGAAGAAGACTGATGGCCTGCTGTCCGTTTTCGGCATAGGCAACATCATATTCTTCGGAAAGCATGTTACCGAGTATCTCCCGGTTTATCCATTCGTCCTCGACCACAAGTACCTTTCTTTTTGCCCTGGCGTTTTGCAGTACTCTTTTCATCTTTTACTCCTTTACAACCCCGTTCCTGCCGGAAAAGAGAAGCAAGCTTTCCGGCCGGATCATGAAAGTCTGCGTAAATACCGTCATCCATGCTAAAATATCATTTACACAGATCTGTCAGAATATCCTTTTTACTCATAAGTTCATCCAAAAGCTTGCCGTAATCCGTATCCGTTTTGTTTCTCAGAAATTCGGTTATTTCCGAGGCTTTTTCGTATAAAGGTGTAAGGGACAGATTTCCGAGAACACCCTTTAACGCATGAGCCGCTTC
The DNA here is from genome assembly GCA_946531495.1 of uncultured Lachnospiraceae bacterium. GTDB lineage: Bacteria > Bacillota > Clostridia > Lachnospirales > Lachnospiraceae > AC2028. The sequence continues at coordinate 8,176 of CAMNAQ010000001.1, read as the reverse complement.
AAAAGCCGAATCCAAATCTCCTGCCTTTATGGCGGAAGAAAGATCGTCAAAGCTCTTTTCAGAAGAAACAGAGCTCACAAGCCGAAGATACAGTGCTTCATTTCCCATACATGTGGCAAGTCCTCTGTCCGTATCGGCGCCAAATTCACGCAGAGCGTCTAATGTTATCATTCCGTTCCCTCCTTATGATCCTGTCGGTATTCCCATATCAGCTCCCCAAGGGTCTGATACAATCTGTCCGGTTCAACCGGTTTTGACAAATGTGCATTCATTCCGGCCTGAAGCGAACGCTGAACATCCTCATCGAAAGCATTCGCTGTCATAGCTATTATCGGGATCTTTGAGGAATCGATCCTGTCAAGTGACCGGATCTTTTCGGTCGCCTCCAATCCATCCATCTCCGGCATTCGTATATCCATCAGTATCGCATCATAGTATCCGATATCACTTCTGCTGAACATATCAAGTGCGGCCTTGCCGTTTTCGGCGTGATCTATTAAAGCTCCCTTTCCTCTTAATATCTCCTTCACAATCTCCGCATTTATTATTACATCCTCTGCAAGCAGCAAATGTCTTCCTTCAAGTCCGGCTGTTTGGGAATGGATCTCAATGCTTTCATGTTCTTCTGTATTTTCACACATCTTAAATGGGATAACTACCGTAAATACGGTTCCGATATTTTTCTGTGACTCTACCGATATCGAACCATTCATAGTCTCGACGATATTTTTCGTTATCGCCATCCCGAGTCCGGTACTCCCGTACTTATTGGTTCTGCCATTGTATTCCTGCGAGAAAGTATCGAATACCTTGGGAATAAACGAGCTGTCCATCCCAATCCCCGTATCCTTTATAACGAATCTCAGAGTTGACTGTTCCTCAAAAAAGGCTTCCCTATCCACGATAAGATATACATTTCCCGGAGCATCCGTGAATTTTATCGCATTACTGAGAATATTGATCAGAACCTCTTTGAGTTTTATCTCATCTCCCACATAACCGTCCGGCACTTCACCCGGGATATTGAATGTATAATCCAGGCCCTTGTCATTACACTGGGGCATTACCATGCTATTTATCTGATTCAAAACGCGCCTAAGCGAAAACGGCTCGTTTTTCAGGATCATATTGCCGGACTCGATCCTGCTCATGTCAAGAATGTCATTGATCAGATCAAGTAAATGCGACGCACTGGCTCCTATCTTCTCAAGATATTCTCTTATATCTTCATCTATATTTTCCCTCTGAAGGGCGAGGTTGTTGAGCCCTATTATGGCATTCATCGGCGTTCTGATCTCGTGACTCATGCTGGACAGAAATGCCGACTTTGCCCTGTTGGCTTCCTGGGCCGCATCAAGAGCTTCACGAAGAACACGGCTCTTGGACATCTGATCACGCATTTCCGCATCGATATTGGCAAGTCCGAGCCCGACGGCATGTACGATATGATCCTCCCTGTCAACCGCTTGCCTCACTCCCGCCATGCGGATCATCTCATAGTAATCCGTTCCGTTCCTGTGTGCAAGATAGCGGAAGGCGATTATCGGTTTATCGGCAAGCTCCTTACGGATATTATCCGGATATATAAATCTTAAAAATCCCTCTCTGTAATCGGGATCTACGGAATGGTCCGCATACCACATGAAGCGTTCAAGGTAAGGAAATCGCTCTCCTACGGGACTTTGCTCCTTATCATCGGGATCGGATCTGTAGCACACGCCTTCATTTCGGTCAAGATCTATATGATAAACACTCCTGTAATCCGATGCGAGCGCCGTTATCATCTTATCCTGCTGATCGCTTCTGTACTGTTCGCTGACCAGCTGTTCCTTTAAGTCATTTCTCTCCTTGGGATCGTATTGCTCCGTTACATCTGCGATAAAAACATAATATATTCCGCCGTAATTATCGGTTAGCGTATAATGACCATAATCATCGATCCAGCGTATGCTTCCGTCCTTCCGGATGATACGATAGATAACATGATCCATCTTTTCATTGCTCATCCTGATCTGATCATCTACTGAAGCAGAAACCTTCGCATAATCATCCGGGTAGAGCATACCCTTAAACGTATTTCCGGTATGCTTCCTGAAATCATCGGCATCATCGCATCCGAATAATCTCACCACCGCATCATTAGCATAGATGATCTCTCCGTCACCTTCGGATTTGTAGATAAAAAACCCTCCGGGCATATGCCTTCCCAGTTCCTCGATGAAGGTCATGGTCTGTTCGTTTAGGTCAAGATTCTTTCCAAACATATTCTCCCCGATCGTTTATTCGAATCACCTGTTCATATTATATTGTATCTGGGGATCAAATGCACCTAAGTTATCCTATCTCGCGTATTCTTTCCACAATACTTGCTCTGGAAAGTCTGCTGTAGGCCATCAGGGGGATGATGAGTCCGAGGACCGCGATCACAGGCATTACGTATGCAAAGGGCATGACTGAGAAATGACCCGAGTAGAACCAGAACATCTCTTCACAGGCAGCGTTGAGGACGGGAATAAAAGCTATCGATACTGCGAGAGCTATGATGCCTGAGCCGACAGTATAGATAAGGCCCTCTGTCATCAGCATCTCCTTTACCTGCTTTCCGGTCATGCCGATGGCCTGCATAACGGCCAGCTCATTCTTTCTTGAAATAATGCCTGCCATTACGGTGTTGAAGAAATTGAGCACTCCCACAAATCCGATCACCAGGCATAGCACCCCGCCCAGAAGAGAGAACATATTCTTAAAGTTATCAAACTCTGCTCTCTTTGAAGCCTTGCTCTCATATTCAATAACTCCTGCTGAGCTTTCGCAGTAATCGCTCAGGAAAGCTTCCGCTTTTAATTCTTCCTCACCGGAGGGAGTATCAAAGGCATAGAACATGGGAACTGCGCTCTCGCCCATTGCCTCTTTAAGTGTATTGCTTCCAAATACCACATCGTAAGCATAGCTTCCTCTTCTGGGGCCGATCGCTGTGGGAACACCTACATATGCGCAGACGGTGAACTCACTTTCCTTAAGACCGTTGAATCCGACTCTTTCACCCGCTGTATCCGATATTACTTCCACTTCATCCGCTACCGCAAATGTCAGTGTATCCCCTATCTTCGGAGCATTTTCATCAAGGTACAGATTTCCGGATTCATCCGCATGGGTGATGATCGCAATATACTTTCCGTCCGCATCATTAAGAAGGGAAGCATCTCCTTCGTATACCTGAAGCTTCTCAACAAGGTATTCATCCATACCCTCTGCTTTGCAGTCTATGTAGTGCATTCCGTCGCCGGCATCATTTGCAAGGCCGTAATCTCCGCCGAGCCTTGCGACGAATCCGTCATATACGGGATCATCTACCTTGATGAGAGGGATCCCGGCAACATCATATGCAAATCCGCCGGCCTCTTCGGTAACATTTTCTCTTATTGCTTCGATCTCACCTGCATCCAGCGGATTATTTCCTGCCCCCTGAAATTTGAAGTAGTCCACATTTCCCACCAGGAAGTCCGTATGGACCTGTGAATCAAGCCACTTTTCACTGTCAAATCCGCCCACAAAGAGATATACCGCATTCAGGATCACAAGTGACAGTGCGATGGAAACAAATACCAGTACGGTTTTCTTTTTGTTTCTTTCCATATTGGCAAAAGCCATCGCGGTAACCTTTGCTCCCCTTGTGACTCTTTTCTTTTTGTGAAGGTCAAGTGCTTCGGTGTATCTCAAAGCCTCTACGGGAGATACCTTTCCTGCCATGCGTCCGGGCTTTGATACAGAGATGAGTACCGTCACGATCTCAAAGATCGCAGCACCGATAAAGATCACGGGAGAAGCGCTTACGGTAAGGGAATTCAGAGAAATGGTGGTGGTCTTTAAAACTGCGGGGGTCAGAACGGCACCCAGACCGTAGCCAAGAAGAAGTCCGAGGGGGATGCCTATTATGCAGAGTACCAGAGCCTGATCCCTGATGATCCTTTTAAGCTGCTTCCCGGTGGTTCCGATGGTCTTTAACAGACCATAAAAACGGATGTCCGATGCAACAGAGATCTGGAATACGTTGTAGATGATAAGATATCCGGTAAATATCACAAGAAGGGAAAAAGCAAGTATCGGTAAGAGCATCCCTGCGGAAAGACCGTCTGAGAGGCCGGACATTGTGAAGCCGGGATTGACGCCGAATCTTACATAGTTCTCACTTCCCGCATCTTCGGAGGTAAATCCGCATGCAGCCAGAACCTTCTCCATTTTTCCGGGTATATCAAAGGAGGAAGAAAACATTACGTTCAGATCTGTCCTAAAGGAATCGTATCCTCTTTCTACGGCGGTCCTGCCGAGATCATCAATGTAATCCTCTGATACATTTATATAATGTGCGGGACATAAGGGATCATACTCCCAATATCCTGCCAGTACGAAGGTATCGGTAACCTTTGCTTCAGGCTCTGAGATCCCGTTTATATTGAAGGAGATCTCTATCTCCCGGCCGAGTACGGGTTCTGCTCCAAGAAGCCTTAGCGACTCGGTATCCATTATGACTTCGTTATATGCCTGAGGCATATGTCCTTCTTCGAGCTTTATAAAGCTCCACTCCGCACAGGTATCATCCATGTAGCTTACCTCGGCGGACTGCTTTGTAAAAGGGGCTTCATCAATGATACCGGCAATGGTCCTTACTCCGTACGCTCTGATGAGACCGTTTCCCTCAAGTACCTCAACCTGTTCGTCCGTAAGATCCTTAAAGGTTCCGTGATTGCTTCCTCCAAGCTGTCTGAAGATGCTCTTTTCATAAGAAGCATTCATTGAAAGAGCGATGGTGAAAAGAGTAGTGAAAAGGATAGCTGTCAGAACGATGGCTGCGATGGTGATGATATTACGTCTTTTATTTGCCATAAGGCAGCGCATGGCGATCTTGCGCACACATTTTTTGTTATTGACCTTCATGACTCTTATCTCCTCTCACTTTCGGAAACGATCCTGCCATCTTCGATCCTTATTACGCGATCTGCAAGCTGGGCTATCTCATCGTTGTGGGTGATCATCACCAGTGTCTGGGAAAACTTCTCTGCGGAAACCTTCAGAAGACTCAGAACATCCTGACCTGTCTTGGAATCAAGATTTCCGGTGGGCTCATCAGCCAGAATGATGGCCGGCCTGCTGGCAAGAGCTCTTGCTATGGCCACTCTCTGCTGCTGGCCTCCCGACAGCTGGTTGGGAAGAGCTTCCTTCTTGGAGGAGAGCATCAGGGTATCGATTATCTCTTCGACAAATTCTTTATCAACCTTCTCTCCGTCAAGCTCGATGGGGAGAATGATGTTTTCATATACATTCAGCACCGGAACAAGGTTAAATGCCTGGAATACGAATCCGATCTTTCTTCTTCTGAATATGGTCAGCTCGTCATCCTTAAGGGATGCGGTATTCTTTCCGTCCACGATGACCTCTCCGGATGTGGGTCTGTCCAGTCCCCCGAGCATATGAAGGAGTGTGGACTTGCCGCTGCCCGATGTTCCGACGATAGCAAGGAATTCTCCCTTATTGACCTCAAGATTTACCCCGTCCAGGGCCTTTACCTGATTTTCACCCTGTCCGTATACCTTCATTAGATTCTTAGCTGATAAAATACTCATTTTTTCATCCTCGTTATCTCAAAAATAAATGCGTGGCTTTCCTTTCCACGCATTTAGTATCGCATTTAAATCTTTCAGGAATCTTTCATGAGAAAAAAAGATTCTTACAGTTTTGACAGATTTCAGACCGTCTTTTTTAAATAGATGAGAAACTCCGAACCCTCTCCCATTTTGGAATTGACCTTTATATATCCGCCTTCATTCCGGATTATCTCTCTTGAAAGATATAATCCTATTCCGACGCCTTCCCTATCACGTGATGACTGAAGACGTTCGAAACGTGCGAAGATCCTGGGGATATCCTCCTCTGCGATCCCTATGCCCGTGTCCTTAATACTGATGCAGGAGAACATCTCCGAGGACTTAAAGCATATGTCGATACCGCCCTTTGCCGTATATTTAATGGCATTATCGACTATGTTGCTCACCGCTTCCAACGTCCATTTATAGTCAAATTCAGCCTGCTCGCTGTCTGCGGTGACATTAAGGTATAAGCCCTTTGCCTCTGCCTTTTTCCTCATCGAAACGGAGATTTCCTTTAAGAGTCTTCCAAGGTCATCAGGTTTAGGATCAAGCGCCAGGATCCCGTTTTCAAGACGGGACAGCTTGACCAGGGCATCAACAAGAAATCTTAATTTCTCTGCTTCGGAGGATATGGCATCCAGGCTCTCCTGCTGGTCATCATTTAATCCCGATTCCTGCAAAAGTTCACTGTGAAGCAGGAGATTTGCAATGGGAGTCTTGGTCTGATGGGAAATATCGGAGATAAGAGTCTTTATCTTGTCCCTGTCATTTTTTACATTAAGCGCCGACAGGGAAGAAGATTTCAGATAATCGGCAAACTGTGATTCCAGCTTGGAGAACCTTTCCTCACTGAAGCTCTTTTCGTTAAACTCTCCCTTTATGGCACTTTCCAGCATTTTCTCAATGCTGTTCATGGTCCTTGCGGCCTGAATGCTTTTATATACACAGAATATGATCGCAAGGACCATTATCACGGCAAGCGCTGAGAGCATATATATCAACAATTCATCCATCTGTCTTCACCCACTGATATCCCAGTCCGTAGACAGTCTTTATATATTCCTTGGCTTCCAGCTTGTCCCTGAGTCTTTTTATGGCAACGGACAGAGCGTTCTCATCCACAAATTCCGCGCCGTCCGTCCACAGCCTGTCTATAAGATCGTCCCTTCCCATGGTGACACCCTTATTGAGTACGAGCATTTTCAACAGACGCTGCTCCGTTTTGCTTAAGGATACTTCGGATCCGTCCACGGTAAATATCATCTTATCAAAATCAAATGAGTATTTATCGAACCGGATCACGCTGTCCGGGGCCTGGAAGCTTTCCGCTTTTCTGAGCTGGGTATTGACCCTTGCTCTGAGCACGCTCAATGAAAACGGCTTCGTAACATAATCATCCGCTCCCAGATCCAGTCCGCGGACAACATCCGCATCCGTATCGTTTGCGGAGAGGAGTATCACCGGAATGGTAAGTCCTTCCTTCTTGATCTCCTTAAGAAGATCGAGTCCGTTGCCGTCGGGAAGATTGATATCAAGAAGCACCAGATCGGGAGTAGATAAGAATATCTGATCACCTGCTTCCTTTATGCTCTCACAGGATACAATATTTCTTCCCTCACTCTTAAGTGCCTTACAAAGCCCGCTGTTTAGGTCTCTGTCATCTTCGACGATCACTATCTGAACAGTCTTGCCCATTAAATTCCTATCCCCTCGGTATGTCTTATTTTTTTCTGAGCTCAGCAAATGCCGCATAATGATGCACCTCAAACTTATCAGGTGCAATCCTTTCAAGCAGTCCTCTGTGCTCTTCATCCCATTTTACCAGTTCCTCACCGGTCAGCGATGCACCAACACCCCTGCATGCCTTCATTCTTCCATGCCAGGATTCCCTGGTAAAGGGCACCATAAGATCATACTCTTCATGATCTTTAAGTTCAAAATATTTATATGCGGCTTCCGGAATACCGATCGGATGCTTTGTCTCTCCCCCGCCCGACCACTTTGGACTGTACCTGAGGACAAGCTCCTCACTTGCACCCGCTATCCTGTCTTCATAAGGAAGCCATGCCATGTAAAGTATCAGAAGCTTTCCATCAGGTTTCAGAAGCTCTGCCAGTCTGGGCATGACCTTCTCATGGTCAAAATACCAGAAACACTGGCAGGCCGTGATCACATCAAAACTGCCTGCGGGGAAATCGATCTCTTCGGTGGGCACCGCATAATAATCTATCTTCATCCCGGCTTCATCAGACAGGCGCTTTGCCTGCTTTATCTGCTCCGGAGAGATATCCGTACCTGTCCAGCTTGCTCCGTACCTGTACATATTCCGGGGCAGCACGCCTGTACCCGTCCCCAGATCAAGCACCTTCTGCCCATTTATGCAGAGACCTCTGTCCGCTATTTTCCTGTAGAATTCATCAGGATATATATCCCTGTATTTTGCATATTCTTCCGAGGTTCTCCCCCAGTCGAATGCCTTGCCGTCATCTATACGGCTGTCTGTTATCACCATACCGGTCACCCCTCCCATA